>CAZZNG010000005.1:0-45377 GCA_964655505.1 uncultured Litorilinea sp. | reverse complement strand
TGTGACGGTGTTTGTGACGGTGGGCGTGACGACGTATGTTCCATCCGGCTACCTCAAACGTGGTTAGCGACTGAGTGTTAAGTGCGCTGAGTCGGACAAACCGCACTTGACACTTAGATCAAATAGAGCAACGGAAACACGAAGATCCAGATCAGGTCCACAAAGTGCCAGTAGAGGCCGAAGCGCTCGACCGGCATGGGGTCTAGATCATACGCGCCGCGCAGGCCAAAGAAGATCATCACCGCCAGAACCCCCAAGCCGATGATCATGTGGACCGCGTGGATCCCCGTTATGATGAAGTAGAGTGAGAAATAGACGCGCGCCTGCAGCACGTCCGGCCCTTCCCACACAAAGACTAGGCCAGGGACCAACTGCTCCACATATTCGGTGTAATATTCGGTCGCCTTGATCCCCAAAAAGGTCAAGCCCAACAGCAGCGTAGCAAGCATCAGCAAGAGCATCCGCCTGCGCTGGCGCTGCTCGGCCGCGTGGACAGCCAGCGCCGCGGTCAAGCTGCTGGTCAGCAGCACAGCCGTGTTGATGGTTCCGCGCACAATATCCAGATGGCTGGCGGCTTCTGTAAAGGTCGCGGGATAGGCCGAGCGAAAGACCGCGTAGGACGTAAAGAGGCCGCCAAAGAAAAGCACCTCTGAGGCCAGAAAGGCCCACATCCCCAGCCGGTTCGCTTCCTGCTGCTGTTCCAGAGTTTGAAAGTGGTGGGCAACTACGCCATGCGCTCTATCCATCCTTGCGCTCCTCTACCGTCTGGGTGGTTTGCGGGGTGTACGCCTCCACCGTCCCATACAGATAGGGCGGATGGTCGGAGACAGGGATCTCGTCGAAGTTGTACGGTGGGGGCGGCGATGTGGTCTGCCATTCGAAGCCGGTCGCTCCCCAGGGGTTGTTGCCCGCAATGCGCCCGTTGCGGAGGCTCCAAGCGAAATAGATCAGCGGGATGAGCAAGCCAAGCGCCAAGACGGACGCGCCCGCTGTGGACAGCACATTGAGTACCTGGTAAAAGGGTGCATACTCGTGATAGCGCCGCGGCATTCCCTGATAGCCAAGCATCAGTTGGGGGAAGAAGGTCAGGTTAAAGCCGACAAAGGTGATGATCGCAGCCGCCCGCCCCCAAACTTCAGGATACATGCGCCCAGACATCTTGGGCCACCAGAAGTGAATGCCGCCCAGGAGGCCCAGCACCGCGCCGCCGACCATGATGTAGTGGAAATGACCGACGACGAAATAGGTGTCATGCACATGCACGTCGACCGGCAGCGTCGCCACCATCAGCCCCGTCAGCCCGCCGATGGTAAAGAGGCCAATGAAGCCGAGCGCATAGAGCATGGGCGTATCCAGGCTGATATGCCCTTTGTAAAGCGTCGCGGTCCAGCTAAAGACCTTCACGGCAGAGGGAATCGCCACCGCAAAGCTCAACAAGGAGAAAAGCATCCCCGCGTAGACGGACTGGCCCGACACAAACATGTGATGGCCCCACACCAGAAAGCCAAAGACGGCAATGGCAAGGCTGGAGATGGCAATGAAACGATAGCCGAAGGGAGGGTTGCGCGAGAAGCAGGAAACCAATTCGCTGACCACGCCCATGCTCGGCAGCACCATGATATAGACAGCCGGGTGCGAATAGAACCAGAAAAGATGTTGAAAAAGGAGCGGATCGCCGCCCAGCCGCGGGTCGAAGATGCCGACGCGAAAAACATGCTCGACGCCCACCAAGATCAATGTGATGGCGAGCACCGGCGTGCCCAAGATCAAGATCAGGCTCGTGGCATAGAGCGACCAAACGAACAGGGGCAGACGGAACCAGGTCAACCCCGGCGCGCGCATCTTGTGGGTCGTGACAATGATGTTGATGCCGGTGAAGATCGACGAAAAGCCTGCAATAAAAATGCCCACAGCCATTGCCAGCACATGGCTGCCTGTGTAGGTCGAGCTATAGGGCGTATAGAAGGTCCAGCCGGTGTCCACGCCGCCGGCCACCAACGAGATCAGGGCAAAGACGCTGCCGCCCACCAGGAGATACCAGCTTGCCAAATTGAGCCGGGGGAAGGCCATATCACGCGCGCCCACCATCAGCGGGATCAGGAAGTTGCCCAGCGTGGTCGGGATGGAGGGAACCAAGAAGAAGAAGACCATGATGGCCCCGTGCATGGTGAAGAGCTTGTTATAAGTCTCCGACGAGACCATATCGCCTTCGGGCGTCACCAGTTCCAAGCGCAGCGCCGTCGCCGCCGCGCCGCCCAAGACAAAGAACAGCGTGATGGTGATCAGGTACAAGATGCCGATGCGCTTATGATCGACGGTCAAGAGCCACGATTTAACTGTGTAGCTCACGTTCAGATAATCTTGTTGCAGCTTTAGACCCGGTGCAACGGTGCTCATCTCTGCTCCTACTCTTGGCCTTCACTCAACGAACGGATGTATTCGATCAACAAAAGCAGTCCGTCCTCGTCGATCTGCCCTTCATAGCTCGGCATGATCGGTTCATAGCCTGCATGGATCTCGGCCATGGGGTCGACGATCGATTGGCGGACATATTGCACATCCAGACGGGCAGCCCGCCCGCTCTCCAAGGGCACTTCTTCGCCCCAGCGCCCGGCAAACGGGGGGCCGGAACCGCTGCCATCCGCACGGTGACAGGAGTCGCAGCCGAGCGACTGGAATAGCTGCGCTCCCTGATCGGCCATGGTAGCAGGAGCCGCTTCGCCCGCCGCGGCCTGTGAACCGGCTGTGCCTTGGGGGATCGCGCCTGTTCCGCCGCCGACTGCGCGGCTGCTCAACCACGCCTGGTAATCAACAGGGTCCATCACAACCACACGCGCCAACATGCGCGAGTGGTCTGTGCCGCAATATTCCGCGCAGAAAAGTTGGTATTCGCCGGTTTGGGTCGCCTCGAACCAGGTCGTTGTGTACATGCCCGGCAGCACGTCTTTTTTGATGCGGAATGCAGGCACATAGAAGCTGTGGATCACATCTTCCGAGATCATGGTGAGGCGCACCGGGAAATTGACCGGCACATGCAACTCGTCGATCTCGGCCTGGCCGGTTGGATGTTGGAATTTCCACATCCACTGCTTGCCCACGACGTACACGTCCATCGCCTCGGCAGGCATGGCGTTGATGCGAAAGAAGATGCGCGCGCCCCAGCTAAAGGTTCCCATCCCCAGGAGAAAGAGGAGCACAATCCAGCTTGCTTCCAAGAGCCAAGTCGGCCCAGGTTGGCGGCCTTCCGGCGCCTCGTCGAAGCGCTCGGCCACGCCCCGGCGATAGTATTTCGCCGCGAAGAAGACAATGAGCACGGCGACGGGCACAGCAAAGACAAGGGACAGGGTCAGTTCCCACAAAAAGATGCGGTCTACGTCGGCGGCGAGGGTGGATGCTTGTTCCGGAAATAGTTGATACCACATAGATTCTTGCCTCAGCCAAGCGTATGCGCGCCGCTGGATTGCTTGCGCGACATGGCCCAGATTAGCGCGCCCAGCCCCACGATTGTGACAAGGCCCGCGGTACGCAGAACGTTCATGATCAACAAGCTGTACTGGCCCACTGCCGGGTCATAGTGATAGCAGAGCAGGAGCAGTTGGTCGATGGGCGAGCCGATCTCGTTCTTGGATGCGTCCACCAGCCCCAGGCGCAGATCGCGCGTCCCATACTCGATCCCGTAGAAGTAACGGGCCAGCTTGCCCGTTGGCGTCAAGAGCATCAGGCCGCTCGGATGGGCGTATTCGTCAAGTTTGGCATCGTAGGCGAAGCGAAAGCCCACAGCCTCGGCCAACTGATCGACGTTGTCGTGTTCGCCGGTGAGAAAATGCCATCCGGCTTCCGTGCCGGGCCGCCCATACGCGGCAACCACCTCGGCCTTGGTCTGTGCAGCGATGTCGGGCGTCTCCTCCGGGTCAATGCTGACCACCACCACGTCGAACTCTTTACCCACGGAGAAACGGAGCGGGCGCAGCGACTCGACCAAGCCCTCGCGCACCATGGGGCACAAGGTTTCACACTCGTAGTAGGAGAGGACGAGCACAAGCGGCTTATCGCCCAAATAGGTGTTTAACGTCACCGAGCGGCCTGTCTCATCGCGGAAGGGCAGGTCGCGCGGCACGTCGTGATTTAGTCGCTGCTCGAAGCTAACCAGGTCGAACACGTTGCCGCTGTATTCGATGGGGTCATGGGCATAGGCAGCGCCCGGCAGCCCCCCCCAAAGCACCAACAAAGTCACCACGCCGAACAGACGCAGTGCGCTGGCGCGCCACCCGCGCGCCGGTCTGTTCGTGTGCCGGTCAATCATCTTCATCCCTTTCCTCTACGACCCCTTCTTCGCTGGACGCGCCGCCGGTCATGCTCTCGCCGTTGCTACGCGTTTCGGGGGCCTCTTCTTCGGAGCCGGTAGGCGGCGCGCCCTCTTCGCCTACGATGTCGTCTGTCGCGCTGCCGCCACCTGTACCGCCCGCGCCTTCTTGGGGCTGCTCTGCGGCGCTCGGCTCTTCGCCCACAGGCCGCACGCCGCCGGCGCTATCCATGCGGAAGGCAGGCTCGAGGCGAAAAACCGGGGCCGCGCCATCCTGCGCAGGCAAGCCCGACTCGCCGATCAGTTGCATGGCGCGCGTAATGGGAATGCGTACTTGGCCTGCGTCCCGGTCGATCCAGCCGTAGGTCGAAAGACGCTCCCTTTCAAGCTGGTACAACTGCTCTAATTGGCTTTCGGGCGCAGCATCCAGGCCAGGCCCGGGCACTTCGGGCAGCGAGACCCGCGCCGGTAGTATGCCGAACTCAAAGGGCAGCGGCTGACCCGACCACACACGCAAGACGTAGAACAGGATCAGGTGCGCGATCGCCGCGGCGATGAACAGCGAGACGATAAAGATCACAATGGGCCGCGTCCGAACATCTGCCAGTTCATAGCCTGTGGCAAGGCTCGCTTCTGCAATGGGGACGCGATCCTGCGTGTAATCCTCCGCCCCGGCAGGGTTCGGGTTCGGTACGCTCTCATCGTCAGGGGCTGCGGATTCATGATCCATCGGCTCCCTGTCTATCGAGTCACGATCCATCAGCACGATCCTCTGTTTCTACACAGCCTGTTCCGCACAACTTATCTCTGTACAGCCTATTCCTGTACTGGGAGCGCGTATGCCGTGATCTTGCGGCGCAGCGCCCAGACAAAGGCAGCGATCCAAAGCCCGCCCAAAAAGAGCGGCATGGCAACATCCAGCCAGTGCACGCGCAGCGTCCCCGCATAGGTGGGCGCGACGATCCAGAAGAGATGAACCAGGTTGGCAAACAGGAGCAAAAGCGCCACCGCCACCAACCACCGCGGGTTGCGCTTCACCGCGCCGGACAAAAGCAGCGCAAAGGGCACGGCAAAGTGAAAGACAATCAAACCGGTGGGAAGCCAGCGCCATCCTCCTTCCAGCCGGTGCAGATACCAAAGAACATCCTCCGGCAGATTGCCCGACCAGATGATCAAGTACTGCATAAAGGCAATGTAGGCCCAGAAGATCACGCTGGTCAGCAGCAGGTTGCCCAGATCGCTCAGATGGTCGGCAGTCACCGCGGTGGCAAAGGGCGAGATTGGGCGCAGCAAGACGAGCACCCAGATCGTAAAGGCCAGCGCGGTGATCGCCTGCCCGGCTGCGACCAAGATGCCGAAGACGGTCGAGTACCAGTGAGGGTCCAGCGACATCAGCCAATCGACCGAGCCGAATGTCACGGTGATGCCATAGAGCGCCAACGCATACCCGCTGTAACGCCGCAGCTTGGCGGCCACGCGTGCGCTCGGCTCGCGCGCCTGCATCCGCCACCAGCGATGGAGCAAGAACACCATGCCGCCCCAGAGCACAAAATAGAGAACGGCGCGTCCGGTGAAAAAGGGAACATTCAGATAAGGAGCCTTGTGTTGCAGCAGGGGGTCTTGGGCCACGATCTCCGGCTGTGCCCAGATGTAGAGCCGATCCAGGCCAAAGAGCAGCGGGATAAAGAGCAGGGCCATCAGCCCAATCAGCAGCGCGCCGGACTCCAGTACAGGGCGCATGACATCTCCCCACCTGCCGCCGGTCATGTCATGGATGAAGAGCCAGACCAGACAGCCAAGCGTGATCCCCAACCAATAGATATAGCTGAAGAGGTACGATTGAAAGGCTTGGTCAATGTCCACCAGCACGCCCACCACAGCCACGATCAGGCCGATTACGCCCACGATGAGGCCGCGGCGCTGCAGCCTGGCGAGGGTGGCATCGGTTTCGGTGATATCGGTTGCGTCGGACGGTTGTCTGTTCTGTCTCATGACGGTTTCACTATCACGATGATTTCACTATACGATATGGTTTCACTGGGCCGGTCCCGCAGACACAGCAGGCGCGACGGGCATGATCATGGGCGCAGTGCCGGTCACAACGCCTGCAGCCGCATCCAGCGCGGCCTGTTGATCGGGCGGCACATCCTCCGGCGTGGCATTTTGGCTCAACTGCAACGCCTCCATATAGGCGATGATGGCCCAGCGCTCTTCTGGCGTGGTTCTGTCGCCATAGGCATACATTGCGCCAATGCCGTTGGTAATCACGTCGAAGATATGTCCCGGCGGCAGCGCGCGCATCCGCTCGGTGTGCAATGAAGGCGGCGCTGTAAAGCCGCGCTGCACGATGATCCCATCGCCATAGCCTGCGTGACCATGACAGGGGGAGCAATAGATGTCGTAGCGCTCCTGGCCCTTTGCCAAGATCTCCTCTGTGATGGGAAAGGGGAACGAATTGGCGGGCCGGCCTTCTGCCTGTCCTCGATAGAGGTGGTCGTCCGCCCGAAGTTGGCCGCGCGCCACGGTGTTGGGCACGAAGGGGCGCGCCGACATGCCATCGACAAAGAAGGCGCTGGCTTCAAAGGGTTCCAGCTTGGGTTGGTCTCGCATCTGATTGCAGCCTGCGATCAGCAGCAGGCAGACCAGCAGGAATAAATAGCGAACCGGACTCATGTCGTGCTTTTCCACGTTAGCAATCCCCGTCTGCATTGCCCCGTCTATATTGATTGCCATCTAGGGCATCACCTGAAAGACTGCGGTTGCGCCCATCTCTTCGAGCGAGCGTTGGGTTTCCGCCAGGTCAAACTTTGGGTCTTGCGCGTCGATGGAGAGAAAAAAGCCGTCGCGCGAAGACTTGGCAAATTCCGGCACGTTGAAGAGCGGGTGATAGGGCTGGGGCAAGCCGTTGAGCGCGAACATGCCCAAGACCGCGGCGATGCCCGCCACCAGGATCGTCAGTTCAAAGGCAATCGGAATGAAGGAAGGCCAACTGGCATAGGGCCGCCCGCCCACATTGAGCGGGTAGTCGATTACCGACGAATACCACTGCATGAAGAGTCCCGCCGCGCCGCCCACGATACCGCCCGCCAAGACGATGCGCGGCAGGCGAACACCGCGTATGCCCAGCGTCTCGGCCAAGCCGCTGATGGGATAGGGGCTGTAGGCTTCCACATGTTGAAAGCCTGCCGCGCGCGCCTTGTGCGCGGCCTCCAACAAGGCTTCGGCATCGGGAAATTCGGCCAACAGTCCATAGATCACAGGCTGTGTGCTGGTCTCTTCCATCTGCATGGTCATTTCCTACAAAATTACCGTTTATACACTGTTGCCGTTTATGCATTGCGCCGCGCCGCGTTACGTCACCGGCTCCGTCTCTGTGCCGGTCACCACAGGGGCCGTTTCTTCAGCCTCCTCGCCCTCTGCCAGTAGCTCGCGCATCTCGAAGATCGAGATCATGGGCAGCAGCCGGATAAAGAGGAAGAGCAGCATGAAAAAGAGGCCAATGGTTCCGATGTAGGTTGACCAGTCCCAAAAGGTCGGCACGTAGATATCCCACGCAGCCGGTACGAAATCGCGGTGCAGACTGGTCACGACGATCACAAAACGCTCGAACCACATGCCGACGTTGACGATGAGCGAGATCACAAACAGGAGCACCAAATTGCTGCGCACACGCCGCGACCAGAGCAACTGCGGCACGACCACATTCGCCCCGATCATGGTCCAAAAGGCGGGCGCATACGGTCCCAAGGCGCGGTTGATCATGGCAAACCCCTCGAACTGGTTGCCGCTGTACCACGCAATGAAGAACTCGATGCCATAGCCATAGGCGACGATCAGCCCCGTCGCCAAGATCACCTTTGCCATGTTGCTAAAATGCAGCATGGTGATCAGACCTTCCAGCCGAAAGGCGGCGCGCAGGGGAATGGCAATGGTCATCACCATGGCAAAGCCCGAAAAGACCGCGCCTGCCACAAAGTAGGGCGGGAAGATGGTTGTATGCCAGCCCGGTATGACCGAGACAGCAAAGTCTAGCCCGACGATGCTATGCACCGAGACGACCAGCGGGGTCGCCAGCGCGGCCAACAAAAAATAAGCCGTGGTGTAACGCTGCCAGTGCGATGCCGCGTTGCGCCACCCCATGGCGAAGATGCCGAACAAGATGCGAGGCACGCGGCCTTTGGCCTGGTCGCGCAGCGTCGCCAGGTCGGGCACAAGCCCGACATACCAGAAGAGAAGCGAGGTCAGGGCATAGGTCGCCACCGCAAACACGTCCCACACCAGCGGGCTGCGCCACTGGGGCCAAAGGCCAAAGGTGTTGGGATAGGGGATCAGCCAGTAGAAGAGCCAGGGCCGCCCAAGGTGCAGCAGCGGAAAGAGCGCGGCACAGGCGACGGCAAAGAGGGTCATGGCTTCGGCAAAGCGGTTGATGGAGGTGCGCCACTCTTGACGCAGCAGCAGCAGCACCGCGGAGATCAAGGTTCCTGCGTGGCCGATCCCGATCCACCAGACGAAGTTGATGATGGCAAAGCCCCAGCCCACCGGCACATTGACGCCCCAAATGCCAATGCCGCGCAGCAGCAGCCACGTAATCGAATACAGGAGCAGCATGACCAGCCCAAAGGTGATGACCATACCGGCTATCCACCAGCGCGGCGTGCGCCACCCCAACACAATCGAACTGATCTTATCGCTGATCGTTCCGATGCTGTGGCCGCGGTCGACAACCGCGGGGGAGGCAAGCACTCCCCTGGGCAGTATGCCTTCGGATCGTGTGCGTGATTGATCTTGGCTCATGTTTGTAGCTCTGGATTCAGATTCAGAACCGCGGCCAAATAGGTGGTGCGCGGCTGCGTGCCCAACTCGGCCAGCAGCCCATAATTGAGCGGATTCTGCTTTTGCTGCGCAACCACGCTGTCGGGGTCGTTGAGGTTGCCAAAGGTGATCGCCCGTGTGGGGCAAGCCTGTTGGCAAGCCGTCAAGACCTCCCCGTCGCGAATGGGCCGGTTCTCCTTCTCCGCCTCGATGCGCGCCTGGTTGATGCGCTGCACACAATAGGTACACTTTTCCATCACCCCGCGCTCGCGCACGGTGACATCGGGGTTGCGCCACATCTGCATGAGCGGGATCTCCTCCCCGTTGTATTCGTAGAAGTTGAAGCGGCGCACCTTGTAGGGGCAGTTATTGGAGCAATAGCGCGTGCCCACGCAGCGGTTGTAGACCATTTCATTCAGCCCTTCGCTGTCGTGTACCGTCGCGGCCACGGGGCAGACGGGTTCGCAGGGCGCTTTCTCGCAATGCATACAGGGTCGCGGCTGGAAGAAGGTCTCTGGCTCGTCCAGCGGGCCTGCGTAGTAGCGATCTACCTTGAGCCAGTGCATTTCGCGGCCGTTGCGCACGCCTTCCTTGCCCACAACGGGAATGTTGTTTTCGACTTCACAGGCAATGGTGCAGGCGTTGCAGCCGATGCACGCGGTCAGGTCGATCTCCATGGCCCAAGCGTTGCCCTCGTAGGGAAATTCAGGATAGAGCGACGGGGGCGGCCCTTCCCCTTGTTCTGCGCCGCTGCCGGTTGCGTCCGCGCCCAACGCCAAAGCCGCATCACTTCCCCTTGCGGCGAAATCAGGCTCTTCGAGGAAATGGGCCAAGGACGCGGCGCGCACAAGATCACGCCCGGCTAACCCGGCGTGGCTCTGGGTGCTTGCCAGCGAATAGGTGCGGCCCAGCGGGCGAAGCTGCACCCCCGCGCCAACCCAGAACGCATCCGACGTGCGCAGGGCGTAGGCGTTAAAGCCGCGCGCGTCCCCCACAAGCTCCTGCGAAGGCTGTCCATAGCCCAAGCTGAGCGTCACCGATCCGTCTGCATGGCCGGGCAAGACCCAGGCCGCGGCCTCGATCGTGCGATCTTGCAGGGTGACTTCGACCAGGTCTTCAGTAGCGATGCCCAGTTGTTCGGCTGTAGCAGGGCTGATCAAGAGCGCATTGTCCCATGTGAGCAGCGTCAGGTGTTTGGGCAGTTCTTGCAGCCAGGCATTGCGCGCAAAGCGCCCATCCCACACGGTCGAATCGGGGCGGAAATTCAGTTCAAGTTCGCCGCTGGGCGCGGCGACAGGCGGCAGTTCAAATGGCTGGGGTTGCAGGTCGAGCGGTGCAAAGGCGCTGCCCGCGACAATGCCGTCGTGCAGAGCGGTGCGCCAGAAGAGTTCAGCGTTGGCTTGGGGCGGGTCCGGCAGTTCCCCATAGTAGCTTTCCCAAAAGGCGCGCACCAGATCATAGGCCGATTGGGTGGTGCTGGCGTTGAGCAGCGCCATCAGTTCGAGTGGATTCCTGCCCCCATACAGCGGTGCAATCAGCGGTTGGAGAATGGTGGCTGTGCCGTCATAGGCACGCGCATCGCCCCAACTCTCCAACTCATGCAGGCTGGGGATGTGCCAATCACAGCGCCGCGCGGTTTCGTCATAGAAGTAACTCAACTGCACGCTGAATTCGACCTGTTCCAGCGCGTCGGCAAAGGCAAAGTCAACGGGCGCGGTCAGGACAGGGTTGGACTCCAAGATAATCAAGGTGTTGACATCGCCCGCGGCCATTGCCTCGCTTAGCTCGCGCAGCGATTGCAGGTGCGAAACGGGTTCGCTGCCGGCTCCAGCCCTATCCACCGGCTCGATATAGGTCACCGTCGCGCCGTTGCTGCCAAGCGTCTGGTTGATGGCATGAACGAGCGCGTGCACCACCGGCGGCTGCGATTCACCGGCAATTACCAGGCTTTCCCCTGGATTGCTTATGAGATCGCGCGCGACAGCCTCGATCCAGAAGGTCTGCTGCGTATCCAGCGACCCCGCGATCTCCACGTCAAAGGGCACTTCGACTGCCCGCGCCAACAGGCGCACAAACTCCTCGATCTGGCTTGCCTGCGCGCGCAGCCGGTGATCCGCCTTGGCCCCGGTGATGGTGGGCGTGCTTTCCACCACATAGAGCCGGTTCATCTCTGTTTGCTGCCAGACGCGACGCCGGTCCATGAAATCGCGTGCATAGCGGATGCTGCCGGGATCAGCATAGAGAAAATCGGCGTCGAGCGAGAGAATGCGCTGGGCGTGGTCAAAGTGGTAGACCGGCTGAACAACCCGGCCAAAGGCCATGTTCGCGCCCGCATAGGCGTTGTCATGGCCGACTGGCTCATATTGATGCCACTGGGCCTGGGGGAAGCGCTCCAAGAACGCGCCGATCTGGCTTGCTAACGTGGGCGAGGTGACCGTGCCGGTCAAAAGGCGCAGCCCCGCGCCGCCCTCCTGTGCCAGGGCATCGAGTCGGGGGTCTAATTCGGCCAGAAAGTTTTCCCATGTATTGATGATCCCATCGCGCGTGATGACTTGGGCGCGGTCCGGGTCATAGAGGTTCAGCACGCTCCCCTGTACAAAGGGATTGCTGCCGCCGAGGCTGGCAGGGTGGTCAGGGTTGCCCTCCAACTTGGTCGGGCGACCGAGATGATTTTCGGCGAGAACGCCAATGGCATAACCGTCCCACTTGATGGCTGTGGCAAAGAAAAGCGGCTTGCCGGGCACAACCTCTTCGGGCGGGGTGACATAGGGCACAATGGTTTCGCGCGGCGGCTGCGGGGCGCAGCCGGTGAGGCCGGCCATGGCAAGCGCCGCGCCCATGAGCTTCAGAAAGTCGCGGCGCGTTGTCCCGGCGCGCGCGGCCTGGGCAATCGACGCGGCCATTTGATGGGGCAGTTCGGCGGCCAGCAGCTTTTGAAACGCTTCGCTGCCTGCTGCTTCCTCCAAACTGCGCCAAAACTGCTTGGCGTCACCGTCCTGTTGTTGTGCAAGTCGTTGGCGGGCCTGGGCAATGCTTACGTCATTCATGCAAACTCTGCTCCTCGACTTCCTTATATCCACCGCACCGGCCTTCCACCGTGCCCCATTCGCGGCTAACGGTGGCAGATGTAACAATCGGATAGGCGCGCAGTCGAAATGTGATAGCGTTCGAGCAATTCTTCGCCGAGCGCCTGCTGGTTGGGCGGGCGAACATAGTTCATGTCGAACACGGCTTCGACCGGGCGCAACATCTGTTCGGGTGCGCGGTGGCAATCCAGACACCATTCCATGGTCAACGGCTCGGCCTGCCATACCAGGGGCATCCTGTCTACCTGGCCGTGACAGTCGGAACAGCCGACGCCTTTTTGCACATGGATGCTGTGATTGAAATAGACAAAGTCGGGCAGGTCGTGGACACGGTTCCAGGCAATGGGCGTGCCCGTGCGATAGCTCTCGCGCACCGGTTCCAGCTTGGGGCTGTCATTCCAGATCTGTGAATGGCAGGTCATGCAGGTGTGGGTAGAGGGCATTCCGGCAAAGCTCGACGTTTCGACCGTCGTGTGACAGTAACGGCAGTCAATGCCCAATCCAGACACATGATGCTCATGGCTGAATTGGACCGGCTGCGGATGCACAATGCCCACGCCGGTGGCGTAGTCGGAGCGCGCCAGGGCCAGCCCCGCGGCGGCGAGGAGAGCAATGAAGATCAGCGCGCCAAAGATGGTAACCTTTGCAAACGTGTTCGTGCTTGGATGGAAGATTTGTCCCATGAACTCCGCTGCCGTCTACTCTATAGTTACGCTTCTGTCGTTACGCTTCTGTCGTTACGTTACTGTCCGCTTCGTTCTTCGTGTGGTGCAATACTCATGCAGTGCAACAAGCACATGCCTGTGCAGCGCTGCCGGGCATATCCTCAACGGGTGAAGAACCCCTTGCCGGAGCCGCAGGCACAGGGATACTCGCTTCACATTAGATTTTCATAATTCAAATTGCAGGTAGTGCGCGCGATGGAGAAACGATGTACGCCGCCTTCCATCAGAGCCTATAACCTTTGGGGGCAGGCGCAATAGTCCAAGCTATATCCAAAGGGCATAGAAACCGATAGAGGAGCTAGGTAGAAGGGAGAGAGAACAGGGCATATGAGATACAGAAACGACTTGTGTCGCGACATATATCCAGCATCCTTTAGCGGGCAGGGACAGGGACCGGCGCGCCGGTTCACGTCTCCGTGCACTTCCCTTTTGCCAACTCCGCTTATTTTCCACTTCTCGCGCTGCTTCTATCCTCAATCCTACCTTGTGCGCCTATCTGGATGGCTCCCACCTATTTTAGCGACGCGCTATGCTCATCGCGCGCAGTGCCCGCGGATGCAGACGGGACGCGCCGGCTGCACGACACCAAATTGCAGGGACGGAAATAGCAAGACGAACCCGCGACAGCGATCTACTTACTAGACGAGGCCTATTAATGGATGATCTGTTCATGAATCAAGCTGGATCACACCTATCGACAAGCAACGGGGCAAGCAACAGCGCGCCTGCTATCTTGGCTGTCGGCACCGCGCTGCCCCGCTATACCAGCACCCAAGAAGAGATCGCCCAGTGGATGGCAGCATCGTTTGGTGAACGGTCGGCCAAGGGGCGCATCACACGCGCGCTCTGTCGCGAGTCCGGCATTGAACGGCGCTATGCCTGCATCCCCAACTACCTGGAGCCGCCAACCGAATCGCGCTTTGCCCCAGGCACAAGCCCGCAGCGCAGCCCGTCCACCGCAGAACGGATGGCGATCTATGAACAAGAGGCCGCGCCATTGGGTGTGCAGGCCGCGCGCGAGGCGTTTGCCGATTACGCGCAGATGACGGGGCTGTCACCGCGGGAAGTGGCGCAGCGTGTCACCCATCTGGTCGTGGTAAGTTGCACGGGCTTCTATGCGCCGGGGCCGGACTTTGTAATGGCGAAGCAGTTGGGGCTGCGCGCCACGGTGGAACGCACGTTGATCGGCTTTATGGGCTGCTCCGCGACCTTTAATGCGCTGCGTGCAGCCAACGCCATTGTGCGCGCGGACTCGTCGGCCTTGGTGCTGGTGGTCAGCGTGGAGCTTTGCTCGCTGCACACCCAGCCCACCCCCCAGCGCGACCACCTGATTAGCAATTCAATCTTCGCCGACGGTGCTTCGGCCTGTCTGGTGGGGACAGCGGATCGAGACAAGACAGACCAGACAGGCGACTATTTCTCCCTGGACTGCTTCCATACCAGCATGAAGCCGGACACAGAGGAGGAAATGGCGTGGCGCATCGGCAATTTTGGCTTTGACCTGCGCCTCTCGCCGCGCGTGCCCGAACACTTGGCCGAGGCCGCACCCGCGGCGCTGGCAGCGCTCTTTGACAGGATGCAGCCCGACTTTTGGGCAATCCACCCCGGCGGGCGCAGCATTGTGGACCGGCTGGCAGAGATCTTTGCGCTGGGTGAGAATGAAGTGGCCGCCAGCCGCCAAGTCCTAGCCGAGATCGGCAACGTGTCGTCGGCCACGATTCTCTTTGTGATGCGCGCCCTGCGCGAGCGGCTGCGCGCAGTCAATCGCCCCCAGACCGGGGTCGCCATGGCCTTTGGGCCGGGATTGGTGCTGGAGATGGCGCGGCTGACCTATGTGCCGTCGCCTGTCGCCGCTTCAACCGACCTCGACCGCGGGACGACCGCAATGCGCCCGGACCCACTGGTCGCGGCGGACTGAGGACGGCTGCCTGTGCGTCATGAAATACCCCAGCCTGATATGCTGGATGATGCGCCGGATTATGATGTGATCGTGATTGGTGCGGGGCCAGCGGGAAGCAGCGCGGCCGCGGCGCTGGCCGATCGCGGGCATCGTGTGCTGCTGGTGGAGCGCGAGCGCTTCCCGCGCCACAAGGTCTGCGGCGAATTTCTCTCGCCGGAGGCCCAGGGGACGCTGGCGGCATTGGGCCTCTATCCTGCGCTGGCGCAGTTGGAGCCAGTCCACCTGAGCCACGTCGAAGTCTATGCCGCCCAGGGACAGGCGCTGCGCCGCCCGCTGCCAGGCACGGCATGGGGGATCAGCCGCTATGCGCTGGACGCGGCGCTGGCCCAGGCAGCCGTGGACCGCGGCGTCACACTCTGCACCGGCACGACTGCAATCCGAACAACTGTAATCCCAAACACGACAACCCAGAAGATCGAACCCCAGACCCTGCAGCGCGTCTGTTACGTCGTGGCGCTGCGAAGCGAGGGGCGGCAGCACAGCGTGTGCGCGCGTATGGTGCTGGCCGCGGCCGGTCGTCAAAGCCGGGCGGCCCTCTACCCTGGCCCTCCCCCCAACGAGCAGCGCCAACAGCAGCAGGCACGACACGCGCGGCTCACCCGGTCGGTGGGCGTTAAGCGCCACTACAGCGGGCTGTCCATGCCCTGCCAGGTGGCGCTGTTCCTGTTTGAAGGCGGCTACGCCGGGATCAATCCAGTGGAGGGCGGTCGCGCCAATCTGTGCCTGTTAGTGGAAGAGGAGACTTTCCGCGCAGTCGGCGGCACAGTCGAAGGCATGATCGCCGCGGCCGCCGCTGCCAATGAAGCCTTGGGCGAACAGTTGGCCGGGGCGCATCCGCTGGAGGAGACAACCTGCACCGTGGCCGCGGTCAACACCGAGTCGCCTGCCTGTCCGTGGCAGGGGCTGCCCCGGCTGGGCGATGCCGCGGTGATGCTGCCCCCGTTCTGCGGCGACGGCATGGCGATGGCGCTGCGCGGCGCGCAGTTGTGTGTGGACGGGGCCGATGCCTATCTGCGCGGCGACTGCACGCTGGACGAGTGGGCCGCGCACTATACAGCCGCCTGGCGCGCCGAGTTTGCCCCGCGCGTGCGCTTGGCGCGCCGGTTGCAGCGGCTGCTCATGATGCCGCATGTGGCGGGCGGGCTGCTGGCGCTGGGCAGGCATCTCCCCTGGGCGGCTGATTATTTCGTGCGCGCCACGCGCGGCCCGGTTCCTGCATCCGCTTCTTCTTCCTCGCCGTCTTCTTCCTCGCTGTCGACTGGATAGCCCACCGCGTAGATCACGCCAATCGGTGAAAGGGGGCTGGTGACGCGGCCGATCTCCCAATGGTAGGCTGCGGGTTGGGCCGCGCCTGGTTCATCCAAGCTGCGGATCAACGCGGCCAGTTCTTCCTCGGTGTAGGTACGCAGACAAGAGATGAGGCCGTCGACCAAAAAGACGATTGGAATGGCCGGGATGATGTATGTCCAAAAGAGGCGTGAGGCGCGCCAGGGGCGGATGAAGGGGACAACCAACAGCGCGATCCAGGGCAGCGCCAACATAAGCAGCAGGGCAGCAAAGGAGCGCCGCGTCTGCTCAAAGAGGGCAAAGCCCTGGCGCTGGGCGACGGCATCTTGCAGCAGCGCGCGCGCTTGATCGGGCGCGAAGTGGTGAAACGAAGTGAAAAGGGTGCGAAAGCCCTTCAGGTCGGGCGGCACATGGGTTGCATCGACCGGCGCGGACCAAACGCGCACCGTGCGACTGTGCCGCGCCAACGCGGGCGCGCGCTCGCTGGGGTACAGGTCGGTCAGCACCACCTCGTCCACCACGCGCGCCAAGTGTGGGGCGAGCCGCCACCAGGGGCCGCCGCCGCCCGAACAGAGGTCTACAATGCGACGGGCGCGGCTTTGGGCCACGGCATCGGCCAACACGGGCACGGTGCGATCATACTGGCGTGCCAGGGTAGCCACCGCGTTGAGACAGTCGGTCGCGCCGTCGCGGATCGCGGCGGGACACCAGGCTTGTTCGTGGATTTCGCCAAGTTGCAGCCGGGGCAAACGGGTCTTTGGGTGAGGGTGCGCGTCGATTGCAGCCTCCTTATCGGGCCGCACCAGCCTTAATCAGAATTTGGGTCAATCAACACATAATCAATTGTGCGGCTGGCAATGTCCCAATCATAGCCGGGCACGTCGAGCAGTTGCCCCGCACCGTCCATAAAGCCCACATAGAGCCGCGCCTCGATGGGCGCGTCCCCTTTGACCTCGCGCAGCAGTTGCAAGTCGTAGGAATCGGCATAGATCGCGCCCACCTCCCAAAGCGCGGTCGGGTTCTTGCCCCAGCCCGGATGGGTCGTCACGTTGGCGATTTCCTTGTACTCGGTATCCAATAGCTGGACGAAGAGTTGGTAATTGGCATCCGAGCGCTGCAGTTTGCGCAGATAGAGCGTCACGGGCACTTTAGCGCCGTTACGGTAGGGACCGGGCGGCACATCCACCGCGACGACCTCAAATTTGCCGTCATAGATGCGGCCCACTCGTTCTGCGCTGGCAGGAATTGCGCTGACGGGCGGCGCGGCCCGGTAGCTTTGGGGCAGGAGGACAAGCAGCGCATAGACCGACGTGGCGACAAGCCCCACCGGCAGCAGATAGAGCGGTGCAACGGCCCCACGCGCCAAGCGGGGGCCAGACTTGGACAAACGCAGCAAACGCTGCACCTGGGCAAAGAAGCGATGCAGGCCAAAGACAAGCAGGATGCTGTAGGCGGCTAGGCCGGGGAAGAGCAGCCGCCCCTGGCTGCTCATGGCAAAGGTCAGCCAGTAGAGCATGAACGCCCAAAGCAGCCCGCCCCAGGCCGCAACACAGAGCCAAGCCAGGTGCGTCCCCTGGGCCAGCCAAGCGCTCAGTGGGCGGCGCGGCCAGTTCTTGACAAGGGCAAGCAGCCAGCCCGCCGCGGCCAGCAGCATGACCCCATCCAACAGCGTGTAGATCCACGACGGCAGCAGGATGCTGAACCAGCCGAAAAGGCCCCAAAACGAATAGCGCAGCCCGCGCAGTTCCCCCCAAAAATGCTGCCACGTCAACTGCGAGGTACGCAGGCCCTCGATCACCAGCAGCGTCTCCGCGGCCAACGGATCGCCGTAGAGCGCGTAGTTTCGCCAATACCACCAGCCTGCAATGAGCGCGACGAGCGCGGCCAGGATCGGGGCTGCCCGCGCCAAGAGGCCCCAATCAGAGCGCTGCCAAGCCAGCCCCACCAGCGCCAGCCCTGTCAGCGGCAGCAGTCCCAGCCCGGTCAATTTGCTCAGTGCGGCCAAGCCAAGCAGCGTGCCCAGCAGCGCCCAATCGCGCCAGGAGACCGCTTGCTGCCGCGGGCGGCTGAGCAGAGAGACGAGCATGTACAGGGTGGCTGTGCAAAGCAGCGTGACCAGCACATCATTGTTCACGCTGGCGCTAATGAAGGCGAATTGGGGCAGGGTCGCGGGGATGAGCAGCGCCAACACAGCCAGGTGTGGCGCTGCCGGAAAGAGCCGCCGCGCAATCCGATAGGTAAACCAGAGGGTCAGCGCGGACAGGCAGATCGAGAACCAGCGGCCAATGTGCAGCGCGAGATTAGTCCCTTGCAGCGGCAGTGCCCGGCTGCTGTAGAGCATGAAATTCTTGTTGCCCGGATAGAGCGGATCGCCCAAGTTGGCGCGCGCGTTGATCTGGGCCACCGCTTCAAAATCGCTGTGATCCACCGGCGCGATCAGCCTGCTTAACAAGAAGTAGTAGAGGGGCGCTTGCGCGCCTTCTTGCCGCCACGGCCCGTCTGCCTCCCCCGTCATCACAGGCAGACCGTTGCCCAGGGACAGATGGCGGGCGAAGCCGTAGTGGTAGAGTTCATCCGGTGTTTCGAAGGGAGGAACCACTAGGCTATAGGCAAAGGCGACCAGGGCAAAGAGGCCGATAATTGCCAGCGGCAGGACGGTCGAGCCGCCTGTTGAACGCTTATGTAGGCGCTTATGTGGACGCTCATGCCTTGATGCGGTTGGCATCGGGTGCAGTCTCATGGAATTCAATCTCTGGGTGGGTTTCGGTGCAGTGACTCATCTCCCACTTGGAGGTGAACAAGATGACTTGCGCGCCGTGACGATCCTGTGTGACTAGCACCTGCAGGGGCCAACGCACCGCGGCCAGGGCTGCATCGCTGCCGGTGACCCACCGCGCCCCGGCATAGGGCAGCGGCTCCAGGTAGGCGTCTACATTATACTCCGCGGCCAGCCGTGCGATGACCACATCGAACTGGAGCGTGCCGACCGCGGCCAAAATCGGCTCGCGTGCGCCGCAGGCGCAACTCCCCCGCACACGCAAGCGCAGCCCATGCGCCAACACGCGGCCGGAAGGGATCAATCTTCAGTTGTTGCAACTGGTGTCGATGGCGTCGGGTGCATGTTGCCGTGCAGGGACGGCCATGCCCGCGCCCGCCGGTGCGGCCTTGATCGATGCAGATGAATCCGGTGCAGATGAATCAACTCGTTTCTCACAAGTGGAAAAGCATAGCACGAAAGGGGGCCGCAATCAAAAAGCCTGCAATCAAAGGCATGGAGGATAAATGCCTGATGTGAGGGCAACGCAGCAGAAAGGGTGGAGCAAGGATACAAATCAGGATAGAGATCCTGTTCGGTCATGGGCTGGCTTGCGCAGAACGTTTGACAAGATGCCCGCTTGCGGATACCTTGTGCCCAACACCGAGAAGCTCAGCATGGCGTAGCGCACGCCACACAGATTTGTCTGAGCCACACATCGTCGTACATCGCCACACATCGCCGCCCCTCTCCTGCCCTGTTCCGAGTCAGTCATAAGCAGCGCCGGCTTCCTACCGCCTTATGCGTTACCGCGATAGTCATTACGTTGCCGCCATCATGTTGCCGCCATCATGTTGCCGCCATCATGTTGCCGCGATAACGGCCATCTCGTCCTCGCCCACTCGTTCAACAACTGAATCCGTTCCAAACGCAGCCATCGCTTTTCTATACCCGTTCTATCCTAGATTTGGCTGTTCACCAGCAGTGCCGGAAAGGTCGTGGAAAGTCACTTAGTGCAGGTTCCACTTAGTGCGAAAGAGGAGGCAACCCGCGTATGCGTGTACTCTTTGTCGAGCAGCAGATCGACTATGAACCGCAAGGCATCATGCAGCTTTCTTCCGTGCTCAAGGAGGCAGGACACGAGGTCGAACTAGCAATCGCCACACAGGAAGACCCGGTCCAAGTTGCCAGAGAGTTCGTGCCCGATATTCTCGGCTACAGCGTTATGACCGGCTCCCAACGCTATTACTTCGATCTGAACCTCAAGATCAAAGAGGCGCTCAACGGGCATCAGATGTTCTCCATCTTTGGCGGCCCTCATCCAACTTTTTTTCCAGAAATGATCGAAGAGCCTGGGGTCGATGGCTTGTGCGTTGGCGAGGGGGAAGGCCCCATTGTCGATCTCGCCAACTCGCTGGGCAATGGCGGGCTAAAGCCCGATATTCCCAACTGGTGGTTCAAGATTGACGGCGAGATTGTCAAGAACAATGTGCGCCCGCTTGTACGCAGCCTGGGCGATCTGCCGCATCCCGACCGTGAGTTGATCTATCGCAAGCACGAATACAGCCGCACCGCGCCAATCAAGCGCTTTATGGGATCGCGCGGCTGCCCCTATCAGTGCACCTACTGTTTCAACCACGCCTATTATCAAATTTATAAACGCGAGAAGCGGGGCAGCCAGCGTCCCGTAGACGCCATTATTGACGAAGTCAACTGGGTGCGAGAGACGTGGGGGCTGGAATACGCCTTCTTCATCGATGATCTGTTCATCATCTATGATGATTGGCTGGAGGAATTTGCCGAGAAATGGCCCAAGCAGGTGGGCTTGCCCTTCTTTTGCAATGTGCGCGCCGATCTGATCGTGCGTGGGCCGCACAAGGTCGATCTGCTGGCAAAGGCCGGGGCCTTTACTGTGAGCATGGGCATCGAAGCGGCCAATGATCGGATCCGCACGAAGCTGCTCAAGCGGCACATGACCCGTGAGCAGATCATACAGGCCGGCAACCTGATCCGCAGCGCGGGCATCAATGTGACAGCCACCAACATCTTGGGCCTGCCGTCGAGCAAGCTGGAGGACGACCTGGACACCATGCGGCTCAACGCCGAAGCAGGCATCTCCTATGCACAAGCCTTTATCTTCCAGCCCTACCCCGGCACCGAGCTAGGCGAGTATGCAGTCGAGGGCGATTATCTGAACGGCACGCTCAACTTTGACGACATCTCTTCCATCGCCTGGGAACGGTCCATTCTCGTCTTTGAGGATGAAAGCGACAAGCCCCAAGTCGAGCATCTGCAGCGCTGGTTTGCCATTGGCGTGGAATATCCGTGGATGGAGCCGATCATCCGGCGCTTGATCAAGCTGCCCCACAACAAGTTCGTCGACGGCCTCTATTGGTACATCCACAAGCTGTTCAAAGGCTATCTGCTCAACAAGCGCGTGCATCCTATCAAGTCCAACCCGCGCGCGCTGTTCAGCGCGGCCAAGCACTTCTTGGGCATGAGATCGTAGGAAGTATTTGCCCAGCATGTAGAAGGGAACTTCCGGGACGCTCGGAGCGTCCCGGAAGGTTAGGCATCCCGGAAGATCATGCCTAGATCAGCGTCCGCATACGCAGGATCGTCCCGCCCAAGCGCTCCAATGCCGCGGCAATTTGCGGCTTGCCTTCGCGCTTGAGTTGCTCCACCGATTCATTGAGTACGCCGAAAAAGACCCCGTCAAAGCGCGATAGATTGAGCGAGATGATTTGGGTAAGCTGCTCCTCGTCGGGCGCTTTGAGCATCTGGCGAATCAGGTCGATCGCTTCATCTTGTGTCATGCCATTCCTCCTGTTTGGAAATGCATTCACACTACCTGGGATGCGCTTGCGCCCTAGGCTGTGCCCGTCTGCTGCCTGCTTCGCGCGCCAAGCCAAAGACCGCTGCGAAGAATCAACAGCAGCAACAAAGTACCCCCACTGATCAGCGCACCAATCAGCCGCGGGGGGGTAAGCCCCATCCAGATTTCAATGGTGTGGAAACCCGCAGGCAGATCGATCTCCATCAAGCCATAGGGGGGCGATACGCGCCACTCCACCACAAAGCCGTCGAGCTTGACGCGCCAGCCGGGAAAGGCCAGCAGTTGGATTTGCACAGTTCCCGCGCGCGCCATCTCCACGGTGCCGCCGAAGGAGTGGCCCAGCCCGTGACTGCTGAGTACCTCCCCCTCGCCCGACGTAATCACAAAGCGCGTCAACTCGCCGCTGTCGAACAGTTGACCCGCTTCAAGCGCGGCCAGATATTGCTGGCGCATGGGCGAATCTGCAAACGGCTCCTCCACATACCGGGTGTACCCGTGCATGTCCGGGTGTTCCGCCTCAAATTCTGCCACCGCGCGGCCATCTTCGCGCCACGGCTCGACCGGCTGCAGCGCCGCAGGGCGGCTGTAGCCGAAGCTCGCCAAGACAATTGCCAGCGCCAAAAGCAGCAACCCGCCATCCATAAGCCAAGCCTGCTCTGGGCCGCCCACCCGTTGCACCTGGGGGCGCAGCGTGCTGCCGAAATAGTAGACGACCAGCCCGCCCAGGGCGCTCAGCGTGAACGCGGCAAGCCCGAGCAAGCGCCATGGGAATTGGATCACCTCTAGGAGGGGGATCATCTGCCACAGTCCGGCGGCTTGGGGCGTCGCCGTCCACGCGATCGCGAACACAGCAGCCAAGAAAAAGAGCATGAGATAGAGCCGCTGGGTCTGGGCGTTGTCACGCCCGCCTGTGGGGTATGCCACAGAACCAGCACCCATCGCGGTTTGTGCGGCGCGGCGTGCCTGGAACCACTCGACGAGCAGCGCATAGGCGGCGAGACAGGCCAACACCAGCAGCACAACCCCCAACTGAAAGCCCATGCCGTCGTTCGCGCCCACGGGATCATCTGAATAGCCGTAGCCCCAGAAGGGGCTGAAGAACTGGCCCCAATGGACCCAGTGCCGGTCATAGCCATAGGTCTCACGCGTCCAGTCTTCCATCACCAACACAGGGCCTTCGACCAGCAGCGGCACAAGAAAGATGGCGGCGAGCAGCATCCCGGCCAGGCCCGCGCCCGCGCTGAGAAGCGTGTTGTGAAACGCTGCCCGCCCGCGTCCGGCATGGTCCCAGCCGGTGTGCCAGGTGAGCCACAGGCGAAAGAGGATAAAGCCCATCAGCAGCGGGGTAAAAGCAGGCAGCGCAAACGAGTGGGTCAAGAGCGCACCGGCGTAGGCCACCGCTGCCCAAAGCAGCCGCTCCTGCCAGCCGCGCGCCATACCATAGGCGATCAGCCGGTCAAAGGCGAGAAAGACCCAGGGAAACCAGGCCATGAGCAGCGTTTCGGCCAGGGCTGCACGCACATAGATGTCGACCAGGTGATAGGGCGCGTAGGTATAGAGCAGCCCGGCGATGACGCCACAGGCCGAAGCCGCGCAGACTGCCCCCCTTCCCCCAGGCCGCGCGGTTGGAGCAGGGAGCGCGGCGGGGTCATCGTGCTGACGGTCATGCTGCCGGTCGTAGGGGCTGCTGCACCAATGTTTGACGAGCGCGTACATGCCCCACGCGCCCGCCAAGAACGCGGTCGCCCAAGTGAGTTTGACGGCTGCGGTAATGCCCGCGCCCAACAGCACAAAGAACTCGGCCAGGTAGAAGGACAGGGGGGCTTGAATCAGAAAGGTTGGATAACCATACCCCAGGTTATGGTGCATGGCCCACCGCGGCCAGAGCGCGCCGCTGCGGATTGCCTCGTCGAACATGGTGACGAAAAAGACACTGTGGCGGCCATCGTGGGCGCTGTAGAAATAACCGGGGGCTGTGAGCGGGGCCAGGGCCAACAGGCTCAGACCAATCAAGAGGACAAGATAGGGATCAATCCGGTTCAGCGTATGGGTAACGCTTCGGTTCGAAATCGGGTTAGGAAAACGCTGCATCCTTGCGCCAATCACTTCTGGGCGAATGAACCGGCAAGCGCCGGGTCGGGATGATGATTGTTAAAGGCTTTTTCATCATACACGTTTGATCGCCCTTGGCAAAGAGACGCAGCGGGTTCCGGCGAGGCTGCTTTCTATCTTTCTTTAGCCCTCCACGCTAGCTCATGGTCCATCCCCACCAAGCGCTCTTGCTGATTTATTAGAGAATAGTCTAGATCAACTGATGACCTGTACCGCAGCATCTACTTGGCGCAGGCTCCCCCTCCAATGCAATGAGCAACCGTCAACGACCTGGCAGCACCGTCGCCAAGCCTGCCGACAGCATCATGCCATCACAAACCACAGATACAATAAACGGGCACAATCAACAGGCACGATCACCTGACGCGATAAGCAGACCGGCAGGAAACTCGGTCATCAGCAGTTTGATCATAGACTTGATCATAGACAGCTTCGTTATAGCAGCCTGGTCACACGATAAGGTCGTCGTTTGGGCTGGTGGGAAAGGAGAGAGCAGCACCGCGGCGCATGGCAGTGGGATGTAGCTCGAATGCGTTGTTCACCGCAGCGAGTTGTTCGACAGAAAGGCCAGACGATGTTTTACCATGTCAAAGAATTGCAGTTCAACGCCCGCGTGAGCAAACCGGACCCGGCCTTTGCTCGCTTGTTGTTGGAGCAATTTGGCGGCGCCAATGGCGAACTCAAGGCAGCCATGCAATACTTCGTACAGTCGTTTAGCGCGCGCCAGCCTTATCCCGACAAGTACGATATGCTGATGGACATTGCCACCGAGGAATTCAGCCACCTGGAGATTGTCGGCGCAACGATTACCATGCTGCTGAATGGCATCAACGGTGAACTCAAGAATGCCGCGGAACAGTCCGAACTCATGCAGTTGCTCAATGGCAAGGAAGCCAAAGAGACCCTGATCCATTCGGCCATGATCGACCCGCAGGCGCTGGTACTCACGGGGGGTGGGCCGGCGCTGACCAACAGCGTGGGTGTGCCCTGGACTGCCGCATATGTCAATGCCAATGGCGATTTGACGGTGGATCTACGCTCCAATATTGCGGCGGAGTCGCGCGCCAAAATCGTCTACGAATACCTCATGCAGTTCACAGACGACCCCCTTGTCCATGAGAGCCTGCGCTTCTTGATGACACGCGAAATCGCCCATATGCAGATGTTCACGGCTGCGCTGGCAACGATCCAACCCAACTTCCCGCCTGGCGTGCTGCAAGGTGATCCGCGCTATACGCACACCTATTTCAACATGTCCAATGGTTCTGGTGCGCGCGGCCCGTGGAACCAGGGCCAGGGGCCGTGGCCGTCCGGCGAGGAGTGGGTCTATGTCGAAGACCCGGTCCAACATGTCATTGAGACAGAGGGGCTGCTCAACCACCAAGGTGGAGGGAACAGCTTGACCGGCAAAGATGTTGAGAAGACGGATAAGGAGATCAGCCAGCAGCGCAGCCAAGAAGTCAAACAAGCTGTGCCAAAGGGCAAAAATCAGTGGGCCAGCTATCCGGCAGAGCCAGGCAGCCCCATGTCCACCCAAGCCAAGGAATAACTTCATGCCGGTAGACCGCCCAAACGCAGACGAGCCGAGCAAGCCACAGGCACAACAAGGCATTCAACAGCGGGGCGAACAACAGTGGGGAGATCAGTTGATCTCCCCACCCACTGCCGCGGCAGACGCGACAGTGACAGACGCGACTGTGGCAGACGCGACAGTGGCAGCCAGCAGCCCGGATCAGGCTGCCTCTGCACCGCTGCGCGCCATCTACTACACCGATCCCCTTTGCTCTTGGAGTTGGGGATTTGAACCGCAATGGCGCAGGCTGCGCTATGAACTCGGCGCGCAGATCCAATGGCGCTATCGCATGGGCGGCATGATCGCGGACTGGCAGCACTACAGCGACCCGCTCAACGACGTCAGCCGCCCTGTGCAGATGGGGCCGCAATGGTTCCAGGTGCGGGAGCTATCGGGGATGCCCATCGAGGAGCGCATTTGGTTTGAAGACCCGCCTAGTTCGTCCTATCCGGCCTGTATCGCGGTCAAGGCCGCAGCGCAGCAGGGCGCGCATCAGGGTGAGCGCTATCTGCGGCGGGTGCGCGAAGCCGTGATGGTGGAAAGGCGCAACGTGGCGCTGCGCCAATGCCTGCTTGATCTTGCCCACGACCTTGCCAGTACAGCCGAGCAGCAAGCCGATGCGCTGGATGTAGCCCGCTTTACCCAGGCTCTGAGCGGTGAGGAAGCGTTGGCCGAGTTTCGCAGCGATCTACAGGATACCCGCTATCGTGACATTGGCCGCTTTCCCACATTGGCGCTGCTCAACCAGACAGGCAGCGGCATCATGCTGGTGGGGTATCGCCCCTATGATGCGCTGCGTGGGGCGCTGACGCGCTGGATGCCCGACTTAGCGCCCGTGCGCCAGGCGACGGACGCGGTGGCGTATGCGCGCTATTGGGGGCGCATCACCCTACGCGAAGTGATGGAGGCGCTTGAACAGGAGCGCGCCCAGGTCGAGCAAGCGCTCCAAGAAGGGGTTGCACAGGGGCTGCTCACCCAGCAGGGTATCTTTTACGAGTCGAGCGTGCCCCAGACCTGATCATCGTGCCCTGGGCCTGACCATCGTGCCCTGGGCCTGACCATCGTGCCCTGGGCCTGACCATCAAACACACAGTGAATTCTAGCCCGAATCCCCTAGATGTGAATAGCAGTGCGATGTTCACTGCCCTCCTGTCGCGCCCTCCTGTTGTTGCGTCCTCCTGTCGTATTCAACTGTGGGCACGCGGTTGCAGTTGTTGTATGATGACGCTGCGCGGCTGCTGTCGGTTGCAGCGCAACCTGACTGCACAACCAACCGCGCCCCAAATGAGCGACCCTTGCGCTAAAAACACGCAACAAAATACAACCCAAAGAAACACAGTCTAGGAGGGGAGTCCCCATGAGCAAAGCACGCATAGGCGTCATCGGCACAGGCTGGTGGGCTGCCGACACCCACATTCCCGCCCTGCTGTCCCATCCCGATGCCGATCTGGTTGCCTTGTGCGACACGGACGAAACCCGGCTTCAGGCAACAGCCGACCGCTATGAGATCGCCAACGTCTATACCGACGTGCAGGAGATGGTGGACCAACAGTCGCTGGATGGGGTGGTGATTGTCTCGTCCAATGCCAGCCATTTCGCCGTTACTAAAGTCTGCCTAGAGGCGGGCCTGCATGTCATGTTGGAAAAGCCCATGACGCTCTTTGCCGCCGACGCCAAAGAACTGGTCGAGATCAGCCGGCGCGTGGACAAAGAGCTAATCGTCGGCTATCCGTTCAACTATGCGCCCTATGCCGTGCGTGCGCGCGAGGTGATCGCCGCGGGCGAGTTGGGCGCGGTGCAATATGTAGACCTGGTCTATCACTCGTACATGACGCCGCTCTTCAGCGGCGAGCCGCCCAGACGCTTCGCGGTCCATGCCCCGGCCCAGTACACCCAACCCGCGTTGATCGGGGGCGGCCACGGGCAAGTCCAGGTGACCCACGGGGCCGGGCTGCTCTTTTTCGTGACAGGACTGCGCCCGCAACGCGTCTCCGCCCTGATGCGCAATCATGGGTTGGCGGTTGACTTGGTCGATGTGATGACTGTGCAGTTTGAAGACGCAGCAGTGGGCACGGCAAGCGGCACGGGCAACCTGCAAGGCTTGGTCTTCCGGCTGATCGTCGGCTGTGAAAACGGCTGGGTGGACATCGACGCGGGGCGCGGCCTGGCTGCCATCCACCGCGGCGGGCAAGCAGCCGAGGAGATTCGCTTCAATGAGAAAGACGAACCCATGCCCCTGCGTTATCGCACCGCCACCAACTTGGTCGATGTGGTGTTGGGCCGAGCAGCCAACGGCTCACCGGCAGAGGTGGGCTGGGCCGCGGTGGAACTGCTCGACGGCGCGTATCGCTCTGCGGCGCAAGACGGCGCGTTCGTCCAGGTGGACGATCTTTACAGTGCGTAATGCGACAATGCATAGGGATCGTATGCCTAATTCGTCATAAATGTCAGAAATTTGTCTAGATAAACAGCCAATTTCAGGCTACCATTAAGCTTGTCGGACAGCAGAGCCTCATGGACCTCATGTTCTGGGCAGAGCAACTACCCTGGACAGAGCAACGTTGACAGGTAAAATGTTGTGCCAACGGGGTCCATGACAGGCTCGGCGGCTCTTCTGAAGAGTTAGCCCAAAGCTTCGTCCGGCTCCTAAGGCCTCTCCGCTGATAAAACGGGTATGAATCTGGTACAATATCGTATCGGATGGTAGAGGGCAGGCCTGGCTTGTCGCGCGTTTGCGCGCCTGCGCAGGGCTAGGGGCTTCTTGTTGTCAAATCCGTTCAGCCCAAAGCCTTATCCTGGTATAATGTGAGCTTGTATTTCCGACAATAACGACCGAGCACAAGCTACTGAGCACAAGTTATGGAGTAGGTTCGTTCTGCCGCGTGGCACAATATACGTAGAGTTGTTCCTCATCGCTGCATCGTCGGCCTGGAGCTGCTGTTTCCATGCAACATCCGATCACGCGTACGAAGGTCGTGCGACCCCGCCATCGCTCCGATTTACTTTCGCGTCCGCGGCTGCAAAAAACGCTGCAGGAACTTCTTGATCGCCAACTGATCCTGGTCATCGCACCAGCGGGCTATGGCAAAACAACGGCGCTGCTCGACTTTGTCAACACGCTCGACATGCCTGCCTGCTGGTATGCCGTCAGCGAAGCGGATCGCAACCTTCACCGCTTTGCCGCCCACTTCATCGCTGCCATCGCGCAGCAATTTCCCAACTTCGGTCATGATTCCGACGCCGCGCTGCGCCATCTGGAAGCAGGGCAGATCGACTTTGACCAGTTCGTCACGATCCTGGTCAACGAACTCTATGCCCAGGTGCATGAGCGCTTTGTCTTTGTCATCGACGACTATCATCTGGTCGACGATGCCGAGCCTATTGGTGCGTTCGTCAGCAGGTTTTTACAAGATGCGGCAGAGACCTGCCACCTCGTTCTCTCTTCGCGCACGCTGTTGACGCTGCCCGACCTTGCTTTGCTGGTGGCGCGCGGCGCGGTTGATGGTGTGGACTTCCAGGAGCTAGCCTTCCAGGCCGCCGAATTGAAGGCGCTCGCCCAACAAAACTACAACCAAATCATCAGCGACGCCGAAGCCGAAGAGTTGATCATGTCCACCGAAGGATGGATCACCGGCATCTTGCTTTCGGCCAATACTGCGCAGCTGCACATGGCGAGCCGTATGCGCCTGATCCGTAGCTCCGGGGTCGATCTCTACGGCTACCTGGCCCACCAGGTTTTGAACCAACAGCCGCCGCTGCTGCGTGATTTCCTGCTGCGATCCTCCTTCATGGATGAATTTAACGCTGAACTTTGTACCCAGGTCTTTGATCCGGCGTGGCTGCCGCCTGATAGCAGTTGGCAGGATCTCATCGACACGCTGCTTCATAAGAACTTGTTTGTCACCCCCGTTGGCGAACAAGGAGACAGCGTGCGCTACCACCATCTCTTCCAAGACTTTCTACAGCGGCGGCTGCAAAGCGAGCGACCGGACGAAGCCCTCATCATCCTGCATCGTCTGGTCGATGTCTACCTGCGAACGGAGCAGTGGGAGCAGGCCTATCTCTATGCAGAACGGCTCGACGACCCCGCGGCCATTGTGCGCTTGGTCGAGTCTGCCGGGCTGCAATTGATCCATGCGGGGCGCATCCTGCTCTTGCAGGAATGGCTGGACAAACTGCCCCCGTTCACCATTCACAGCGAGCCGAAACTCTTGGCGCTGGAAGGCTACTGCGCGATCCTGCTGGGGCAGGTCGAACATGGGCTGAAGCGGCTGAACGATGCAGAAATGCTGCTGCGCGAACAAAAGCCCAGCGCCTTGCTGGCCCAAGTCTTGGCCCACCGTGCCATCGGCCACCGGCTGCTTGGCGCTTATCAACAATCCATTGACGACGCCGAGGCCGCGCTGGCCCTGCTCGATGTGCTGGGCGCGGGCGTAGATGGCGGCGCAGATGCACAGCAGCACCGGTTGATCCAGGCTCAGGCTTACCGCGCCAAGGGGCTGGGCTTCTGTATGCAGGGCAATCTGAACGAGGGGATTGTCTGGCAGCAGCGTTCGCTTGAACTCTATCAGCAGGCGGAGGACGCGCAAAACGTTGCTACCGTGTCGATGGAAATCGCCATCACCCACGACAACGCAGGCCAAAAGACACTGGCGCAACCGCTCTATGAGTACGCGCTGGCGGCCTGGCGCGAGCAGCACAACCTGATGGGCCAAGCGAATGTCCTCAACGCCATCGGCGTCTTTTATCAAGAACAGGGCGAACACAGCCAGGCATTCGCCGCGCTCACCCAAGCGATCGACTGTGCGCGGCGCAGCGGGTATGCGCGCATGGAAGCCTTTGCGCTGACGAGCCTGGGGGATCTGGTTTTTGAGGCCGGGCTGCTGCAAGCGGCCAAGACCTTCTATCACGAAGCCTATCCGCTGGCCCGCCGCTTGGAAGAGCAATTTTTGGTGCTCTACCTCGAACTGGCGCGGGCCGCGCTGGCATGGACCGCGCACGAGTGGAACATCGCCTATGAATGCTTGGACACTGCCGGGCGCATGGTCTTGAGCAAGAACTCCAGCTATGAGTGGGGGTTGTACCGGCAGGCAATGGGCCACTATTACATGGCGCGAGGGTCGCCCAAGCAGGCGCTGGAGCCGCTGCACGACGCGGCGGCCTGTTTTGCAGAGGGAGGCCAGACGACCGACGAAGCGCGCACACGCATTACCCTGGTGGCCGCCTATCGGGCCGCGGGCAAACGAGCCGAAGCCGAGCGCGAGTTGAACGCGGCGCTGCTGCTGGTCAATCAACTCGACAGCCGCCACGCGGTGATCGTCGCCGCCAGCCAGGTAAGCGATCTGCTGCGCGAAGGACCTGCAGACGACGCGCCCGCGGGCTTCCACAAAGAGCTGTTGGCCGCGGTCGACGCCTTCCAAGCGCAGCGCCCTGCGCTACGCCGTGCGTTCCGCCAACAGGTGCGCCCGCTCTTTCCCCACATCCAGGTCGATCCGCCTGCTGTGCTGATCCGCGCGCTGGGCCGCGCCGAGGTCTGGATCAACGGGGAGCCGATCCAGTTGAGCGATTGGAAAACCCGCGTCTCGCGCGATCTGCTCTACTGCCTGCTGGCCCACCCCGATGGGCTAACCAGGGAGCAGATCAGCCTACACTTCTGGCCCGACAGTTCGCCAGAACAGCTTCGGACACGCTTCAAGAATGCCATCTACCGGATGCGCAGTGCGCTGAATCAAGAAGTCGTGCTGTTGGAGGATGGCGTCTACCGTTTTGATACCTCGGTTGACTATGAGTATGACGTAGAGCTGTTCCTGCGCCATGTGCAAGCAGGCGACGCGGCCACTGATTTGGCGGACCAGATCAAAGCCTACACGCTCGCCCTGAGCCATTATGGCGGAGACTATCTGCCCGACACGGAAGCCACCTGGACCTACATGGAGCGAGAGCGGCTGCGCCAGATCTATTTGGATACGGCGCTGCGTCTGGCCGAGCTGAGCTTTGAGGACGGCGCAATCGAAACGGCGTTGGAATGGTGTCAGCGCGTGCTGTATGAAGACCCTTGTCTTGAAGACGCCCACCGGCTCGCCATGCGCATCTATGCCGCGACCGGCAACCGCGCAGGCGTTGCGCGCCAGTATTCGCTCTGTCAAAAGGCGCTGCAAGAGGAAATCGACGCGCCGCCTTCGCCCCAGACCGAGGAACTGTTTGCGCTGTTGATGCAGTAGTCGCGCATCCTGGCGCATACGCCCTCTGGAAACTCGATCCGAAGCTCGGTATGGGGAAGGTTATACGCTAGGGCGCGCCCGTGAAGGGCCAGGATATCGTACCTAGAATTGAAGCAAACCGGCCCAAATTGGGCCGGTTTTGTAATTTAGTCGTAAATTAGTCGCAATTGGTCGCAAATTGGTCTCCAATGAGCCTCATTTGATGCCCCCTCTGCTGCCTGCCCCCTGCGAAACTGTTCATAGTTGCATGAAACACAACGTAAACGACGGCTCATCTAGGGCTGTTACGAATTCAAACCCATCATCCAGATAACACTGCAGAAGGAAGCCATCATGTACCGCAAGCTCGCCACCTCCCACCCCAAAGTTTTCCGCGCCCTGATCGCCCTTGGTACCTTGACCATGTTCGTGTTGAGCGCCGGTGCGCCGCGTGGATACGGTGGCTAATTCCAGCCCTGAGTTTTCGTCTCAAACGACGCTGGATTAACCTCTCGCATCTTTTCAATCTTTCACAGAAAACACTACAGAAAACAACACGACGGCCCCAGGCCGCAACAAGGAGCTAATCACTATGTATCGCAAGCTTGCTGCTTCTCATCCTAAGGTCTTCCGCGCCCTGATCGCTCTTGGTACCCTGACTATGTTTGTGTTGAGCGCCGGTGCGCCGCGAGGATACGGCGGCTAATTTCAGCCCTGAATCTTAAACGACGCTGGTTCAACCTTTTGCATCTTCTCAATCTCTTACAGAAAACACGACCACAGAAAACACAACCACAGGAAACACTACGGCCCCAGGCTGCAACAAGGAGCTAATCACTATGTATCGCAAGCTTGCCGCTTCTCACCCTAAGGTCTTCCGCGCGTTGATCGCCCTTGGTACCTTGACCATGTTCGTGTTAAGCGCCGGTGCGCCGCGGGGATACGGCGGCTGATCGCCCCTCGCTGCCCGCAGCCTTTTTCACGGATACAGTTTGGTTCGCCACAGTTTGGTTCGCCGCTGAGCTTGATTCGTCTAGTTTGAGGCGCTTGCGTTGACCGCCCCCCGGGTCTGTGGGAGCGTCGGAGAATTGCACCTGTACATTGCGAATACATCTTGCAGGCTTGGTCGGCCTTGGGTTTGTGCAACGGATCTGACACAGCCGGTCGCCCGTACAGGGGCTACGTATGGAGTTGAAGAATAGTCTGTGATTCTACTCGTTGGCGTTCTCTTAGGGCTAGCCGCCGGTCTTATCCGAGCTTGGTTGGTCAGACAACCGTATAGTTTGCCGGATATTCAACGGATGGAGCTAGCACTCCTGGCCTTTGTTCCACAAGCGCTCACTTTCTTTCTGCCGCAGACAAGCGGCTTTGTCAGCCAGCAGTGGGCCGCGGCAATCTTGCCGCTTTCGCTGGCGATTTTAGTGGTCTTTGTTTGGTTCAATCGGCGCCTACAGGGATTTTGGCTGTTGGGATTGGGGCTGCTGCTCAACATGGCGGTCATCACCGCCAACGGCGGCCTGATGCCCATCACACCTGAAACATTGACAATCGTACATGGCGAGCAAGCGCAAGAACTCATCGACAGCCGTGCGTTTGGCTCCAAGAGCATTGTACTTCCGGCGGAGGAGACCCGGCTAGAGTGGTTGGCCGACCGGTTTACTGTGCCCGAACGGCTGCCGATCCAATTTGCCTACAGCCTGGGCGATGTCTTGCTGGTTGTAGGTGCGTTTTGGGCGCTTTGGGCTGGGGGTGTGGACCGCACTCACGCCGTGGCCCCCACGCTAGAAAGCCAGCCAACTTCGTCATCATCTTGAGGGATCATCCTAAGGGAATAGTAGAAAGAAGGATAGTGAACCCTATGGCGCTTGGACAAATCCTCACCCAGTCATTGTCTCGCAGTCACATCGCACCAGCAGCACGCTCGACGGCACCGCATGCGCCGGTGACGTTGAGCAAGAATCTAAACCGCCTGATTTGTGCCGCAGTGGTTAGCCCCCATTTCCGGACATTGTTGCTGTCGGACCCGGTTGCTGCGCTGGCCGCAGGCTACAACGGCGAGGAGTTTCAATTAACGCCTGCTGAGTACGCGGCTGTGACGTCGCTGCGGGTCACCACCATAAACGACTTTGCGGCGCAGCTGCTGCAAGTGATGCAGCCTGCGGCGGTGGAGCCTGCACGGAACGAACAAAATCCACGGGGCGAACTCCACTTTGTAGAGATCGCATCCTAACAGAACAATTTGGGAGAACGGGCACACACGCATCAAGCGTTCACAAACGTACCGGCTTGCCGGTGGATAAGCTGCACCATCCCACCCCGTAAACCCACCCTTGAACGGTGGAGACGATGGCGCAGCGTGTCAATAGGGGCAATCATTCATACGGCTGATCTCAAAGTCTGCTTTGCGGCGGATGGTCTAGGCTGGGGGTGGTAGGAAGTGCGTATGCCGCGTTGGATGATTATCCCGCACAAAATCAAAGCGATCCTGAGCAGTCTTTATGTCTCGCTCGTTACGCAGAACTTGGGGGAGATGGGCCGATTCCTTTCACCGCCAAGTTTTGTCGATAAAGCAAGTAGACGCATAGTCTATTGGCTGATTAAGTATCTGCTGCCGGCTGTTGTTTGCCTGTCGGCGATACTGACTTTAACACAATGGTTTCGTCCAGGCGGGCTTGGTTTCAAGCATCCGCTTTTTGTTCTTTACTGCACCGCCTTCGTGTTGTTTAGTAGTTCTTGGGTACTTATGCGCTATCATCACGCCTACATCGCTGCCACAGCCTTTCTTGCGGCACTTTACATCGGAACGGTCTTTCTGCTGTTGTTCGTCGTCCATACGATCAGCAGCGCAGCCGTTGTGGGATTCTTCATCCTGGTCTCCGTGACTGGCCTCTTGTTCAGTCGCAAAGTCACCCTCGGCGTCCTCACGCTGACCGGTCTTACGCTCTGCGCCCTCTACTTGTTAGAAAGCTACGGCCCGCTTGCGGCGTATGCACCGGCTCCAATATACCTCAGCGATCTGCTGCTCATTTTGGCAGGCTTGGCGATGAACACGGCGCTGGCCGTGAACAATCACAAGTTGGTCAGGACCCAGAACCTGCTGCGCCGCGTGCGCGACCAACTTGAACAGCGGGTGCATGAGCGCACAGCAGAACTCGCCCAGATCAACCAACAACTGAAATCAGAGATTGCAGAACGCCAGCAAAAGGAGAGCCATTTCCGCAATCTGGCGGAGAACTCCCACGATTTCATCTGCATCTGGGACATTGAGGCGCACGCGTGGACCTACTGCAATCGCCTCCGCTTCTTGGGCCACCCCAGCCTGGAACTCCTGGACACGGCGACCTTCTTCCAGCATGTACACCCCGATGACAAAGCCCATGTCCAAGCGGTCTGGCTCAACAGTGAGAAAAGCGGGCAGGAGACGCAGATAGAGTACCGGCTGCGTAATGCCAGAGGCGAATGGGAGTGGGTACACGCGCATGAGAGCGTCCTTGCGCAGGACGAGCAAGCGCAACCGGCCCAGATCCTGATCTCGCTGCAGGTCATTACCGAGCGCAAGCAGTATGAAGAGACGCTGCGGCTGGCGAAGGAGAAGGCCGAAGCCGCCACGCGCGCCAAAAGCGAATTTCTGGCTAATATGAGCCATGAGATCCGCACGCCCATGAACGGCATTGTGGGGATGACCAACCTGCTCCAAGAGACAACATTGAGCGAAGAGCAGCGCTACTATGTCAACACCATTCACCACAGCAGCAATATGCTGTTGACCATCATCAACGATATTCTCGACCTGTCCAAGACCGAATCGAGCCGGCTCGGCATCGAGAGCCTGCCGCTGGAGCCGCGGCAGGCGGTTGAAGAAGTCATGGAACTGTTGGCGCCCAAGGCTGTGGAGAAGGGGTTGGAACTCGTCTATACCATCGATCACGCCGTGCCAACGACCATCTTGGGGGATGCGACGCGCCTGCGCCAGGTGTTGATCAACTTGGTCGCCAATGCGATTAAATTTACGCCCCAGGGAGAAATCACGGTCACGCTCGACGCCGCCCCCCTCCGCACCGAAGCGGGCGATCCAATGGTGGAACTGCGCTTTGCCATTCGCGATACGGGGATTGGCATTGCCCCCGACCAGATAGAGCGCTTATTCCAGCCCTTCAGCCAAGCCGATGCAGCCAACACGCGCTACTATGGCGGAACCGGCCTTGGACTCGCCATCAGCAAGCGGCTGTGCGAGTTGATGGGGGGCAATATCTGGGTGGAAAGCAAGCCCAACGCGGGTTCGACCTTTTACTTCACCATTGCCGCGCCGGTTGGGCAACCGACCCAGATCAAGCTCCCAACCAGCGCGCATCCTGCGCTGAAGCGGCGGCGCGTGTTGATCGTGGACGACAATGCAGCCGTGCGCCAGATTCTGCAAGAGACAACGAGCGAATGGGGCATGATCCCCACGACTGCGGCTTCCGGTGCCGAGGCGCTGGCGCTTGTGCGTGAACAGGCGTGCTTTGACATTGTCGTCATCGACATGCAGATGCCGGGAATGTCCGGGCTGAGCGTCGCCAAGGAACTGCGCAAGCTGGCCGCGGATCTGCCGATTGTGATGACCTCGGCGCTTGGCGTGCCCATGTATGCAGCCGCGGAACACCAGACCTTGCAGGATCTGCCGGTGGTGGTGTCGCCGGTAGGCGGGAGCAGCGATCAGCGCGAAACGGTACGCAAGCTTGGGGTCAAAAGCATTGTGTTCAAGCCGATCAAGCCGTCTGTGCTGGCCGCGACCTTTTTGGAGTACTTCGAGCCTGACGCGTCCCATACGCCTCCCGCGCCGCGCACGAACCGCGCAACGCTCGATAACGAAATGGGCCGCCGTCACCCCCTGCGCATCCTGCTGGCCGAGGACAACGTCACCAACCAAAAAGTGGCCTTGCTGATGCTCAAGCGGCTTGGGTACGAGGCCGACGTAGCGTCCAACGGCCAAGAAGCGGTGCAGGCTGCGAGCCAACGCCAGTATGATGTGATCCTGATGGACGTGCAGATGCCAGAGATGGACGGGTTGGAAGCGACGCGCCGGATTCGTGCGACGCTGGCGCAGTCCAGCCAGCCCTACATCATTGCCACCACCGCGGCGGCCATGCAGTTGGACCGCGAGAAATGTCTTGCAGCCGGGATGGACGATTTCCTTGCCAAACCAACCCGGATCGAAGAGTTGGTGCAAGCGCTGAAGCGCACGCATCGGCTCGTCAACCTGCAAGCAGACGGGACTCCGCAACTCCTCTCCTGAGTCGTGATCAAAGCCCAGGGGCGTATGCTGCCACAACAGTAACGCCCCTGCAGTTCTACTCGATCATCCCAGCAAGAAACGCTGCATGTTTTCGTAGATCGCGGCCTGCATCTGCTCCTCCGGCATCCCGTGCAGCTGCGCCAGTTCCGCCACCACGGGCTGTACATGGCGCGGGTAGCCCACTTCGCCCGTGAGCCATTCCAGCCCGCTTGGGTTGTCGGTTTCGGTCAGCAGTTGAGCCAGGGGCACGGCGCTTGCCACTTGGCGGATCAATGCCGAGTGGTGCAGCTCCACGCCAATGGTAAAGGCACAGCCATAGTCGATCAGCCTGTGCAAGAGGTCCAGCGGGCCGGAATACCAATGGACAAGGGCGCGGCGGATCTGGTAGCGCTTGAGCAGTTCCAGAATGTCGGCCTCAGCCCCCTTGGTGTGCAGGTTGACCGGCTTATCCAGATCGCGCGCCGCGGCCAGAAAGAACTCAAAGACCGTGCGCTGGGCGGGATAGGTGTTCGCATCCTCTACCCAGTGATAGTCTAGCCCGATCTCGCCGATGAAAGGCGCATCAGCCAGAAACGGGCCATACGCCTCCAGTTGATCCACACACGCGGCCGCGCGCGCCGGATGTACACCCAGCCCGACCACGATATGCGGGGAATCCGCAGCAATCTGGAGATTGCGCCGGTAGCTGGCTAAGTCCATGCTGTTCGCCAGCGTCAGCATCTGCAGCGCGTCGATCTCGGCCAGCGCGGTTGGCAGTTGCGCCGCGCTGTAATGGTCCAAATGAGTATGGGCATCCACCCACATACAGCCATCGCTCAATTCTAGTTTGGCTGCCAAGCGCCGCCCCAAGCAGGGTGGGGTTAGGCAGCGGGCGTTTCTTCGTTCGCGTCGCAGGCGACATTGGAATAGCCGGAACGGAAGGCGCGCACGGTGGATTGCTCGACATCGAAGGTGTGGCGCACCATGCAGCCGATGTCATTCGCCAGCAGGTGAATCGAAATCGACGGGGTTGGCGATGTGGTCTTGACCGAATGAATGTCGCCGTCAGGCGGGATAAGCTGATAGAAATCGCCCGGCTTGAGGTGATTCACCTGGGCGACGGTCAACACGGCGCGCTCTGATTGCGCTTCTGCCTGGTTCGCCCCAGGCGCGGCGGGCTGTGCTTCGCGCTGATAGACGATCTCCTCTTGTTCGCCCCGGTAAAGGCCGACAAGCCCCCAGGCCAAATGGTCATGAATGGGCGTAACCGCGCCGGGCGGGACGACGAGGCTAATCAACGACAGCGAACGATCCGCGGCACGGAAGAGCAGCCATGAGGCGATGCCGCCCCCCATCCCACTGGCCGTATCGGGCTGGGCGAACGGGTCAGACAGCCAATCCTGGTCAGCCAATAACGCGGCAAAGCGCGGCTGCAACGCGTCCAGCGCCGCCGCGACATCGGCGGGAGTGGTTTCCGCCTGGTCATCGGGCAGGTGGGCAGCCAGTGTGCGCCGGATGTCGGCAATGAAGCCACGCAGGGCTGGCGTATCCAAAATGAACTCATCTTGCGGCGCGCCGCCGCGCGCACTCGCTTGGGACATAGGCCACTCCTTTACCTGATACGCCTTTGATTCATACGCCTACATGGGTCGCGACAGGAGTCGCGAGAAGGATGGACAGGACAAGAACGGGATGGGGCGGCTGCCGCGACGAACGCCTCATGCCAGTGTAACGCGTTTGCCCGCCAATGCCAATGGCCTTGTTGTGCAACCTGTACGGCTCACACAACAAGGCCAACTCCGTACCCTTACGCTATCCTGCCCTGACGCGATCGGGTGATGACTCGATTATATTACTCGATTGTAAAGGTCACGACGTAGTTGGTGCTGGGGGTGTGGTCCCCTTTGATCAGGGTCACGCGATAGTCGCCTTGTACGGGCAGCGTGATGGTCGAAACCGTGCGATACCCTGTACGAGTTGTGTTAGCTGTGGCGCTCCAGCGGGTTCCGTTGGGGCTTACGATGACGAAATCCAGCGGCACACCGTCACTGGTCACCTCCACGTTCATGACCTGACCCGCAGCGGCTCTCAACAGATAAGCCTGCTCGCTCGGCCCGCTGGGCAGCAGCCCGCTGCGCTGCGCCGATGTAGCGCCTGGCGCGAAGCGCACCTGTTCCGGCGGCTGTGCGGGGACAGGCGGGGGCGTGGGGCGTGCGCGGTCAACGGTAAAGACCACATCATAACGGGTTGCGCCTGCGTCGGGCGGCACAGAGAGGGTCACCTCATAGTCGCCGCTGCTGGGCAAGATGACTTCGGTGGCAAAGATGTACACGCCCGCGCCAAGCGCCTCGCCGGGCCAAACCGCGCCGCCCGGTGCGCGGATGGTGAATTGAACCGGCGCGTTATAGCCCACAGTCTGAACATGCATACGCTGACCGGCAGAGGCGGTTAACACATATTCCTTGAATTCACCGCTCGACAACGCGCCGCTGCGGGTAGCCGATATTGCGCCCGGATCAAACGAAATCCGCTCCACGGGCGCTTCATCCCCCCCGTCCAGCGGCTCGACCCAGACCCACAGCGTGTACGATGTGGCCGGCCCCACCGATACGGCGTGGATGTAATAATCCTGGGTCGCAGGCAGCACACTTGTCCATGACGGGCCGCCCACCTGGTAGCGCTTCAATGGCGTTCCATCTTCGCCGACCACGGTCAGCAGCACATCATTGTTGGGCGAACTGATCTCGACGGACATGATCTGGCCTTGCACCGCGCGCAGCACGTAGAAATCAGTCTCCCGCTGGCCGATCCTGGCGTTGATCGCCGCGCTGGTTTCGCCGGGCGCAAAGCGGATGCGCTGTGCAGGGGCATGGTACGCGGCCTCCGGCTGCTCTTGACTGCCCTGACTGCTGCCCTGGGCGCGCACACCAATCGACAAGGTTTCTGTGGTGGACGGCAGCGCCGCATCAGCGGTCATGGCGGTAGCCGTTGTGAAGGCTGTCGCGGTGGGCACAAGGGTTGCGGTAGGCACTTCCGTCGTGGCGGGCGGAGGAGTCTCTGCCATCTCCGGTGTCTGATCCGCGCTGGTGGCTTCGGGCGTCGGTGCATCCGCGCCCGCGGCAACAAAATTGAGGACGCTGCTGCCCTCGTCATACCAAATGGTCAGGCTGTCGCCGGTCACTTCAAAGGGGCCGGCTGTGTTCAGCGCCGCGAGATATTGCGACTCTTGCTCGGTAATGTCCTCGTCAACACAGGCCATCAGCGTGCTGACCAACTCGCCCAAAACCAATAGGCCATCCTCAAGCATGTACGTCCCGCCATAGGCGTTGCAGCCGCCTTCGCCGCCGACATCGCCCTCTGGGCCAAATTCAAGTGTGATGGTCGAATCGGGCAGCACGGCTGCGGGCGCTTCCTCCGGGCCAAAGGAAACCAGTTGCCAACTGGTGTTTGCCAATGGGTCTTCGCTCTGTACAGGTGTAGCAGGCGTCTGATCCGGTGTACCCGCTGGGGCGGGAGCGGGCGCAACGGGCACACAGCCGCCCAAGATGAGTACCGCGATCAGCGTAACGATCGCAAGTCCAACTGTTTTCATGTCAACTTACCCTCCATACATTATCGCCAGTGTTCCCTATGCCGACGAGATACGCGGCCCAATGGTTCCATTCTGCGGTTAATTTCTGGGAACTTGCGCGGGGGCGGCTCTTTTATGCATGGTTCTGGTATTCATGGTTCTGGGGGGGCGCGCAAGGGTGAAGCGTACCCGGCGCTTGCCTGCAACACATGACGCGCTGTCTACCTGCCCTATTGATCTGGATACATCGTCAGATATACTTTTCTGTAGGAGAATCGCATCTATAGGTGATTGCATGAAAAGAATCGCACCAACCTGATAGGGTCTGCCCAACCGGCCACCTGTGTGCGTCGGTTTTGCCCACGTCAGGAAGGTGCGTCCGGTGCGTCGAGCAGACAAAATCCGGCATGGCAGCGCTTTTCCCCTATGGCGATTGTTAGGCTGTCGCGTGTTGGCTGTCTCGCAAGGGAGAACTTCGACAGTGAAAGTGAGATGTCCATGAGTGAGATGTCCAAGAACGACTCTTTGAATGAGACTGTTGCATCCCGCTTGGAGGAGGTGGCGCGCTTGCTTGAACAGCAGGGCGCGAACCCGTTCCGCGTGGCGGCCTATCGACGGGGCGCGGAGACCGTGCGCGCCCAGCCGCGGCCCGTCTCCGAGATCATCGAGAAAGAAGGCATCGAGGGGTTGGAAAAGCTGCCGGGGATTGGCGTGAGTCTGGCCCACTCCATTGGCGCGTTGGTGATGACGGGACGTCTGCCCTTGCTCGACCGGCTGCGTGGGGAGAGCCGCTCCAGAGGTGTCCTCATGACCGTGCCCGGCATTGGCCCCAAGATGGCCGAACGGCTGCACGACGAGTTGGGCATCGACACGCTGGAAGAGTTGGAATCCGCGGCCTATGACGGCAGACTGCGCTCATTGGGCTGGTTTGGTGAGAAACGGCTGGCAGGTATCCGCGATGTGCTGTCGCGGCGGCTGGGTCGGGTGCGCGGCGGCCCGGTGACGGGACCACCGCCGCCAGTGGCCGAACTGCTCGACGTGGATCGAGAATATCGCGAGAAGGCCGCGGCGGGCGAACTGCGCAAAATTGCGCCGCGCCGCTTTAATCCGGAAGGCGAGGCATGGCTGCCGATCCTGCATACGCGGCGCGGGGAGAATGAGTATACCGCGCTCTTTTCGAATACGAAACGTGCGCACGACTTGGGCATGACCCGCGATTGGGTGGTCATCTACTCTGATAACGGGGTGAATGAACGCACCTCCACCGTCGTCACCGCGCAGCGCGGACCGCTCAAAGGCCGGCGCGTTGTGCGCGGGCGCGAGCAAGAATGCATCAACTACTATGCGGAAATGGAAGGCGATCCGGAGTTTGTGGCGCAGGCAGCGCCCACAGAGAACGCGCGCGCCTAGGCGCAGGGTTATCTATAACAGGAGGTGGCCCGTAGACCACCTCCTGTATCGCTATCAGGTTGCTTTCACGTCTGTCTGTTAACGCCGTCTTGCTAACACTATCTTGTTAACGTCGTGGCTTGGCCGGTTCAGATACCTTTTCCAGTATCTCGCCGGATTGGCGGGTGCTGGCATCGACGGCCAGATCGCCCAGCGCAACGATGCCGACCAAGTTCTTATCGCGATTGATGATGGGCAAGCGCCGGATCTGGTGGCGCTCCATCAACTCTGCCGCCTCTTTCACGTCCTGATCATCGTAGCAGTAGATCAGTTCGGGCGTCATGACAGCACTCACCTGGGTCTGAGTCGGGTTCTGGCCCTGGGCAACCGAGCGCACGGTAATGTCGCGGTCGGTGATCATGCCGACTAGCCGCTGGCCGTTGCAAACCGGCAGGCTGCCGACATTGAGGCGCTCCATCTTTTGCGCCGCTTCCTGCAAAACCCCGGTCGGCTCGATTACTTCCACATTGTGCGTCATGATCTGATTGATCTTCATCACACTTCTCCTTGTCTCTTATTCGGCATGCACGCTCATTGCGTCATACCGACAGCAGCCAAGCGCTGAAACGCTGTGATGCAGTCGCGTCGGGACTGGAAGTCCCGACGATATTAACGCGCAATGCGGGGTCGGCTGCAATAGATCCAAATAGAGTCTGACGTCATGTTTGGGGGCATAGACAGCGAACGATGCGCCTCCTGTGAACGTGAAGAAATGGCGCTGGCTGTTGCATTCATGCGGGGTTGTACCTTCCGGGACGCTCACATACTCTCTCGCCGCCACTTGTTTGGCTACCGTTGCCACTTGAGGCAACGGCGGCGTAAGCGTCCCGGCAGATCTACCCCTGGGTCGAACCTTTAAAACGTTGGGCTTCTTCCAGCAGGGCGCGCACTTCCTCATCCGTCACTTGGCCGAATTCCAGATAGGAGGAGCCAACAGCCAGAAAAGGTTTCGGCGTGACGAGGCAGACCATCTCGTCGACCTCTCGGCTCAAAGCGTCGCATGTCTCTTTGGCCGCGGTGGGCACGGCGACGATCAAGCGGCGCGGCTCTTGCTGTCGCAGCGCAAAGATCGCGGCGCGCATGGTCGCGCCCGTCGCCAACCCGTCGTCGACGAGGATCACGGTGCGGTCCCGGATGGTCGGCATGGGCCGCGCATCCCGGTACGCGGCCTGGCGTCGCGCCAACTCCTCCACTTCCGCTTTGGTCACAGCCTCCACCTCTTCGGGCGTAATTTGCAGCGCGGCCACCACCTCGCGATTGAGCACACGCACGCCGCCTGTTGCGACCGCGCCCATTGCCAATTCTTCATGGCCGGGCACGCCCAATTTACGCACCAAAAAGACATCCAAAGGCGCTTGCAGCCGCTTTGCCACGCGAAAGCCCACGGGCACGCCGCCGCGCGGCAAGGCAAGGATTAACAGGTCCGGTTGGCCGCGATAGTGGAGAAGCTGTTCGGCAAGCCGGTCGCCTGCATCCGCCCGATCGCGAAAGAACATTTCTGCCTCCTTCCAACCCATGGGAACAGCATGACCCTGTTCGACATAGAAGCGTTCGACATGGAAGACTGCTCCATGCGCCCCACTGCTCTTTTCCAGTCTAATGACCGCTGTATGCTGCTGCCGTAAGCTGGCAGCCGGAAGGGGTTAACCTGTCTTGACAGACCGGCTCGCCAAAAGAACAGCCTCCGGCCAGGGCGATGCGTTTGCTCTGACTGGAGGCTGCAATCAATTCGTCTGGAGAGACGAGAGAAGCCTAACGTTAGGCCGCCAACTCCTCCGCCATGCTTTGACCGCTGACCACCGGCGCGTCCTTATACAGATAGCAGGCGACAGCCCGATCCGGATCGGTTCGATAGAGCGGCGGGTGCTTTTCAAAACACTCGGACATGGCAAAGGGACAGCGGTTGGAAAACTTGCAGCCCTGCACCTTTTCGCGTGAGGCCGCGGCGGTGGCGGTTGTTTCAATGTCCTGTTCGCCGCCCCAATGCACGTCTGGGTCGGGCAGGGGAATTGAACCCACCAGCAGCCGGGTATAGGGGTGCTTGGGGTCTTTGATCACTTTGTCGACGCTGCCCACTTCGGCGACCGAGCCGCGATACATGATGAAGATATCCTTGCTGATCTGATAGGCAGTGGTCAGGTCGTGGGTGATGTAGACCAGGGAAATGCCCAGTTCATCCTTGAGTTTCATCAAGCTTTCCAGAATGGTTGCGCGCAGCGACGCGTCGACCATGGAGACCGGCTCGTCGGCCAGGATGATCTTAGGGTTGAGCAGCAAGGCGCGCGCCACCATGATGCGCTGGCGCTGGCCGCCGCTCAACTGGTGCGGATAGCGGCCCAATGTATCTTCCGGCCGCAGCCCGGCGAGATGCAGGCTCTCCTCGATGCGCTGCTGGGCTTCGGCAGGGGAAGTGGCTAGGTTGAACTTGCGCACCGGTGTGGTGAGCACTTGATCGACCTTGTAGAAAGGGTTGTAGACCTCGAACGGGTCTTGGAAGATGGCTTGCACGTTGCGGCGGAACTCCTTGCGCTCGTGCGGTGCCATTTCTGCCAAGTTGCGCTCCATGAAGCGGATCTGTCCGTCGCTGGGGCGGATCATGCCGAGCAGCAAACGGGCGAGCGTGGTCTTGCCGCTGCCGCTTTCACCGGCAATCGCCGTGATCGTCGGCTTTTCCTGGTCGATGACGAGCGATACCCCGTCTACCGCAACAGTACTGTGCTTGTGCAGCAGGCCGCCGCCAAACACCTTGGTTACATTTTGTGCCTCTAACAGCCGCATTACGCCTTACTCCCATTCACCTTACTGCTGTTGCCCTTGCTGCTGCTGTGCGTGCTCTCGCTGTACAGATGACACGCTACCCAGCGATCGGGCCGGATTTCGACCAGGTCAGGAACGTCAACCGAACAATGAGCCATCGCTTGGGGACAGCGCGGGTGGAACATACAACCTGGCGGTGGGTTCAACAGCGAAGGCGTGATGCCGGGGATGCCGCGGAAAAGCTCTTTCGACTGCAATGTCGGCAGGCTGCCGATCAGCAGTTGCGTATACGGGTGCAGCGGGTCTTTGAAGATGTCGCGCACCGGGCCGACTTCGACCAGTTTGCCGCCATACATGACGCCGATACGATCGACAAATTGCGCCATCAACCCCATATCATGGCCGACGAGGATGACGGACGCGCCCAATTCATCTTGCACCTTGCCAAAGGTTTCCATCACTTGCCGCTGTACAACCACATCCAGCGCGCTGGTCGGCTCGTCGGCAACGATGACTTTCGGACTCAGCAAGATGCCCATGGCGATGCAGACACGCTGCTTCATACCGCCGCTTAATTCGTGGGGGTAGGCCTCCATGACCGTCGCGGGCAGATTCACCGACTCCAGCACTTCATGAATACGCGTGTCGATGTTGCCCCTGAAGTTGCCGTCGCTGAATGGGCCACCATGGCCGGCCT
>CAZZNG010000004.1:0-46190 GCA_964655505.1 uncultured Litorilinea sp. | reverse complement strand
CGCCTGTGTCGGTCATCACCACCGGCGTGGCCGACGCCATCGCCTCCAGCGGCGGCACGCCTAGCCCTTCCCACCACGAAGTTGAAACAAAGAGATCGCTGCTGGCATAGAGATCGGCCAGTTCGGCGTCGGTTGGGTGGTGAATCAGCGTATGGGGGACGGGCGTCTCCACTGTGCAGGCGTCTTTGCAGACGATACGCAGGCAAATGTCCTGGCGTTGGGCATAGACGAGCGCGGCTGCGTCCAAAAAATCCTGCAGGCCTTTGCGCGGGCGCGCATCGCCCACATAGAGCAGCGTGCGCCGCGCGTTGGCGGGACGCTGGTCGATGGGGGTGGGCCGCCACAGGTCAATATGGCTCAGGCCCATGCGTACCGTCTCCACCCGGCCCGGCCCAAAGCTGCGCAGCGTCTCAGTCTCATTCTCTGAAATGGTGACGGATAGATCGTGCCAGCGCAGCGCGTGGCGCAGCAGCCACGCCTCGACCGGGCGGCCCGCAAACATGCCCGGATAATCCATGTAGAGCCACACCATCTTGCCCTTGCCCAGGACGCGCCCGGCCAACAAGGTGGAGATGGTGGTCGGCGTGTGGGTGGAGAAGAGGATGTCGCTGCGCGGCACGATGCGCGCCAGCGACCAAGCGAGCTTGGCATGGGTAAACGAGTAGCCCTTGGCCGCGGGCAGCGGCACACGGCTTTCGATAATCGATACTTGGGGCGAGACTTCGCGCGCCATATGCGGGTGGCGCGTGCCGCCGGGGATCACCAGGGTGCAGTCATGGCCGCGCGCGGCCAGCCGGTTGGCATACTCGATGACCGCGCGCACACCGCCCGATAGGTAGAGCGACGAGAGCAGAAAGGCAATACGCATGGGCTAATGGCGGCGGCTGACGATCTCGCGCTCAACGTCTTGGCGGCGCAAGCGGTAGAGCACTTCTTCCATGATCTTGCGGTTGAAGCCAACCAGATCGGCCACAAGGCCGATCAAGAGCGTCTGAAAACCGATGATGCAGAGGATAGCCGCCAGAATCAACGACTGGATATGCCCCGCGCCGTCGCCCACAATATAGAAATAGATGAAGCGCAGCCCGATCGCCACGCCCATCAAAAAGGTGATGAGGCCGAGGGTGACAAAGACGCGCAAGGGCCGGTAGAGCGTATACGCGCGCAGGATGGTCACGGCAGAATTAGAAAGGAAGTGGGTCATGTGGCGCATGAGCCGCGACGGCCGCGTCGGCGCGTTGGTGCGGATGGGCACATGGACCACCTCCAAGCGCCGCGCGCCCGCATGGATCAAGGTTTCGAGCGTATATGAGTAGGTGCTGAGGACCAGCATATGCAGCGCGGTCTCGCGCGTCATGGCGCGGAAGCCGCTGGCCGCGTCGGGCACGTCCATGTCCGCGGCCTGCGAGACAACCCAACTGCCAAAGCGCTGGAGCATACGCTTGAGCGGTGAAAAGGCAGCAACTTCAGAGACTTGGCGGTCGCCCACCACCATGTCAGCCTCGCCCGCGACGATGGGCGCGACCAACAGGGCAATGTCCTCGCCGCAATATTGGTTGTCGGCGTCGGTGTTGACGATGATGTCGGCCCCCAGTTCCAACGACGTTTCCAGCCCCGCGGAAAAGGCCGCGGCCAAGCCACGGTTGCGCGACAGGCGCACGACATGATGCACGCCAATGGCCTCGGCTATCTCGGCTGTGCCGTCGCTGCTGCCGTCGTCGATCACCAAGTATTCGATGCAGTCAATGCCGGGCAGTGTGCGCGGCAGATCGGCCACTGTCTGGGGCAGCGTCTCGGCTTCGTCATAGCAAGGGATTTGGATAATCAACTTCAAGGGTGAATGATCCTACGTCTACTCCAGCGGGGCATCAACTTCTGGAAAAGTTGGCATGGTTCGACCGAATTTGACCGAACAGCACACCGCGCCTAGCGCTCGGTTCGATTGTTGCCCCGTTTGCCCATGAGGTTGCCCAAGAACATCTGGCGCAAAAAGCCGCCGTCGACGTTGGATGCGCCGGTGGAGGGTCGCTCTTCCCAATTCTTGGTGATGGCCTGGGCTTCCCATACAGCGCGCTCCTCGACCGCGCTCTCCAACGCGGCCAAAAGCGGGTGTTTCTCATCCGCTTCGGGTTCGGCTTCGAGCAGTTCGGCCCATTCGGCCAACTCTTGGCGCAGTTGGCGCAGCCGCAGAGCAACGTTCTGCCTGTTGTCTTGCAGGGCGCGGAAAAGGCCCGCAGGGTTGCTCCCCAAGTCGGTCGTCGCGGCAAACTGATGGCCCGCCAGACGCCGCGCCTCGCGCCAGCCTGGCCCCCCCGCGCTCATGCGCATCAAGGCCGCGGCCAGGAGTTGAGGCAGTTGTTCGACCCCTGCGATGATGCCGTCATGTTCTTGGGCATCGACAAAGAGCGGCGTTGCGCCCACCCGCTCGATAAAATCGCTGGCAAGTTGGACGGCTCCAGGCTCGGTCTTCAGCCCCGCGTCCAAGGCAAAGACGGCCTGTTCAAAGAGATCCGCGCTGGGGGCGGGCGTGCCGTCAAAGCTCGTCAAGACGGGATGACCGGCGACAAAATGCACCCCCGTGGGCAGATGGCGCGCGGCCGCGTCAATGGCCGGTTGCAATAGGCTGGTCAACGTCAAGATCAGCGTCCCCGGCTTCACCTCCTCGGCGAGCAGTTTGAGCAGTTCGTCGATTTCGCTCGACGGGACAGCCAGAACGATCAGTTCGGCCCCTTCGGACGCGCGAAAGAGGTTCCACTCGGTGCGGTGGACGGCCCCTTGTTTGCGCGCGGCCTGGGCGACTTCGGGGGCTTTGTCGTGACCGACGATCTCAAAGTTGGGTTCTTCACGCTGCAAGCTCAGGCCCATGCCGCTGCCGATCAGGCCCAAGCCAATGATGGTCACAATTGGTTTTGCCATTGTCTTTCCTCACAAACTGTTCAAACCCGCGCCTGCACGACCCGCGCCTTGTCATCATACACCATGCGACATACACGATGCGACATACACGATGCGACTGCCCGCAGCCAGGCAAATCGCCATTTTTCGCCCCATTTTTCAGTGGGGGGCGAATCTGCTAATCGACCCGATCTGCGGCTTGCAGCGCGGCCAACAACTCGCGCCGCCCGTCATCCGGCGTATTCTCCGACGTATGCGGTGGCAGCGCGTCCAGCGGCGTCTGGTGATGGGCGATGAGCCAGCAGCAGAGCGGGCTGCACCCGGCCGCGGCCGCCCACTGCGCGCCGATGGTCGGGTGTTCACGATGCACATGCAGCAGGTAGCGCCAGCCACGCGCCGGATCATCGACAGCCCAACGCGCAACCCACTTGGGGAAAAAGGCGTCGAGCAGAACCAGCGGCCCGCGCACCCACAAGCTCAACGCGATGCCTGCTTGCGCCGCGGCGCACTTGCCCGCATCATGCAGGAGCGCGGCTTGCAGCAGGTCAGGCTGCTGCCCCCCTGCCTCGCGCACCAACGCCAGAACATTCAAGCTGTGGCGCTGGGCATCCGCGGGCATACGGGCGAAGATCGGCGCGGCCTGGGGGCCGAGGATGGCCGCGGCCATTGCCTGCTCCTCTGGCGTGACGCGTGCGCGCAGCCCTCGCCAAAACTGGCCCACCCGATAGCGCGCCCGCTGCCATGCCCTCGCCGCGGCGGGCCGTTCCACTGCTGTTGGATCATGTGTCACGGTGTCGCGTGTCACTATGTCGCGTGTCACTGTGTGGTGGGGATGTGTCAAGTTCACAACAGCAGGCCGATGACCGCACGCGCCGGAATCAGAATCAGACCGGGAACCAGGAAGATCACCAAAAGCAGGATCAAAAAGCCGTATTGGCTCAGTTGGCGCTGAAGCTGAAAATTATCGCCAGGCAGCAGGGCAAAAAGCACATGGGAGCCATCCAGCGGCGGGATCGGAATCATGTTAAAGACAAAGAGCAGGACGTTGATCTGCACGAAAAAGGCGACAAAATTAGGCACAAAGCCGCCGCTCGGCCCCACGCTGCGCAGCAAAAACGCGGCCGCGGCCGCCATGAGCAGGTTGCTCAACGGCCCGGCCAGCGCCACGATGATCGAGCCGAGACGCACATCGACGCTGATGTTGCGCGGGTTCCACTGCACCGGCCGCGCCCAGCCAAAGCCGGTGAACGCGATCAGGACCGCGCCCAGCGGGTCAATATGCGGGAGGGGGTTGAGGGTCAAACGCCCCTGGCGGCGTGGCGTCTCATCGCCCAGCGCGACCGCGGCCGCGGCGTGGGCGAACTCATGCACCGGCAGCGCCACAAAAATGATGGCCGCGACCGCCAAGAGCCGTGCGGGGTTGAGGAATCCGCCGCCGGAGACGAGCAGCCCGTAGAGCACCAATGCACCGATCACCAAAATGGCGATCTGCTGGTTGCGGGTGAGGGTGTTCCAGCGGCCCATAAACGAACTTCGATACATGCAGGCTTGTTCCTTGTCGGCTATGCGACCAATCTATTCACGTCTGTATCCACGTCAACTGTGCCGATTCACTGTGTCGATCCTCAAGATTCGGGCTATTATAGCACGCGCGCAAGCGAACGTTGTAATTATTCCGTCCAGGCCCGTAAGGGCAAAAGGATGTACCGGGCAGAGTTGCCAATCAGCAGACGCCTCGTTATGATCTCCCACTATGGATAGACGAAACCACACGCGGCAAGCGGCGCGGCGCTTGACGGCTTGGCGACGGGAGCCGGGAATCTGGATCGCGCTGCTGGGCCTGGTGATCCTGAGCGGCGCGCTTGTCTACTGGGCGACCACGCAGCGCAACGTTGTCCCCTTAGGCCCTCCACGCGCCGTTCAAACCATCAACCCCAAGATCGGCGTGCATACGCGGCTCACTGACGAGGTCGAAGCGTGGAAGATCAAACGCACCTTCGAGATGGTGCGCGAGATGGGCGCGCCGTGGGCTGTGGAATATTTCCCGTGGGCTTATGTGGAAGACCAGCGCGGGCGCTACGAGTGGACCCACACCGATATGGTGATCGACCATGCCGAACGCCAGGGCATCGAATTGATCGCGCGCGTGGGCTTTGTGCCCGGATGGGCGCGGCCGCCCGAAACCACGCCGCTCTATCTGGACGAAGAACACTTTGCCGACTTCGGCCATTATGCTGCCCTGTTTGCCGAGCGCTATGCCGGGCGCATCAACTACATGATTATCTGGAACGAGCCGAATTTGGCGCTTGAGTGGGGCTATGAGCCGGTGGACCCGGCCAAATATGTGGCGATGCTCCAGGTGGTCTACCCCATGATCAAGGAGGCCAACCCCCAGATGCAGGTATTGGCCGGTGCGCTGGCCCCCACCCTGGCCCCACCAGGCAGCCCGGACGGGATGAACGACCTGGCCTATCTGCAGGCCATGTATGACCTGGGCGCGGCAGACTATTTCGACATCCTCGCCATTCATGCCTATGGCTGGTATTCGGACCCGGACGAACCCGCCGACCCCGCAGTAGTCAACTGGCGGCGCGTCGAACTGCTGCGCGAGATCATGGTTGCCAACGGCGACGAGCACAAGACAGCCATGATCACCGAAGGGGGCTGGAACGACCACCCGCGCTGGACGCGCGCGGTGCGCCCCGGCCAACGCATTGCCTATACTCTGCGCGCCTATGAGATCGCGCAGACAGAATGGCCCTGGATGGAGTCGGTCAATCTCTGGGCCTTCCGTTATCCGTGGGATGCCAAGAGCTATCAAGACTATTACACCTTTGTGCGAACCGACTTTGAACCCAAGCCGATCTACGAGGAAGTGCGGCGGTATAGCCAGGGCCAACTGGCGCAGGAGCCTGCGCCATGACGCGGCGCGCGGCGATCTTGGCTGGATTTGTCCTGCTGCTGGCGCTGGTTGTCTGGTGGCTGTGGCCCCAGGAGAGCGGCTCGACCGGCTTGCTGGCGCGCCTGTTCACACGCCAAGATGTCACCTGGAACGCGATCCAGGAACGGGGAACCTGGCGCGTGGGCATGGACCCCAGTTTCCCGCCCTTTGAAACGCTGGACGAGGCAGGGGAGCCGGTGGGCTATGATGTGGACTTGACAAGGGCCATCGCCGAGGCGTGGGGCGTGCAGGCCGAGATCATCCCCATCGGCTATGACAGCCTGCTGGACGCGCTGTTGGCGAGCCGCATCGACTCGATTGTGAGCGCGTACCCCTATGACCCGCGCAGCACGCGCGATGTAGCCTTTTCGCCCCCCTATTTTGAGGCCGGTCTGCGTCTGGTCGTACAGGCAGGTTCGCCGCTTACCGATGTGGCCGGGCTGGACGGCGCGACGGTGGCAGTGGAGTGGGGCAGCATGGGCGACATGGTAGGGCGGCGGCTGCAGCGGCAGGCGATTGCGCTGGAACTCGCCCCCTATGAGACGCCCCAAGAGGCAGTTGACGCGCTGGTCAATGACCCGGCTGTGGATGCACTCTTGATCGACCAGGTGAGCCTGCGCCAAGCGCAGGGGCAAGGCGCGGCCATTGTAGCGGTCGGCGCGCCGCTGGAGGCCAACCCCTATGCCATTGTGTCACCTTTGAACGCGCGGCGGCTGCGCGAGGAGATCGCCAATGCGCTGACGACATTGGCTGCGGACGGCACGCTGGCCGAACTGGAGGCGCGTTGGTTTGGCCCCTTGCCGGATGGATTGGCGACTCCGTAACGTTTTCTACACCAGAGGTGGGCTGCTTTGGCGTATAATACTCTTAATGTATTGTTTATAGGGTCTGTTGATTGAACAGTGTGTTTATTGAACCAAGCATACGCCAAATTGGTGGCGCATGGCCGCGCCGCCGCCACATAGAAAGTCCATAAAGAAAGGTCGTGATCCGTGTCCCCGGTGACCCCTCTAGCACCTGAAAAGCTTTACAGCCCTTGCATACTCGACGATTTGGATTTCAACACAACCGACGAGTTGGCAAATCATACCGAGTTCATCGGCCAGGACCGGGCGATTCAAGCGCTGAATCTAGGCACGACCATCCAGCGGCAGGGCTACAATATCTTTGCACTCGGCCCCAGCGGAACCGGCAAGCACGCGCTGGTGCGCCAGTTGGCCGAACAGCGCGCGGCTGAAGAGCCGCCACCCTCCGACTGGTGTTATGTCAACAATTTTGAGCAGCCCTACATGCCGCGTGCGCTCAAGCTGCCGCAGGGCATGGGCAAGACGTTGCAGCGCGATATGCGGACGTTGATCGACGACCTACGCACCGGCCTGTCGTCGACCTTTGAAAGTGAGGAGTATCAGAATCGGCGGCGCGCGCTGGAAGAGGAATTTCAGGAGCGCCAAGCCGAGGCGCTGCGCGAGTTGCAGGAAAAGGCGCGCGAGCAGAACCTAGCCCTGCTGCGCACCCCTGCGGGGTTGGTCTTTGCGCCGGTGCGCGACGGCGAAGTCATGCCGCCGGATGAATTTCAGAAGCTCTCCCAAGAGGAACAAGATCGTATCCAGAATATCGTCGAAGAGCTTCAGGGGCAGTTGCAGCGCGCCATGATGCAGATGCCGCGCTGGGAACGCGAGGCGCGCAGACAGCTGCGCGAGTTGAACGACGAGGTTTCGGGCTATGTGGTCAACGATCTCATAGACGATCTGTTGGAAAAGTACAAAGACCTGCCCGACGTGATAAGCTTTCTCAAGGCTGTGCAGCAGGACGTGGGCGAGCATCTAACCGATTTTTTGAGCGAAGGTGAGGAGGGCGGGCAGCGCGCGCAGCCGCGTATGCCCGCGCTGCCCATGCAGGCGCAAGGGTCGCCGACGCTGCGCCGCTATGAAGTCAATGTCCTGGTCGATTCGAGCGAAGCCGAGGGCGCGCCGGTTATCTTTGAGAGCAATCCTTCCTATCTAAACCTGGTTGGCCGCGTCGAGCAGATGGCGATGATGGGCGCGTTGGTGACGGATCACACGCTGATCAAGCCGGGCGTGCTGCATCGTGCCAACGGCGGCTATCTGCTGCTCGATGCAGCCAAGGTGCTGACCAGCCCCTATGCGTGGGAAGGGCTGAAACGCGCGCTGCAGTTTGGCAAGATTCACATTGAATCCCCACTGCAAATGATGAGTTTGACCAGCACCATCACGCTCGAACCGGAGCCAATCGACCTGGACATCAAGGTGATTCTCTTGGGCGACCGGCAGCTCTATTACCTGCTGTCCCAAGTTGATCCCGATTTCCAGGAGTTGTTCAAAGTCGCCGCGGATTTCGACGACGAGTTTGTGCGCGATGAAAAGACGACGCGCCAGTACGCGCGTCTTATCGCCACGATTGTGCGCCGCGAGAATCTACTGCCCTTCGACCGGTCGGCTGTCTGCCGAGTGATCGAACATGCCGCACGCATGGTAGAGGATTCGGAACGCATCACGGCGCGCGTACAGGCGATTGTGGACTTGCTGGAAGAAGCCGACCATTGGGCGTCACAGGCAGGCGTAGCGATAGTCAGCGCCGAACATGTGCAACAAGCCATCGACGCGCAGATCTACCGCTCGGACCGGGTGCGCGAACGCATCCAAGAGGAGATGCTGCGCGAGACGATCTTGATCGACACAGAGGGCGAGCGCATCGGCCAGATCAATGCCTTGTCGGTGATTGGGATGGGCAACTTTGCCTTTGGTCGCCCGTCGCGCGTGACCGCGACGGTCAACCTGGGCAGAGGCGAGGTGATTAACATTGAGCGCGAGGTCGAATTGAGCGGCCCTTTCCACGACAAGGGGGTGTTGATCCTGGCTGGCTACCTGCGCAGCCGCTTTGCCCAAGAGCATCCGCTGTCGCTGGACGCGTCGTTGGTCTTTGAGCAGTCCTATGGCGGAGTGGACGGCGACAGCGCATCCTCTACTGAATTGTACGCGCTGCTGTCGGCGATCGCGCGCGTGCCGATCAAGCAGTCATTCGCGGTCACTGGCTCGGTCAACCAGTTGGGCGAAGTGCAGGCTATCGGCGGGGTGAATGAGAAGATCGAAGGGTTCTTCGATCTGTGCAAGGCGCGCGGGCTGACGGGCAACCAGGGGGTGTTGATCCCTGCGGCCAACGTCAAGCATCTCATGCTGCGCCACGATGTCGTCGAGGCAGTGGCGAATGGGCAATTCGCCATCTACCCGATTGAGCGGATTGAGGAGGGGATTGAAGTGCTTACCGGTCTGCTCGCTGGTCAAGCCGATGAGAACGGCGTTTACCCGGAGGGCAGCGTCAACCGTATGGTGGCGGACCGGCTGGCAGAGTTGGCAAAAAGAAGACGAGAGTTGGATGCGGCGGCTCGGCAAGCCGCGGCGTCGGAAGAAGAAGAGGAAAAATGAACGAAACTACGCGCCCTGTTCCACCAACCCGAATCTTGGTGGCTTTGGACGCGTCGCCCGCCAGCATGGCGGCGCTACGCAGTGCCGCGCACTTGGCGGCATTGATGGATGCAGAGTTGGAGGGTCTTTTTGTGGAAGACGCCAACCTGTTGGTCCTTTGCGATTTTCCATTTTGCGCGGAGATTGGCTCCCACTCCGGCAGAGTGCGCCGGCTTAGTGAGGAGGCGCTGGAACGGCAGTTGCGCGGCCTGGCCGGTGAGATCGAGCGGTCGATGCAACATGTCGCAAGTGAGTTGCTGCTGAATTGGCGGTTCCAGGTGCGGCGCGGCCAGGTTGTGTCTGAACTGCTGAAGGCCGCGCAAGAGGCGGCCTTGATGGGCCTGGGCCGCGCAAGCCACCCACGACCGCGCGCGCTTGGCTCGACCACGCAGTCCATTGTGCGCCAGAGCAGCCGCCCGCTCATCATTCTGGGCGATCGAGGCGGCCCTGCAACGCCGCTGACGGTTGTCTATACAGGCACGCCCGCGGCAAAACGGGCGCTAGAGCTAGCGCGCGACCTGGCAAAGCGCCATGAAGAGGTGCTGCGCGTGCTGGTCTTGCCGCCAGCGGGGCAATCGACCGCGCAGGTCGAAGAGGAGGTACGCAGCCTGGCCGACGACTGTCCGGTGCGCTTTTTGCCCCTGCAGGGCAACGTGTATACCACGCTCCACACCTACGACGGCGGCACGCTCGTGCTGCCCAGCGACCGAGCGGCCCTCATCACCGAATTTGACGGGCCGGTGCTGCTCGTTCCGTAAAAGGTACAACCAAGCTATGTCATGTCCCCATGTCGGTCAAAACCGGCTGGCATGGGGCATACGCTCCATCGTCGGCGGCGCTGGCGGGCCTTCGTCCCATGGCCCTATGGCGCAGGCGTCACCAGCAGGCGATTTTGCAGGGCAACCACCGGGTCGTTGAGCATGATGATCATGCGCTCGATCAACGCATCGTCGCCCGGATCGTTGCTTTCAAAGATCGCGGCAAAGGTTCCCGGCGAATCACCAATCCACGCATCAGCCGGGAAGCGTGCGGCCAGAGAAGGGCTGTAGTAGATGTTGACCGCCGCGCCGCCCAGTTCGGGCGGGTAGTAGACGCGAATGAAAAGCCGGTCGCTGGGCATGAGGTTGCCTGCTAGGGCTTCGGCCTCGGCCAGGGTGGCCCCGCTGCCCGCGGCCCAACTGCGGTCGATCCACGCCACCCGATCTTCCACGAACAACACAGCATAGAGCGCATCATAGAGGGTCGCCGGAATGCCGCCCAGCGTTGCCCCTTGTCCAGTGGGCATGTGGGTGGCTTCCCATGTCTGGCGCGACAGGCCAAGCCCGCCCGATGCATAGGGCGTGACGTCGGGCGTGGAAACCGGCGTCGGGGTCGGGGTGGTTGTGGGCAGAGGCCACGGCGTAGGCGTGCCCCATTGCCCTATACCGCTGACCATTGCCGCGACTTGCGCCTGGCGCAGTGTGTATTCGCGCCGGGTTGCGCCGGGCTGCACGACAAAGCGCCCGTGCCCCTCGGCCAGCATGATCTCGTTGACAAAGCGTTCGTCGGGCAAAAAGACATAGCGCAGCCGCACGCCCTCGGCATCGGTATCGGGGCCATCCGGCTCCAGGTAGATCAGTTGGTCCGCGACCAGTTCACTGTTGCGCTGTAGTGCCGCGCCGCCGCCCGGCTCGTCGATCTGCGGCGCGTCCACCATTAGATAGCGCACCAGGTAACGCTCATCGCCCTGCGCCACCTCGATCAGATCGCCGCTCAAAACCCGCGTGACCAGAACCATGATGCGACCATGGAGCAACGTCGGCGTGGGCGAAGGGGTGGACGTGGGGGTGTCGGTCGGCACAGGGGTATCGGTGGGCAGCGGGGTTGCGGTGGGCGTTTCGCTCGGCGTGGCTGTAGCCGTCGCGCTGGCTGTGGGCGTGACCGTGGCGGTATCGGTTGGCGTGGCTGTCAGCGTGGGCGTGCTGGTCATCGCCACCACTGGCTCTTGGGCCTCTTCGGAAAACTGATAGATGCCGATCCACGCGGCCAAAGCGAGCACAAGCCCCGCAAGGCCCCTGCCCGCCCATTTCAACCCTTTCAGGAGCGTTTTACCCAATCCCCCGCCGTTATTCATTGCTCGATGGTTTCGCTGTGTGCGCGCGGATATATTCAGGCGTAGTTCGTATCAAAGCACTGCGTTACGGCGCAGTTGGTATGAATAGGCTGCATTACATTTACATTACGGTGCAGCCGGTGTCACACCGACCGGGCCAAGCTGGGCCATGTTGTGGGCCACTGGCCGCGCATCGGCGGTCACGTCGAGCCGTACAGCCCCCGCGCTGGCCGCGTCGTAAACACCAACCCACAAGGTATAGTCGCCCGCGGCCAAATCGGGCGGCAGCGTGACCGGCATGTCGCCCACCACCTGATCGCCCGGCTGCCAAGCATGGGTCGGGAAGGCCGCGCCGCCCGGCGCTTGATCATACCCGGCAACCCAATTGCCCTCACTATCTAATACGTGTACAAAGGCCGTATAGTCTACATGCGGCGCGGCCAATGCCTCCCACATCAAGCGGACGGTCAAGGTGTCGCCCGGCGCTGCTGTCGTCTCATGCGCGGCATCATTTGTAACATTGGCTGCACGCAGCGCCATCACACCGCCGAAATCGACCGACAGCGGCGTCAGGCCGAGTTCCACCGGCTCCGGTTGCGTCCAGGGAATCAACGTCACCGTGCCCAGGACCGGCATGATCTCGTCCCCCTGTGCATCATAGGCCGCGACCGGCGACAGATCTTGGTTTGCCTGGTGCGGGTCGATGAAACCGGCATAGAGGCGCGCCAACACAGGCGAGCGCGGATCGATGCGCTGGCGCACCATCACCCGATAGGTGTCGGCATAGAGCCGGTTGGGCTGCCACAAGGAGGTGGGGTTGCGCCCCCAGCCGGTATGGGTCGTCACATTGCCAAGCACGCCGCCGCGCACATCCAAGAGTTGGATGAATAGCTCATAGTCATGGGCCAAGGGCGCGGGCGTAGACAGATAGAGCGTCACCGGAACCGTATCGCCTGCGGCATAGCGCCCGGTGGGCAAGGCCACGCCTTCGAGCCGGATCACGTCGCCATCCAGCCCGGCGTAGGTGATTGCCATCTCCTGCGCCGCGGGCGGCAGGCTGGTCAATGGAGCGGGCGCGGCATAGCTGCGCGGGAAGAGCACCGCGCCTGCATAGAGGGTGGCCCCTGCCAGCAGCAGCGCCAACAGCGCCCACACCCCGCGCCGGAGCAGGACCGGCAGCCAATCCAGCCAGACACCCAGCCCCACCACCAACAGGATCACAACCGCGCCAATCGCCGGGAAAAAGAGGCGGCCTTGGCTGCCGGTGGCGCGCATGACCCAGTAGACCACCAAAGCAAACGAAAGCAGCGCCCAGGCCAAGAGCATCCCGCGCACCCAGCGTATGGCCGCGCGCTGGGGATCGAGCCGGTCGCCTCCGCTTGGGCCAGGCTGCTGCATCCGGCGCAGGGTTTGGCCCGCGCCCGCCACGAGGCCCGCCAGCGCCACCACTGCTACACCGTCGAGCAGATGGTAGATCCAACTGGGCAGCAGAATGTTGAACCAGCCGAACAAGCCCCAAAACGAGTAGCGCAGCCCGCGGAATTCGTGCCACCAATCGCCCCACTCCAGCGGCTCGGTGCGCTGTCCATTGATCGCCACCAGATGGTTGAGGCCAAACCAATCGCCGTAAAGGGTGAAGTTGCGCCAATACCACCACCCCGCGATGAGCAAAGCAGGCAGCGCCACCGGCAGCGCGGCCGCCAACAGCGCGCGCCCATCGCGGCGGCGCAGCGCGACGGCAACGCCCACGCCCGCGGCCAAAAGAAACAGCCCCAACCCTTGCAGCTTGCTCAAGGCAGCCACCCCCAACAGCACGCCCAAGAATGCCCACTCGAGCAGGCGAATGGATCGCGTGCCCGCGGCGGTGAGCAGGTACGCCAGCCATGCCACGACCAGCGCGCTGGCCGCGATGATCATGTTGTCGTTGGAGGCCGACGCGCTGATAAAGACGAACTGCGGGATCAACGCCAGCAGCAGCGGCGGCAGCAGGGCACGCAGCGCGCCCGGCGCAAAGGCCATGCGCGCGGTGCGGCCTACACACCAGAGGGTGAGCGCGCCCAGGCACACAGAAAACCAGCGCGCCACATGCAGCGCCAGGTTTGCGCCTTGCAGCGGCAGATCGGCCGCGCTGTAGAGCATCCGGTTCTTGTTGCCGGGATACATGGGGTCGCCCATGTTAGAACGCGGGTTGGTGATGGCGATCGCCTCAAAATCGTCCTGATCGATCCAAGCGGTCAAGCGGCCCGTCAACATGTAATAGAGCGGCGCTTGGCTGCCCTCCTGCTGCCAGGGGCCGGTCGCGGTTTCGCTCTGGACCGGCAGGTCGTTGCCCTGGGCCAAGTGACGGATAAAGCCGTAATGATAGAGTTCGTCGGGCGTTTCAAAGGGCGGAATGGCAAAGCTATACCAGATGCCCGCCAGCATGAAACCGGCGATGATCAGCCCCAGCCCAAAGCGATGCAGCCAGGCCGCCAGCCGCGCGCGCGTGCTTGCGCGCTGAACGGGGGGCGCGTGGCTGTGGTTGAGGGTGGGCGTAACCAAAGACATAGCTCTATTATCTTCCAGCCGCGTCAGATGACCAATAGGGCATCAACAGTGTCACCCCATCCGCGGCCACTTCAAAATCACCCGCGTTGGTAATGGGCAGCTTCTCCAGCGTGTCGGCGCGATAGACTTGCAGCGCCACCCGGTAGCGCGCGGACGCGGGGTCTGCGGGGTCGGGCCAGTTCACGGGCGGCAGTTCGCTGTATTCCACAATGGTCTTGCCCGGCTCCCAGTAGATAGTCGGGATCGCGCCGTCGTAAGGCTCGCGCTCGGTCACGGCAACGTCGCGCAGCCCGCCTGCCTCGTCCATTTCCACCAGCTTCAGGATGTACTTGTGATGGTGGGGCGTGACCGCTGCTGTCTCCCAGGCCAGCGTCACCGGCGCGGCCAGCGCATCGGAGGCCGCAGGCCCGGCCTGCACCCCGACCAGTTTGATCAGATCGCCAAAGGTGACATCAACGGGCGTGGCGATACCCTGAGGCAGCCCCTCATAGACCGGCACTTCGCGCAGATAGAGGGCCGATTGCAGCGACGAGTGGCTGAAATAGGTGATATGCTGCACGCGGAAAAGATGCTCGTCCATCCACCCCTCGATAGGACGATCCAAATCCATATAGGGATGGGTATTGGAGATAACCAGCCAAACGCGGCGGTATTCCGCGGCCCAAGCGTCGATCTGCGCGGTGCGCTCTTCCCAAGAGCGCCGGATCAGGGGCGCGCCATACCAGGCGATGTGAGCGCCATCGGCGCGCGCGGCCTCAATCGCATCGACGTTGAGATAATAGCTAAAGATACGCCAGGCAAAGGGTGATTTGATCAAGAGCACATCCCCCGGTGCAAGTCGCCGATTCAGGTAGGAGCCGACCGCGCTAAAGTCGTCCTTGGCGTATTCTTCGAGCGTGAAATAGTTGCGCGTGCTGAAGCCCATGCCCGTGAGCAGCAGCAGCGCCAGCAGCCCTGCCGCGGCCAGGCCCGGCCATCGCCATCCGGGTCTGTGGGGCTGGGCCAGCGCACCCAGCCCCAGGGCCAGCAGCAAAATGTAGCCGCCACCGATCAGGCTCATGTGGCGCGCGTTCATATAGGCGGGATAGATCGTGTTGGCAACCAGCAGCACAGCCACCGGCCCCAACACCAGCGCCACCGGCAGCCAGCCCCCGCGCCGGATGCGTGCCCAACTGCCCATTGCCGTGATCGCGCCGATCAGCGCCACCGCGCCAAAGAGCAGATCGAGCCACCACACCCGCGTGATGTCCACGCTGAGGCCCAGGGTAAAGGCGTTGAGCAGATCGGGAAAGAGGATCGACCAGGCCACTTGAGGGAAGTTGCCGCCCCCTTGCTGGCGAATGACGATCAACCAATAGGCGTAGAGGCCGACGCCCGCGCCGCCCATCAGCGCGCCGCCCATCACGCCCGCGGCCAGGCGCGGCCTGCTGCGCCAGAGCCGCAGCGCGGCCATCAGCCCATGCACAGGCAGCAGAAAGACGGCATAGTAATGGGTCGTGTAAAACATCAACGCGCTGGCCGCGTACCCGATCCACCAGCGCCGCGACCGAGTGGTTTGTGGATCAACGGCGCGGGCCAGGCAGTAAGTACTGAGCAAGGCGAGCGCGGCCCACAGCGCATAAGGCCGCGCCTCTTGTCCATACCAAAGATAATAGGGGTGCGCGGCCGCGAGCAGCGCCGCCCAATAGGGCACACTGGGTGCGGCCACTCGCCACACGATCAGCCGCTTGCCCCAGACCCAGACCAGCGGGATCAGCAGCGTCGCGGCCATGGCCGAGGGCAGGCGCAGCACGAACTCGCTCATGCCCGCCAGCCGCACCAACAGCCCTTGGACCAGGAAAAAGAAGAATGGATGCTGGTCATAGGTGTCGAGGGTGCGCAAGCCGTCGCGAATGATGAGCCGCCCCAGCAGCAGATCGCCCCACCCCGATTCGGCGCGCTGCAAACTCAGGCTTTCATCCCACCAGAGATTCTTGGCGTCAAGCGCCCAGAGCAGCCGCGCAAAAGCAGCCAGAATCAACCCCAGCAGCAGCAGGCGACCCCATGCAGCCCAGCGCAGACGGTGGGCTAGCCGATGTTCGATCTGACTGGATGGCGCGCCGGTGCGCGCAGTTCGATCCAGTGCAATCAAGCTTGATACTCCCTACTCATTTACTTCCCCAACAGCGCCCACGCCCCTGATAGCGCCCGCGTCCGCGACGAATACATCCACCTGGCCCAAGGGCACATCCTGGCCCGCGTCGGTTTCCACGGGAATGCCCGTCGCGGGGTCGTAGAGGCGCAGCGTCACCTGGTAGGTTCCTGGCGGCAGCGTCTGCGGCAGCAGCAGCGCCCGCCGATCCAGCGCGGGCTGCCCCACAGCCCATTGGCTTGTGGGCGCGAACCAGTTTTGAGGCACATAGTCGTCGGCCAAAACCACCTGACCGTCAGGCGTTTGCAGCCGCAGACTGAATTTGTAGTCCGCGGGCGCGGCGTTCACCTGCCAGACGGTTGTCACGCGCAGCAGGTCGCCCGCTGCCCGGCGCGGCCCGTCCACTTCGGCGCGGGCAAGATGCAGGGCAGGGCCAAAATCCACCCCGACCGGCTGGCTTTGCAGCGCGGCGTGGGGCAAGCCATACAGTACCACACGAATGCCATTATGGTCGCTTGGCGCGCTGGCCCAACCGTGGGTCGCCAGCCACAACTGCACCGGGCCGGGCGTGTGAAAATAGAGCAGTTCCCAGGCGCGCGTCTTGCCTTCGGTCGCCGCGGCCAACACAGCGGCGACCTCGTCCCATGCAGCCCCGTCCAGGCCGCGCAGGTCATGCACCGGGGCCGGCGCGGTGTAGTAGTGGGCAAAGACCAGTTCGGGGTTTGGCCCGTCGATCAACACAGTGTCGCCGTTGCGCGCGCCCGCGTTGATGCGCTGGGCCGCGCCGCGAAAGTCGGGTTTGTGCAGCGTCGTATCGAAATAGAGCCGCGCCAGGGCCTGCTGATTGGCAATGAGCAGGCCCACCACAACCAAGCCGGGCAGCAGCGCGCCGAGCCATGACCAAGGCCGCGACGATGCAGCCCCTTGCCGCCACCAGCCAGGGTCCAGCCCGGCAATGCCGCCTGCTGCCAGCAGCAGCAAGGGCGCGCTGATAAAAATCGGGTAGCGCACATGAAAATCAGGCTGGCGCACGACGAGCAGCCAGACCACTGCCAGCGCAGTCGCCAGCAGCACGCCCAAGAACCAGCCTGCGATAACCTTGCGCCGTGTCCAAGCGGCCAAGCCCAACAGCGCCAGCGCGGCATAGCCCCACGGCAGCCAACGATCCAACGGCTGCGGCATGGTCTCGCCCACGCTATACGCTTGCAGGAGCAGCCAGGGTACGCGCGCCGGGTCAAGCGGTTCGCGCCAGCCTTCAAAGGCGAGCAGATCGAGTGCACGCAGGAACCAGGGCATAAAGAGCAGGGCCACTGCCGCGCCGGCCAGCGCCCAATACGCGACACGCCGCCAAGCGCGCCGTGCGATCAGCCAGCCCAGCGCAAAGGCCGCATGGCTCAACGGCACAAGAAAGCCGAAATAGTGCAGATAGACCGTCAGCGTGGTCGCGGCCACATAGATCGACCAGACGCCCCACCCGGCCCCACGCACCAACAGCCGCCAACAGGCAACCGTCGCCAAGAGGCCAGCCGCCAGCAGCCAACTGTACATGCGAACTTCCTGCGCATACCAGACCTGAAAGCCATTGGTTGCCAGCAGCAGCCCGGCCAGCAGGCCAATGCGCGGGCTGCCCAGGTCCGCGGCCAGCCGATAGAGCAGCGCCACAGCCCACACGCTTGGTAGGAGCGAAAAGTAACGCAGGCTGAAATCGGCTGTGCCGGTCAGCGCCATCCAGCCGCGCAGCAGCACGAAATAGCCGGGGACATGCTCGACGGGCATACGCGCCAACATCTCGCCCAGCGGCCGCGCGCTGCGAACCAGGCTGATGCCCTCGTCACTCCACAGGCTTTGAAAGTCCAGGTGGTAGGCACGCAGGCCAAAGGCCAGCCACAGCAGCCCAATCAGCGCCAGGCGCAGGGCAGTGGCTTGTGAAGAAACTTCCCGCTTCATGGCCTCTCCCGCGTGGCGATGGTATGGAAATCTGCGCCGTCCGCCAGCAGCAGGCGTGTGCCGGTGGCGTCGTACCAGCCGACGATCACCCGCTGCCATCGGCGCAAGTCTGCCCCAGGAACCAGCGTCAACGCGACAGCCATCTCGCGCAGGTCGCCCTCGCGCCAGACGGACGTGGGGCGATCCCCGCGCACGTCAGCCTGGGCCAAGAGGTTGTTTTCAGCGTCCAGCACCTGGACAAAGAGCGTGTAATTCACCTGCTGGGTTCGCTGCGCCCACCAGGTGAAGGACGCAGACGCGGGGCCATCCACCCCCTGCTGCACGACGGCATCGGCCAGCACCAGGCCGGTTTGCCATGTAGCGATGGGCGCGGCGGGTGCGGGTTGGGGCGTAGCAGGCGCGGCGCGCACCTCGACCGGGGCCAGCACCAGCCGGTCGCCCAGGTTCGCGCCCGTCGCGTCGGTCACAGGCAGCCGCTCGCCGCTGTCGCGGATGGGATAGAAGCCGAGACTGAGGGTGGCGAGGCCCGGCGTCACGCGCACGTCGTCGGGCAGATGCAGCAGATGCTCGTCGGCAAAGATGTCGCCCGGTTGCCACTGGCGCGTTGGGTGGCGGCCCTCCGCGGGCACACCGTCGAACTGGACGAGCAGTTGGTTGTCGCTCCCGGCCAAGTGAACGAAAAGCGTATATTGCTCCGGGATGGTCGCGGGCGTGGTCCAATAGAGCGTTAGCGGCAGCGGCATCCCCGGCGCAATGGCCGCGCCATTGGGGAAATCGGCTCCCACCAGGCGCATCTTGTCGCCAAAGCGCACGTCGAGCGGCCGGTCAGGTTGGAGCGACGCAACAGGCGGCGGGATGCGGTAGGCATCGGCCACGGTCTGGCTCTGCCACAGCGCCAAGCCGACCATGAGCGCAGCCAGCGCGCCATGCAGCCACGGCTGCCGCTTGTCGGGGAGGAAGCTTTGCCAGCCCACGACCATGAGCAGCGCAAAGGCCGGTGCGCCGATATGGGCCAAGCGTCCCTGTTCGCCATAGGAGATGGTGCGTGTCCAGTAGAGCACAGCGGCTGCTGTGACCGCTGCCCACAGGAGCGCCATGATCAGCGTCCAGCCCTGGCGCACAAAGCGCTGGTCGTCGCGGCGCAGCAGCGCGAGCAGCAAGCCGATCACGCCCACAAGCATGAGCACGCGCACCGTCGCAAAGAAGGCAGCAGGCGCAAAGACTGCCACGAATATGCCCCAATAGGACCAGATCAACCAGGGGACATGTTCCCACAGTTCAGACCAAGACAGCGGCTCGGCCCGGTTGAGCGTGGTGATGCTGTCCATCTGCGCCAGCGGAATCGGCTCGCCATAGAGCCAGATCATGCGCATGAACCACCACCCCGCGACCAGGAGGAAGCCAGCTAGCGCCAGCCCCAGCCCGCGCCAAGCGGCCTTTGCGCCGTGTCGCTGCCACATCAGCAGCCACAAAACCGCCACCGGCGGGCCAACCAGAAAGCCGCTGTACTTGGTCAGCAGCGCCAGCCCCCCCCACACGCCCGCCCAGAACCAGCGGCGGCGGCGCGTGGACGGGTCGAGCGCGGGCGCGAAGGTGGCTTCGGCAGCAAAGGCCGCGCAGAGCGCCACGGTGGCTGTGGCCCAAGCATGATTCATGACCGAGACGGTCAGAAAGAGAAAGAGCGGGTTGAAGACCACCAAGCTTGTCGCGGCCAGGGCAAAGGTCGGGCGGGCCGCCACCAGGGCGCGACTCAGCCGCCATGTGCCGAGCAGGGCCAGCGCGCCCCCGGCGATTGAGACACAGACGGCCACATACATAGGCAGCACCGCGCGCCACCCGGCATCGGGCAAGGTCAGGCTTTGGCGCACGCTCAACCCCTTCTCAAAGTACGGATTGGCGAGCTGGCTGCTCAACGTCCACGCATCCTGCACGGGCAGCGGGGTCAGCAGGAACGCGGTCAAACCGTGATAGAGCAGCGGCTGCGCGATCAGTTCATAGGATGCGGCCAGGGTGGTGCGGTCGAGCAGGGGAAGCGTGCCGGTGGTGCGTAGATAGAGCGCGCCCCGATAATGGGCAAGGGCGTCGAACCCCTCCAGCGGGGGCACGCGCCAGCTATAGAGAGCAGCCAACAACAGATAGATCGCCAGCAGCCCACCTAGCATCACCCGTTCAGGTCGCCAAGTAGAGCCGTTCATGCGCTTCGGCGATTCCTTCCCAGGTGAAGGCGGCGCTAGCCGCGCGCGCATTGGCGCGCAGCCGCGCAGCCAGTTCGGGGTCACGCGCCAGACGGATCACCGCGGCCGCGGCTGCGGTGGCGTCGCCCGGCGGCACATAGAGCAGATGGTGTCCGTCCACCAGTTCGGGCAGAGGGGATTGGGGCAGGGTCGTGACAATGGCGCAGCCTTGCGCCAACCCAGCCATGAGCGTGCCGCGGCGCAGGCTTGCGCCGTCGAGATAGGGCATGAGCAGGACATCGCACGCGTCCAGTTCGGCGCTGACCACCGCGTCGGGCTGGCGGCCCGTCCACACCACGCGGTCCTCTAGACCGCAGTGGCGGATAGCCGCTTCGACCTGCTGCAAATAGGGGTAATTGGTAGGGTCGCTCGCGCCGACGCGCTCGCCGATCATGAGCAGCTTCACATCGGGCAGCCGCGCGGCCAGCTGCGCCAGGGCTTCGATCAGGATCAAGCCGCCCTTGGCGCGGTTGAGGAAGCCGAAATAGCCGACCACCAGACAGGTATCATCAAAGCCATGTTGGGCGCGCTGTGCCTGCCGTTGTGCAGGAGAAAAGTTCAGTGCGTGGATGTTGCTGCCAATGGGGATGCGCGCCAGGGTACGCGCCTTGCCTTCCAGCGCCAGGCGATCCCCTTCGTTGGTCACAATGGTGAGATCGCACGCACGGGCCGGTCGCTCGGTCACCCACCGGCGCAAGGCCGCGCCTGCCTTCGGAAAGAGGTAGGGCACAAGCAAATCGTGATACGTCCACGCCACGCGGCGACCCTGCCGTCGCCAGATATCGGTCGCAAAGTTGATGGCCGGGTGCATGCCAAAGGCCGCGGTCTGGTATTGCACATGCAGCCAATCCGCGCCGATCTGCTTGCCTAGCTGCGCGGCCTGCCGCCACACGCGCCAACCCCACTTGGCAATGTGGGGGTAGACGGTGATGGAGCCATCGCTGTGCGCTGGCCCGGCCTCCCCCTGTTCGCTCGCTGCTGTTGGCTGTGCGGCGTGGCGGGATGTCAATACGCTCACGCGCCAGCCGCGCTGGGCCAACGCCTTGCCCAACTCCTGCGTATACGCGCCGACGCCGCCCGACATCGGGGGGTATTCGCCGGTGATCAACAGGATGTGACCTTTATGCTGTCCATCGTCGTGTAGCCCGTCATCGTGCATACTTTCCGCCGCGGGCGGTCGGCTCTGATTGGGTGGGGAGGGGTCGTGACTCACCATATTATTGGGTCAATACCTTCTCCAGTGTATAGCCCCGATAGCTCAACTCTTGAAAGCCCTGTTGGATCAACAGGTTCATCGCGGCAGGGTGATGCTGGGCCAAGTGTACCACCATCTGCGCGTCGCCCAAGTGGGTGGCGTCGTTGATGATGCGGCGCAGCAGCCACTTGGCAATGTCCTGCCGCCGCCACTGGGGATCGACAAAGAGATCGACGACTTTGCTCAGGGGAAATTCGCCTTCCTCGCCGGTGAGGGTCATGCGCGCCACATGCGCCCAGGCCACTCGATCCACGCGCCGATAGTAAATTTCATAGCTGCGCGCCAGCCAATCGCCGCGGTAGACCAGGCTCAAATCCGCCAGGGGCACGACTTCTTCAATCGGCTCGGTCAAACGCCGGACAAAGATGTAGTGGCGTTCGCTCAAGAAGTAGCCGTCGCCGGTCAGCGCGGCCACGATATCATTCCATTCGGCGGGCAGCGTGCCCGAACCGGCCTGAAACGAGGGATAGCCGGTGCTGACATGAAAGGCTTTGACCTGGGCCACGCCTGCTTCCTGCCAAAAGCGTTGGCTGGCGGCCAGCAGCGCGGCCGCGGCCGGTTCGGCCAATTCGCGGTCCGGCGGCAAGCACATGAAGCGCAGCAGCCCCAACGGGCTGTATTCGGGCCGGTCCAGGCTTTCACTGTCAAAGCCCGCGGCCAGATGGAGAAAGCCAATCAACTGCCCGGCGCGCCACGCGCCCAAGAGATGCTGCCGCTGCCAGCGCACAGGATAGATCGAGGATGGGGGATCGGCGAAGATTTCGGCCAAAACCCGCGGCCCATCCAACGGCGTGCTATAGGGCTGCTCATTCCAGGATTCGGCCAGGAGTTTTACCAAGTCCGGGCTTTGTTCGGGGGTCAGCGGATGTATCGCCACCGACGGGGTGATCCCAGCAGCAGCCTCGGTCGAAGCGTTTGTATCCATCTACGTTCTATGACCCGCAATAACCGGATAGAGTCACCGGATAATGGATGTAACAGATGGTCGATGCAGCGCGGCCTCGGTTAGCCTCGGTTAGCCTCAGTCAGCCTGAATCGGCCTCAATGGGTGATCCGCGGCGTCCGCGCGGTCAATATGGCATATAGCCCGTCGTGGTCTTTCACAGCAGGCAGCGCCAGCGTGAGCAGTTGGTCCAGTTCGTACAGACCGTCGCCGCGACGGGGATGATAGGTGAGCAAAATGGCCTTGCGCCCGCGCCCTTCTTCATACACTTCGGCTAGCTGGCGGTAGATGACGCTGCGCGGCGGCAGCAGCGGGCGATGCAGCGTGACTTGCTGCGGCCCCACCTCGACCCGGCTCAAGGCCAGCCAGCCATTACGCAGCAGCAGCGCCACAGCCAGCGCCAGGAATAAGAACGTGCCCACCTCCACCGTCCCAGCCAGGAGTGAACGGCTCGCCTCCCAGACAAAGAGCGCCACCAAGAGCAGGCAAAGCCCAGCCCCCACACGATAGAGCAGGTGGGTAGCATAGACAGCCGGCATGACAGTCTCTGTGGCAGCGTCCATATCTGTGGCAGCGTCCATGGCAGATTGGTTGGGCTGGGTCGGGCTAGCGGACATTGGCCTGTGCCTTCAGCCGCGCGGGCTGCGGAATGCTCGACGCCGCGGCCTCTAGGTAGATCTGGCGCAAGGCCTCGGCGTGATCGGCTTCGTCGGGCGGCTGGGGCACGTTGGCAGCCAAGTGGGCGCGCAAGGCAGGCTCGCGCGCCAGCCGCTCCAGGCTAGCAGTCCAGGCCGCTACATCGCCCGGCGGAACCAACAGCCCATCCACCCCATCGCGCACCGCGTCAGCCATCACGCCCAAATCCGACGCAATGACCGGCACGCCCGCGGCAAAGGCTTCGTGCAACACGTAGCAGTAAGTCTCGTACCAGAGCGACGGGACCAACACCACATCGACCGAGGCAAGCAGCGACCAGACCGCGGCGCGGTTCAAGCGGCCCACGAAGCGCACGTTTGCCCCGGCCAAGTCGCGCAGGTGCGCCTCATACGCGGGGTCTTGGGCATGGCCTGCCACCGTCAGGTCGACCAGCCCCGCTAGCCTGGACGCCGCCTCGACAGCCACATGCACGCCCTTTTGCGAAGCCAAGCCGCCGATATAGGCCGCGCGCAATTTGCCATCAGCCTGGCGCGGGGGCCGCGCCAGCCGCGGCATTGGCTCGACACCGGGCGGAACCAAGCGCATGGTGGTACGCGGGATTCCCTGCCCCGCGTACCAATCGGCCACAAAGGGCGTCGGCGCGACCAGCGTATGCGCATGGCGCAGACCCCGCGCCAGCCGCTGATTGCGCCAGAGCAGGCTGCCCCACAGCGCGGGCGCGGCAGGCCACGCGTGGACGCCTGCGCGGGCCACAGCACAGCGTGTGCAGTTGGCGCAGCCGCGCGGGCCTGCACAGACGCGCTCGTCGTAATTGGTGAGCAACTGTGCATTGGCGCAGCGCCACCAATAGTCATACAACATGATCACATAGGACGCTTTGGCCGCGATCAATTGGTCGAGAATGGCGAGCGGCCACCCCATTAAATGCTGGATGTGAACCACATCCGGCATGGTGGTAACCAGGACTTCCTCCCACGCGTCCAGTAAGGGGCCGGTGCGAAAAAGATCCAGATAGCGGCGGGTGGGCGTCATCGGCCCGTCCCATGCACGCCAGACCTGCACACCGGCTTCGTCCTTCTGGGCAAGACCCTGGCCTGTGCCGCCGGTGCGCGTCAAGACGGCCACCGTGTCCCCGGCAGCCAGCGACGCGCGCGCCATTCGCTGTGTGTAGAGTTCGACGCCGCCCACAGCATCCGGCGGATATTGATGAACAACATGCAGTATGCGCATGGGCGATTGCCTGCTTTTCGCTCCGACCTTCCAGAAGTCTGTACATCGAGACTCTATCACCCAACAGTCTCATGGTATACTATGGCAGAGTGCCGGGTGCGTCAAATGATCCCGGTTTTACAGTGTTACAGGATTGGATGGCAGACCAGGAACCCATGCCCACGGCGAAGCAGTCGCCCCAGCGTCGACCATCGACCAGCCAGCCGAGCGAAACGGACACAGCATACAACACAGCGCCAAGCCCCCCCGCGGTGATCATCCTCAACTGGAACGCGGCGGAGGATACGCTTGCGTGCGTGGCGCAGGTGGCGGCTTGGCGTTCGATCCGGCCCCATGTCTACGTGGTCGACAACAAATCGAGCGATGCCGACCGCATGACCCTATCCGCGGGGCTGGCGCGGCTCGATGTGGCGTATACCCTGATCGCCAATGCCGCCAATCAGGGCTTTGCCGGGGGGACGAACCGCGGCCTAGAGGCAGCCATGCAAGCCGGGCACGGGCCGCTGCTCTTGCTCAACAACGATGCCCGGATCGACGAGGCGGCCATGCAGCAGTTGATGGCGACGCTGGACGCGGAGCCGGACGCGGGCGTGGTCGGGCCGCTGCTCTACCATGAAGGGCGGCTCTTGAGCGCGGGCCACCGCAACGTCGCCACCCATCTCCACACCCTCATCACCACGCCGCAGCCGGAGCCGGTCTATCCAGTTGATTATATTTCAGGCTCGGTGGCGCTGATCCGGGCCGATCTGCTGGCCGCGGTGGGGCTGTTGGATGAGCGCTTTTTCTTCAGCAACGAAGTGGCCGACCTCTGCCAGCGGGGACGGCAGGCAGGCTACCGCACGCTGGTCGATCAGCGGGCGCGCGCCGTTCACGACTTGGGCCGGTCGAGCGCGCTGCGTACCTCCCTCTATACCTATTACATTGTGCGCAATCGCCTGCTCTACATCCACAACGCCTACAGCGGGGCTGTGCGCTATGGGCTGCTGGCGGGGTGGATGCTCTATACGCGGCTGTTGGCGCTGAAGCTGCGGCTGCAAGGGCAAGCCACCACAGCCACCGCGGTGCAGATGGCCCTGATCGACGCACAGGCGAAGCGTTGGGGCGGGCAAAATGAACGGGTGCTGGCCGCGTGCGGCTTGCGCCCACCCGTTAGCACGGCTGCACCGGCCCAATCATGAGCGTGCTCTATCTTTTGCCCATCCTGCCGCCCAAAGACCCAACGACCGAAGCGCTGGCGCAGGAGATCGACATGCTGCGCGGCCGCTTTGGGGGAGAGGTGGTCTATGTTAACCCCAATGCGCGGCTGCCGCGCCCGCTGATCCCGCGCCTCCTCTTTGGCTGGCCCATGCTGGCGCGCTTGCGGCGCTTGGCGCGTGCAGCCGAGGTGGTTCACTTCTTCAACCCTGACCCGTTCCCTTTCACCTTCTTGACTGCGCTGGGCCGCCCGGTGATTTACACCATCACCAGCGGCGTGGGCACGCGGCGGCCCAACCGTGCCTTCTTGCGCCGCATGGCCGCGGTCACTGTGCCGGATCAACGCAGTTTGACCCAACTGCGCGAGTGGGGGTTGACTAACGCGGCGCTCCAGCCCCCGGCAGTCGACGCCGCGCGCTTCACCCACAGCCCGCTTCCGCTGGGCGAGGACGACACTTGTCATATCTTGGTGGCTTCTGCACCGTGGACAGCAGCGCAATTTGCCAGCAAGGGCTATGAGGCGCTGCTCCTGGCCGCGCAAGACGATCCCGCGCTGCGCCTGACGCTGCTCTGGCGCGGTGTGCTGGCCCATTTGATCCACCAACACATTGCCATGCTCAACTTGGATCGCCGCGTAACGGTGATCGACCGCACAGTCAATGTGACCGACGCCCTGGGCAAAGTCCACGCGGCCGCGCTCTTTGCCACGCAGCCGGGATTGGTCAAGTCGTTTCCCCATTCGCTGCTCGACGCGCTGGCCGCGGGCAAGCCGGTCTTGGTGAGCCGCGCCATCCCCATGAGCGACTATGTGGAAGCCAACGGCTGCGGCGTGGTGGTGGAGGAAGTGACGCCCGAAGCCATCGCGGAGGCCATTCAGACGCTGCGCCAACGCTATGCCGAATTGAGCCGCGCCGCCCAGATCGTCGGGCAGCGCGACTTCTGCCCGCAAAACGCGCTGGATGCAATGGCCGCGATCTATACCAGGGTGGTTGCAGCGGCCGCGCCCCCGGACCAGGTAGGAGCGCGCGGATGAAACTGCTCCACGTTGTGCAAGCCTATTATCCGGCCTTGGGCGGCAGCGAAGGGCTGACGCGCAATGTGTCGGAACGGCTGGTGTCTACCTTTGGCGACCAGGTAAGCGTCTACACCACAGCCAACCCCACCACTGAATCGCTGTGGCGTGGCCCCCAGCGCAAGCTGCCGGTGGGCGTCGAGATGATCAACGGCGTCGCGGTGCGGCGCTTTCGCGTCTTTGCCGGGATGCAGACGCTGCGCGGGCTGCTGGCGCGCGGCGCGCGACGCCTGCACTTGCCGGGCAACGATTGGCTGCGCACGCTCGAAACCGGCCCGATTGTGGCCGAATGGCCCCAGGCATTGGCCGCGGCAGACGCGGACATCATCTTTGCCACCGCGTTTCCCTGGCTGCACATGTATTACGCGGGCGCGGCGGCCCGGCGCAGCCGCAAGCCGCTGGTGCTGCTGGGCGCGATCCACACAGACGACGCATGGGGCTATGACCGGGGCAACATGCTGCGCTTGATCCGCGCGGCGGACGCGTACATCGCGCATACGCGCCACGAGCGCGATTACCTGGCCGCGCGCGGCGTTGACCCGGCGCGCATCCACCTGATCGGCGGCGGCGTGGATGCCGAGGCGTTTGCGCGTGCCGATGGCGCGGCGCTGCGCCAGGCGCATGGCTGGGGCGACGACCCGGTGATCGGCGTGGTGGCGCGGCAGTCGAACCTGAAGCGCATCGACATCGCCATCGACGCCATGCCGCGCGTCTGGGCCAAGCACCCCAAAGCGCGCCTGCTGTTGGCGGGCGCGGCCACCAGCTACACGCCAACGCTGCTGGCGCGCATCCGCAGCCTGCCCTCGGCACAGCAGACGCGCGTCACCGTCCTGCACAACTTTGACGAAGCCGAAAAGCCCGCGCTCTTTGCCGCGTGCGATGTGCTGGTCCACCCGTCGATCAATGAATCGTTCGCGATCACGCTGGTCGAAGCCTGGGCCGCGGGCAAGCCGGTTATCGGGGGCGACCGCGGCGCGGTGCCTGCGGTGATCGACCTGGGCAAAGATGGTTTGCTCTACCACTACCCCGACCCCGCGAGTTTGGCCCACGCCTTGACGATCCTGCTGGACGACCCGGCCCATGCCGCGCAACTGGGCGCGGCCGGACGCGCCAAAGTGCAGGAACGCTACACCTGGGCGCGCGTCACCGCGCAATTGCGCACAGTCTATGAGCAGGTCTATGCCCACGCCCGTGGCGAGGCGGTTGTCCCCTGGAGACCCAATGAACCCGGAACCCCAGAAGGAGCAGGGCGTGTCTGAATCGTCCCAACCGGCCCGTTCTGCTTTGGTCGAACGCTATGATCAACTCTATGCCAATGAAGCCCGGGATGCAGCCGTGCCCTTGCAGCCTATTCGCGTGCATGGCTGGCCGCGCGACCGCCGCGAGGCGCTGGTCTACCTGGCGCGGCCCGGTGGTCGCCTGCTGGAGATCGGCTGCGGCGCGGGCGAAGTGCTGGCAACGCTTGCGCCCCACTACGACGCGGCAGTCGGCATCGAGCTATCGCCCATACGCGCCGCGGGCGCGCAGCGCAACCTGCGCCACCTCGCCAACGTCAGCGTGATGGCGGTAGGATTGGAGGAGTTGGAACAGCAGGGGGTAGCGCCGTTTGACTGCATTGTCTGGGCCGATGTGATCGAGCATGTGGTCGATGTGATCGCCGCGCTGCGTACCCTGGCCCGGCTGGCGCGGCCCGGCGCGCAGTTGGTCACGGTCACGCCCAATGTCGCGTTCCTGCCCCAACGCCTGCGCATCTTGCGCGGCAAAGCGCCCAATACCGCGCTGCCGTGGTATCCCAACGAAGGCTTCAGCACCAACCCGCCTGAAACCCACATGCTCGACGCGGGGCATCTGCACTATTTCACCTATCGCCAGGTGGAAATCCTCTATCGCATCGCCGGGTTCACCCCAACGCGCCGCCTGGGGATCGGCACACGCTGGAGCCGTCTGCGCAACTGGTGGCCCACGCTGCTCAGCGGCCAAGTCTGCGTCAGCGGCGAATACCACGGTCCCGCGGCTTAATGCTTCATTTCCCCGAAGCAAACGCTGTCCCCTTCCGGCTCTGAAAGCTTCCGGGGAGTCCGCTTTCCAGGTAAAAAAATTCTCATAAAAATTGGCCCTTGACTCTCCCGTTGGGGGAGGGTGTACTGTATAGCGGAACTGCTGGCCGGCAGAAACATGCAATTGGAGAGAGGTGAATGCTTAAGATCGGCGAGTTTTCCAAGCTAGCGCAAGTATCGGTCAAGACGCTGCGCTACTATGACGAGTTGGGGCTGTTCCGCCCCGACTGGATCGACCGCTACACCGGCTATCGCTACTACAGCTTGCAACAGTTGCCGCGGCTCAACCGCATCTTGGCGCTCAAGGAACTGGGCTTTTCGCTGGTGCAGATCGAGCGCATGTTGCGCGAAGACCTGTCGCTCGACGAGCTACAGCGGTTGATGCGGCTGCGCAAGGCGGAGTTGGCAGAGCAGGTGCGCGCCGAGCAGGCCCGCTTAATGCACGTAGCGGCTCGGCTGCAGCGCATCGAAGCGGAAGGAAGCCAGCCACCCTATGAAGTCATCACAAAGCAGGTGCCATCCTGCCTGGTGGCGGGCATCCGCGACACGGTCCATGATGATGAGGACTTGCTGTACCTGCGCGATGAACTGCGTCATTATCTCGACAGAGCAGGCATCGCGGCCAGCCCGCTCGCGCCGGTGACCGCGATCTACTACGATGCAGAGTACCTGGATCAAGGTGCAGATGTCGAGGTAGCGGTTCCGCTGGCGCGCCCCCTGCGCGGGGATGGCCGGGTCGCCGTACACAAACTGCCCGGCATCGAGACCGCCGCGTCGGTGGTGCATCACGGCTGTCACAGCCAACTGCCCAGCGCACATCAGGCGCTAATCGCCTGGAGCCAGGTCAACGGCTACCGCATTGGCTCCCAGAGCCGCACGGTCTACCTGCAAGGCTGGGAAGCGGACGAACCGCCGGAGCACTGTGTTACCGAACTCCAACTGCCAATCGTACCGATGTCGTGCATAGCGACGTTCCAAGAGAAGGGGATTAAACCGATGGAACCCAAGATTGTCGAGAAAGCCGCTTTCACCGTGGTGGGCCTGCCCTTTAGCGGCTCCATCAGCCATCAACCGTTTGCCAACGGCGGCGGCAACAATGAGATCGGCCAAGTCTGGCAGCAACTCAACGCGCGTATGGGCGAGATCGCCAATGTGAGCGGCCCGGGCTACGGCATCTGCTTTGGGCAGCCGAATGACAACGAGCCGTGGTATCTGGCAGGCGTCGAAGTCTCCAAAGCCCAGAACGTGCCTGCAGGGATGATGACGCTCACCGTCCCGGCGCAGAAGTACGCCGTCTTTCCCTGCACCATCGAAACGCTCGGCCAGACATACGCCTACATTGTAGAAGAGTGGCAGCCGCGCTCAGGCTATCAACATGCCGATAGCCCCGACTTTGAGTATTACGACGCAGAACCGGAAGGCGACGAGCGGAAGATGAAACTTTCAATCTACTGGCCGATTAAACCGGCTCAGTAGGGCAGCGGACGTTCGAGTTCGGGGCGGTGCTTGCAAGCGCCGCCCCGTTTTTTAATGGGCTTGTGGCGCAGCGTGCGCGGTGGGTTCGGTGCGGACGTGCGCCTTGTGCAAGACGAGGTAGAAGCGATTGGTGGTGGGCCGCGGCGCGGTCTGCACAGCCAGCGGATGCCACAGCGCCAGGCTGCTCAGTTGATGCCAGCCGCGCACCAGACGGGCCGCGTTGCGCGGCAGTTCGGCGGCGCGGATGGCGCGGGCAAAGCTGCGCGCTTGCCAGGTGAAATCCCCGGCAAAATAGAGGTCGCTGGCCGCCACACCAGGCAGACTGCGCCACGCCGCCAGATCGTCCACCGTGGGCAGGCCATAGCGGATATGCTCGGCCAAATAGGGATGGGGTGTGCCGTTCATACGGTGATAGAGTTCATCCAGTTCGATTTCAGAGCGATTGTGCAGCGCGCCGCCCAACGGGGCAGCCAGCACCACCACTTGCCCCGCCACGCGCAAACATTCGCGCACCAGATCCGCCCGCGCCGCGCGCGGCAAATGCTCCAGCGTATCCAGGCTGACCGCGGCCGCACAGCACCCATCCGCCACAGGCAGCGCGGTCCCGCTGCCCACCACATCGCCGGTGAGATCGGGGTTGACAGCCACGACGCGATAGGGCACATAGCGGCTCAACAAGGCAGCGCGGCCGCCCACGTCCAACACGGTCGCGGGCTGATCTTCCAATGCACGGCGCAAAAAGCGCGCGGTCAACGCGTGGCGCTCATAGGCGTCATATGGCGTGGTCGCGGCCAGCCGCAGCCCTTGCAGCGCCCGCTGCCCAACCGCCCCCATCCCCGTGCACGTCACGGCGCGGCCAGGAACGAGGCCCAGCGCAGTTCGCTGCGTTGGGGCGTGGGTTGGTGCGCCTTCTCGATTGCCAAATCGGCCATAGCCTTCACTGCCCACTCGAAATAATAGGGCGTGATGCTGTTGATGTCGATATCCGGCGCAGGGTTCATCAAGTCGATGGCATAGGGCACGCCATCGCGCACCGCGAACTCGACGCAGTTCATGTCATAGCCCAATGCACGGTTGAGCGTCTGCGCGTCGCGCACGATGCGCTCGTTCAGTTCCTCAGAAAGATAGTCAGGTTCAACCAGGTAGCGCCGCGTGGGTGGCTCGTACTTAATGGGCATGATGTGCTCTTGGCCGATGCAGAGACAGCGTACATATTGATCCCACTCGATAAACTCTTGCAGGATCATGCAGCGCGTGCCGGTCTGGTCATAGGCATGGATCAATTCGTCAATCGTATTGACCTTGTAGACCTGTTTCCAGCCGCCGCTCCATGCGTCTTTCAAGATGGCGGGCAGGCCCGTATAGGCGGCGATGCCCGCCCAATCCAGCGGATAGGTTAGGTTGCGCAGGCTCTCGGACACCACGCCTTCGGGGTAGGACTTCATGGGCAGGACAATCGTCTTGGGCAGCGCAACGCCCAGCCGAGTCGCCAAGCTGGCCCCAAAGAACCTGTCATCCGCGCTCCACCAGAAGGGGTTATTGATGACGTAAGCGCCCTGCAGCATGGCATTTTTGAGATACGTGCGGTAATACGCAATCTCGTGGCTGATGCGATCCACCAAGACGGCATAGGGGCATGGCTCGTTCATCTTTGTGCCGCCCAGCTTGGCATACTCGGCCACAACGCCCGCGTCTCGGCTGTTGACTTCCTCGAGGAAGGCACGCCGGAAGCTCCACTCTCGCCCAACGATCAAGCCGACTCGTTTTACGTCGCTCATACCCCAGTTCCCCCATGCTGGCTTGGCTCACCAGCGGTCGCACCGCTGCCGCCACAGTCACCACATACACAGTCACCACATACACAGCCACAACATATGCAGCTATAACATACACTGTCGCAGCGTATCACCCGCATCCACAGCGGGCAAACACGCCTCAATCTAGGCTGGCTTGATCGGCAGGTCGAAAAACACTGACCACCATGTTCACCCCGCCGAAGGTCTGCTCCTCCACCTGAAGCCAGCCCTCACTGTGCAGCGGCTCCTCCAGCCGTGCGCGTGGATAGCGCCCCTCGCGGGTGCGGCTGATGACGATCACCTGGCTGACAGCCTGCGCGTCCAGGAACTCTTGCACAAAGGTCTGATAGCCGCGCCAGCCTTGCGAATAGCTCGCCCGGTCGGGCAGCCCGACATAGAGCGTGTGCAGCGCTGCGGGTTGATCATAGCCGGTGAAAGTCTGCACCAGTTGCGCCTGGAGAGATTCCGGCAGCGGCAGCCGCCGGGCCAGCTCCGCCAACTTACGCCCTTCGTCCACTTGGGCAGCCGCGCCCGACTGGGGCATGGCTAAATAGCCGCTGCGCCCCAAGTTCCAATCGAGCAGCGGCGGGCTGGGATAGGTCATCTCCATGGAACCGATCACCAACGTGGCCGGCGCGGCATCGATCCACTCGGCGACATAGGGCGTCACCGCATCGGGCCGAACCCCTCTGCCCGGCTGCAGGGCCTCAGCCGCGAACAGCCCCGCTTGCACCAAAACAGCCGCCAACGCCACCCCCCACACCGCTTGGGCCACACGCAGGCCGCGGCCGCGTGCCCACTGCCAAGTCATATCAAATAAGTAGCCCGCCAGCAGGAAATAGGCGGGCAGCACCGGCAGCATATAGCGCGCCTGTTTGTTGAGATGGCCCAGGCCAATGCCCAACTGCACCAGGATCATCAGACCGAGGAACGCCGCGCCCAGCCGCGGCCCGAACGGCCGCCAGCGCGCCAATGCCAGCACCAGCCCGGCCATGTAAAGCGCAAAGAGCCACGGTGTCCCTGCAATCGCCACCAACGTGCGCGGGTAAAAGAGAATCCCCGCGGTGGTATAGGGGTCTACCCCATCGGCGTAGTTGACCAAGAAGTCCAGCGTCGCGGTGAATTTGGGGATGTAGGCGAACCAGATGCCAAAGATCACAAAGAGGGGCAGCAGCAGATAGAAGATTTCAGGCCGCCAAAGGCGCAGCGGGCGAAAGCGGGCGCGCATCAACAGGGTCAGACAGATGGCGAGGAAGGGAATAATGCCATAGGGCACGCGCAGGAAATAGGTGATGGCGATCGCTACACCCAGCAGCATATATTCGCGCGGCGCGGGTGCGCGCACATCGGCTGGCGGGCTTTCCACGACCTGATCGTCGGCCAACAGCTTGAGAAAGACCAGGATCACCAGACAGAGGGCCACCAGCCCTGGCATCTCCAACATGCCTTGAATGCTGTAGTCCACGACCGTTGGCGTGACCAGCCAGAGCAGTGCAGCCACCGCGCCCACAAGGTTATAGCGGCGGCGCGATAATTGCCCACCGGCCAGGTAGAGCAGGCCCGCGCCCAGGGCATAGAAGCCCAGGCTCACCAATGCCACCGATGCGATATTGGTTCCCCTGAGCAAAAAGACCACAGCCAAGATCCATGAATGCAGCGGCGGGTAGCGCACCTGGCGATAGCTGTTGAGCGCAAAGCTCAACCAGTCGCCGTGGGCCAGGTCGTAGGCAATCACCGACGCCTTGAGCGAATGGGTGGCTTCATCCCAATGCAGTTCGGGGCGCGTGGGGATCAGTTGGGCGGCAATCGCGGCGACCATTGCCACGATGAGAACCAACACCAACAGGGGCAGCAGCCAACGCTGCAGGGGCCGGCTGTTTCCAGATAGCGGCGCGGTCGCGCCATCTGGATCGATGCGCTGCCTGGATTGGGGAGCGGGAAGGGCGATGGACGATTCGGCCCTGGACCCAGGTGTAGACACAGGCGGGGGCGCAGCCAAGGGCTAATCCTCTCCGCGTAGCTTATCCCAGTCGACGCCGATGCCGAAGCCTGGTTCCTTTGCTTCCGGGTTGCGAAATTCGAGCGTCATGTCGAATTCCTGGCGGTCGACAACTTCCGGCTCATCACTAATGCCCACAGTCAAGATAGCGACCACACGATAGGTCGCGCCCGGCTGGGGATTGCGCATGTGCAGCGTGGTTTCGATGCGCGGATCGGCGCGCGCCATCATATAGGTGCTGGTGTTCTCGCTCCCGTCCGGGTTATAGATGATCAACTCCACATTCGGCACTTTGTCTTGCACAGGCGTCAGCCATGCGCGCGTCCAAATCCGCGTGAGATCGGGGTAGGGGTAGAGCACAACACGCTCGAAGCGCAGCGATTCATCGTCTTGAAACAGTGGAATATCCATAGAACCATCACTTAGATTGATCACATCTATGTTGGCCGGTTGTTTTGTGCGGTTATCTTGGCCGGTCGCGCACAGGTTCGCAGCCCGCGCAGCCGCCTGGGCACGGCAAAAAAAAGCCCATCGGGTGACCAATGGACGTGAGCGGCTGCAGGCCCACAACGTACCTTGCGCCAGAGTATAGCACGCTGCGCCGCGGCGGTGCAAGGCAAGCGGCGCAGCGTCCGGCCCAACTAGTTAAGCGCAGCCTAGTCGCCCCACCAGGGTTCGCCCTCGGCCAAATGCGCCTTGAGATATTCCTGGTCCAACTCGACGCCCAGGCCCGGCTGCATGGACACCTCCATATAGCCGTCCTTGATCACCAGCGGATTCTTCACAGCCCAGGGCAATTCATCCGCTCGCCGCGTGCACTCGAGCATGGGACAGTTGAAGGTCGCGGCGGAAAACTGCTGCGATGCCATGTTGAGCAGAATGCCGCTGACATTGTGCAGGCAGATAGGGATGCGATAGAGCGCGGCCAGATCCGCCATGATCTTGACGCCGGTGATGCCGCCTGAGTTGATCAGGTCGGGCTGGAGCGCATCGATCACGGTATTTTGGAGGAACGGCAGCGCGTCCTCGGCCAATTCAAGATTCTCCCCCGTGAAAAGCGGGATGCGCGTCGTCCGCCGCAGCGCCGCCCACGCATCCGAATATTGGGGCGCGAGGGGATCTTCAAAGAAAAGGGGCTGGATTGGCTCCACAGCCTGGGCCACGGCGATGGCGCTGGGCAAGTCTAGCTCGTTGTGACAGTGAACGATGATGTCGATCTCGTCGCCCAGTGCCTCGCGCGCCAGCGTGTAGGCCTTGTTCACCTTGCGCGCTTCCTGGGGACCGATGCGCGGGGTGAACTGCTGCATGGGGATGTTGAGTACATGCTGAATGTCGATCTTATAGGCTGTAAAGCCGCGCGGGTCGCTCTTTAGCTCCTGCGCCCGATCTTCCCAGGCGGCTTTGTCCAAGAAGTCGCCCCCGCTGCAATGGGAATAGAGGCGAATCCGCTCGCGGAAATTGCCGCCCAGCAGTTTGGACACAGGCTGGTTGAGCAGTTTACCCGCCAGATCCCACAGGGCAATGTCGATGCCGCTGTAGGTCTGCATGGTGCGCGCGCGTTGAGGATAGGCATAGAACATGTTGTGAAAGTGCACGCGGATGGCGAGCGGGTCTTTACCGATCAGCCCCAGGTGGGGCAGCCGCGGTCCCTCCAGCGAAGCGATGGCCGCGCGCACGTATGGCCCGCTGCCGTGACATTCGCCATAGCCGCTAACGCCCGCGTCGGTTTCGATCTTGATCAAGGTGCCGCGCGGCTGCACTTGAATGGCTTTGATGGCCGTAATCTTGGTCTCGCCTTGGCGGTTGGCTAACAGGGGATCATAGGCCGTGGGCAAATGGCCCACAGGTGGGGTGGCAGTAGACATACGCCGTCTCCATTGATGATTGGTGACTCATGATTGGTGACTCATGATTGGTACCAAGTGGTTGGCTAGTGGTTAGGACTTGGGTACCTACTATACCGTGAGATCTGCCCGCTTGGCGAACACACGAACAGGCATAATCGGGTTGAAACCGGCTCCCGCGTTGTTGTAAGATGACGCGGTCACAGACGGTACGTACACATCGGGCACGTACAGAGAAGGACAGTTTGCTGATGGCAGAACAGAACCCCACAGCCAATCAATTTACAGCCAATACCCCTTTCACCATCCGCTCGGCTGTTGAAGCCGACGCCCCCGCGCTGTTGGCGATCTACGCGCCCTTTGTCACCGACACCATTGTGTCGTTTGAGTTGGAAGTCCCAAGCGTCGAAGCGTTCGCCGGGCGCATCCGCAAATCGCTTGACGGCTGGGCCTGGCTGGTGGCCGAGCGCGACGGCTGCTGTTTGGGCTATGCCTACGGCTCGGCCCACCGAGAGCGACGGGCCTATCAATGGTCAGTCGATGTATCAGTCTATGTTGATCCGGCATACCACCGGCAGGGGATTGGTCGTGCGCTGTATGGCGCGCTGTTCGACCAATTGAGCGCCAAAGGCTACTGCAACGCCTTTGCAGGGATTGCGCTGCCCAATGATGCCAGCGTCAACTTACACCGCAGCGTCGGCTTTGAGTTGGTCGGCGTCTATCGCCATGTCGGGCGCAAGTTTGGCGCATGGCATGATGTGGCCTGGTATCAACGCTGTCTGCGCGCCGAACCGCCCACAGATTAGATCCACCTAAATCCACAGGCTCAATCCACTGTGAGAGCGGGCGCGGAGGTCTGCCTGCCTGCGTGCGGAGAGTGAAGAGGCGGGAAGGCGTGGGAGTCGAACCCAGCGCAGTTGTGCTGATAGCCATGCCGATAGCCGTGCCGATTGTCTGCTGGCTTGGTTGTTCTCCCGCTCCGGGACGCTATGCGTACAGTGAGATACACAAAGGCCAAAATTATGCACCACCTATCATCCCGCCGCTTCTCCCGCTCGCTCATCATCGGATTTGTATTGCTCTATCTCACAAGACTCCTGCTTTCGAGGGCAGCAGCACAGGCAAACGTTGATACAGATACCCTGGATCGCTTCATTGCCGAAGAGATGGCAAGGCACAATCTACCAGGGCTAGCAGTCGCCATCACGCATGGCGAGCAACTCATCTTTGCACAGGGGTACGGCCGTGGATACCCTGGTCAACCCATGACGCCACAAAGCCAGTTGCTCATCGCGTCCGTGAGCAAATCGTTTACAGCCCTTGCTATCATGCAACTGGTAGAGGCCGGGCAGATCGAGCTGGATGCGCCCGTGCAAACCTATTTGCCTGAATTTACCCTCCGCGACCCAACTGTGGCAAGCCAAATCACGATCCGGCATCTGCTCAACCATACAAGCGGTTTGGCGGACGCGGGCTATCCTGAAGGACGGCTGCCGCCGCCCGCCACCTTGGAGGCGCTCCTCTCAAGTCTGGCAAAGGCGCGCCCTGTGGCCGCGCCAGGGACGGAATTTCACTATTTTAATCCCAACTATCAGATCCTGGCGCGCGTGGTAGAGGTAGTCAGCGGCCAGCCGTTCTCGGACTATCTACAGACACATATCTTTGCGCCGCTGCAAATGACCCATACCTTCAACGCCATTACCTCACAGGAGGCATTAACGCGTGCCGATGCGTTAGCACAGGGATATGTGATGGCTTTTGGCTTCCCGATTGCTGTCGACGAGATGCGCGGCTTCCTGGGCGGCAGCGGCGGGATCGCCTCAACAGCCGAAGACATGGCGAATTACCTGATTATGCAGAACAATGGCGGAAGCTTCGCGGGGGCCAGCCTTCTTTCGCCGGAAGGAATCCAACAAATGCACACAGCGCCCCAAACGCTGGAGAGCAACTATGCAATGGGGTGGATAGAGACGCAACACAACGGCGTGCGCGTTCTCGAACACAACGGCATTCTTTCGGTTTACTATGCCGATATCGTGCTCTTACCGCAGACAGGACATGGCATTATCCTGCTCTACAACACCAATTCAGTGGCCGCTAGTTTGGTCGCAACGCCTCGCATCAAGAATGGATTAATTGCGCTGCTCACGGGTGGGCAGCCGCAAACAGGCGGCGTGAGTCTGCGCACAGTGGGGATTTTGCTGGCTCTGGCAACGCTGGCTGGTCTGGCCTTGGCAGTTCGCAGCCTACTGCGCCTGCCCCAGTGGCGAGAAAAAGCAAGAATGCTGCCGTCCTGGCGGCTTCTGCTTGGTCTCCTGGGAGCCTTTTCCCCTGCCCTCATCTGGCTGGCGCTGCCCTCGCTGATCACAGCCACATCAGGACGAGCCTTTAGCTACCTGCAACTCTTCAGAGCGATGCCGGGCATTTTGATCTGGCTCGGCATTGGCGCTGTGCTGGGAACGATCAACGGCGTCAGTCGTATTCTTTTCCTGTTGAGAACGAAGGCGCGGTAGGGTGAGAGGGGGATTGAGGGAGCGAATCATGGGGGTAGATCGAGCGGGAAGGCGTGGGAGTCGAACCCACCGCAGCCGGCTCAGCGCCGCCTGCCACCGATTTTGAAGACCGGGGCATCCACCGGGACACATCCCTTCCCATCCTGATTGTACGTGATTTCCCCTTGTGGGGACAATCCCTCGGCTTGCGGCTACGTCTCTGTCTCGTCTGCCAGCCACTCCGCCAGCACGCGACGGCTTTCGGGCGAATAGAAATAGTGGAAGTGGTGGCCGCCGATCACGCGCGTCTCCAGCCGGGGCCAGCGCCCTTCCAGGCTGCGCGCGCTGTTCACGCCCACCACGAGATCGTTGTCGCCTGCAAAGAGCAGATCCAGCCCCCCGTCGACCATCTGCATGACATGCTGCGCCAGCAGATGCCATTCGCCAAACGCGGTGGCGTTGTCGCCGATCTGCACATAGTAAGGGGCTAAAGCCGGGGGCCGCCATGCCGCGTTGATCTCGGCGATAAAGTCGGAATCGGGCGCGAGATCGTTCAGCCCTTCGCCCGCTTCGTTCACTTGTTGCAGCAGCCAGTGGGCAATCAGCGCGGGCGGAACCGCGCCCGCCAGGTTGATGCCGATGTTGGCTAACCAGGGCAGCAAACTGCTGGCTTTGGCTAAGGGCGTTCCGGCGTTGGGCGGACCGCCCATAAAGACCCGGTCGACAAATTCATCGCCGCCGCACAGTTCAACCAGCGCCCGCGCCACCAGCGCGCCGCTGCTGTAGCCGTAGATGTCCAGCCGAGGCTGATCCGCCTGGCCGAAGCCAAAGCCGAGCAGCGCCGCCGCCAACATCTCGCCTTGCTGGCGCAAGCCTGTGCCAAAGGTTTCATAGTCATAGGTCAGGCACAGGTCATAGCGCCCCAAGGGCTTGACCCAGGGCCAGACCTTTTCCACCAGCGAGCGGCTTTCGCCGGTGAAGCCATGCAGCAGCAGCGCCACGCGCTTGGCCTGGGCAATGGCCTCTTTGGTCACAGGCGCATAGGTGACATGCCCTTCTTCCAATCGTGCCACGCGCAGCCCTGTATCCGGCGGCAGCGCGCCCGTAAAGACCTTGTAGAAAAAGAGCCGCGCGGCGCGGCGTAGATCGCGCGTCGTGCCCGCGTCGGTCGATGGAGGCAGCAGGTGAATGTCACAGGCCAACCGGCGAATCCCGCCGGTGAAATTCGACGCCAGATCGACATCGACCGGCTTGCCTGCCAGATAGAAACGGTCGCCGTCGAAGGCAATCGGCACGACCCCGGCCAAGCCCGGCTCGTCGGCCACAGCCAACTCAACCCGCAGCGGCGTCTCAGGCGAGACCTGCGCCAACTCTTCGGCGGGAGCCGCAATCCCCATGACCACCGGCGCACCGGCCCCGGTCGCGGTGGCTTCACCGGCACAGACCGGGCGGAAAAATGCCGCCGCGCCTGGATTGGATAGGCCGGGCGGCAGCAAGGGGCCGCGGCGCACTTGGCCGCGCGACGCCTGCGACAGATCGGCCAGCAAAACGGTCGCCGTCCAATCGGCGGGCTTTTCAATCGTCCAGCCCCCTTCCGCTTCGATAGCAACGCGCACCAGATCGCGCGGCAGCGGGTGGTGTGCAGGCGGCGCGATCACGGTCACCTCGACCTGGGCAGTGGTCCAGCCCCCCGCGGTATCGTCCAGCTCCAACACTAGATCGCGCATCCCCTGCCGCCGCACGGCATTGAGCAGTTGGCCCAGGGCGCTGGTCGCGTCGGCGCGCACACCGGCTTCGGGGCTGCCATCACCGAGTTTGGGCAGTTGCAGCACGTCGAACGACGTAGCAACGCGCGTGGCAATCACCTTGATCGTCTCCACCGCGCGCCCCTGATAAGGCCCGCGTATGCACGGAACGATGGGGTCGATCACCACACTGGCCCCCGGCGCGACCTTTTGGTTCACCGCATGGGGCGGGTAGATGCGCGTGATGCCAAAGTCCGCGTCGAGGTTAAAGACAGCCAGGTAGACGGCTTCATCGCTGCGGTTGTGGATGGTCAGCTGCAATTTCTGCCCTGCGCCGACAACCGCGCTGTGTCCGCTATCATAGAGCTTGCCAGGCCCACGCCCGCCGCGGTCGGCGCGATGATAGGCCACGGTTTCCAGTTCGATCTTGCCGTGGATGCCCGTGGGCGGCGCGGGGTTGTGCAGCCGCTGCACATTGCGATAGACGGCAAGATGGCGCAGGATGGCCGCCACGCGCAGCGCGCCGTCTGCCGAGGCCGGGGGCCGCTCATGCCACAACTGCACCCCGGCATGGTCGCGCACCACATAACAGCCCTGTTCCACCGTGACCACAAACGCGGCGGGCGACTCTTCCTTGGAGCCGACCGGCTGCAAAAATCCGGCCAGGTCGCTGTCCCCCAACGCAGTCAGCGCGTGACGCAAGACCGCGTCGTCGGTCAGCACGCCATAGGGCGCTTCGAGCAGCCCCACAGCCGCCACCTTCACGCGCGACCCCGGCTCCACAGGAATAATGCGGTCGAGCTTGGCCCATGCATGGTCCAGCGCGATCTCCTCGACCAGCGCAGTGGCGATAGGCTCATCGTCAAGGTTCGAACCGGGTGCGTAGACAGCCAGACGGCTGCCCGGTGTCAGCCCCAGCGCCGCGCCCCCATTGACCTGAATGTATTCGTCGGCTTCAACGCTCATGACCAGCAGATAGGGGCGGATTGGCTCGCCCACGCCGCCAAAGAGCGTCAGATGGCTTGGCCCCTCCAACTGGGGCGATTGGGCTGGATAGATGGCGTGGACTTGGGTCAGCACTTGATCATGGATCTGTGCCCAGGTAATCGTCGTGTCGGCCGCGGCCAGGGTGCGCTGAAAAAAGTACGAAGCGACCCCATGCCACTGCTGCGTGCCCGGCGCGCGGTATTCATAGCTCAACTCGTCATCGCGACAGGCCGCCAGCAGCACATGCTTGCCCTGGGGCAGCCACCCGCTAGGCGTAGCAGGGCGGCTTGGCCCCCGGCGCAAGCGCAGCCCATCCAAATAGGCCGAGGGCGGGCGCACGCGCTCGTCGGGGCGACAGCGGCGGATGCGCGCCAGTTCGACGCCACGCGTGCCGCTGCCCGCGTGGCAGCAATCCAAAAAGACGATCACCTGCGCGCCGCGGCTCTCTACGCGGCGGATCAGGTCGGCCAATTCTTTGTCCGCCAGGTCATAGACGCCCGGTGTGCGGCTGTCATGGGGGACAATCGTCTCGTCATAGCCGTCCGGCTCGTTGGGGTCCACGCTGCGTGCCTGGGAACCGTGGCCGCTGTAGTGGAAAAAGGCCACATCGCCCGCGCCTGCCTGGCCCAGATGCTCGCGCCAAGCGGCAATGATGTTGGCGCGGGTGGGCAGCGTGTCCGGGTCTTCCTGTTCACCCAGGCGCGCAGTCAGACAGCGAATCTGAGCCGGGGCAATGCCGAAGCGAGTCACCAAAAGCGAATAGATGCCCTCGACATCGGCGACGCAGCCGCGCAAATGGGGCGCTTCATGGGGGTTAGCGTAGCGGTCGATCCCGACCAGCAGTGCAAACACTTGGCCTGCCATGCAAACATCCTTTTAGGGCGCGCGGTTTAAGGTGCGCTGTACAGCCGAATAGCGGCTTGAAGATTAGACCGGCATCTGCCGTATGCCGGGCGAATTATACCATGCCGCTGGAGATGCGGCGCATTAACCGGTCCATAGGCTGTCCCGCTGATAGACAGGTACAGGTCAAGCAGCGGCAGTGGGCCAAATGGATTTGTCCCACATGTTTGGCGAAAGCACCTGGCGCGATTAGAATGGAGGGCCATGAAAAGCTGTTCGGGGAGGCTGCCCGCTGGACACCGTTCCCACGGCAGCGCCCGCCACCATTCTTCCTTGATCAGACAGCGCCTATCGCCCACCAGAGGGCGCGCTGGCTGGCCCGTTATCGGCGAAGGAATCGTCCATGTCCCGCACTGTTTCACTGTCCATATATAGATCGTCAGAATATAGACCGACAGGCCGGTTGATGTCGTGCCGGTTAATCGGAGGCTTGCTGGCTCTCCTTGCCCTGCTCGTCACAGCCTGCCAGACGCAAGTTGTCACACCCGAAGCCACTGCCCCTTCCGCAGCAAACCCCACAGCAAGTGCAGGGGGCGCAGCCGCCACCTCCGTAGAGGGCGAGTTGGTCCAAATCCCGCCGCTGGAGCCGGATGAGACCACCGGCCCGGTGCGGCTCCAGATCCCGGCCATCAACTTGGATGTGCCGGTGATTGCGATGGGCTGGCGCTTGGAGACGGTCGAGGGGCAGCGCACCACCGTGTGGGACGTGCCCACTGATGAAGCGGGATGGCATATGAACAGCGCGGGCGCAGGCGGCAACGGCAACACCATCATTTCAGGTCGCCAGGTCGGCGGCGCGGCGGTCTTTGCGCCGTTGGCCCTGGGCAGCGTCAGCGAGGAGCAAGAAGTGCTCCTGACCGATGGCGATGGCGTGGTCTTTGTCTATCGCATCACCGAAGTGACCGAGCCGGTTCCCATCACCGGCGCAACGCCCCAACAGCAGGCGCAAGCCGCGGCCTATTTTGAGCCAACTGACCAGGCACAGCTCACGCTTGTCACCGGCTGGCCTGAATTTACCACAACCCATCGCGTCTTTGCCGTCGCCGAGTTCGTAGGCGTCCTGCGCTAAGGGCCGCGGCCCAACGTAACCAATGGCCCCGTTTGCGGCGTATTTTTACACAGCGCCGCTTCGTTGGTTGGAGGATCCACCCATCCGGGCAAGCAACAGCGCCAGCCGCTCGGCTTGGCTTGCTGCCTGCCCCGGCTTGACACGACCGGCTTAACATGCAGAGAGGAACGAGACAAGACAACTATGGCTAAACGAACTTCCACCAGGCCCATGCGCCTGCTAACGACTTACCTACAGCGGCATTGGCTTCTGCTTGGCGTCGTCGCCTTTTTCATAGCGGTGGCTTTCATCGGCGCGCCGGCATGGGCCGCGCCCTCACCGCGCCCGCTCAATCAAACCGTGCCGCGGCCCACGCCCACCAGTGCAGGTGCGCCAGTGGCAACAGCCACCCCACGCCCAGACAACGGCGATGATGACGACGGCTCGAACGGCTCCGGCGGCAGCGGTGGTGGTGGCGGCGGCGGCGCCCCCCAACTGGACGCGGGCCTGCCCGATGGACTCCTGCCCGACAATAACGGGGCTGAACCGGCCACTGGCGCGCCTGTTGCACCTGGCGGCGGCAGCGCCGCGCCGGGCAGCGCCAACCTGACAGCCAGCGTCGCGGTCGGCCAGTTGAATGTGCGCGCAGAACCCAGCACAAGCGCCAATGTCGTCGGCTCGCTCAGCGCCAATGCGCAAGTCACGGTCGAGGCGCGCAACGAGAATGGAACCTGGTGGTATATCTGCTGCGTGCCCAATTCGGAGACGCGCGGATGGGTAAGCGCGCAATTCCTGACGCCGAGCTTTGATCGGGCCGCGGCCAATGACCTGATCCCAGTCTTTGGCGCAGAGGCGCAAGCAACCGCCACCCCCGCGGGCACACCGCAGCCGCCCGCCAGCCAAGCGCAAAGGGCTGAATCGCCCTTGATGCTCGACTACAAGATCGATCCGCCCTTCCTGTGGCAAGGCGTCACCGCTACGCTGACCATCTCCGTTACCAATCCCAACACGGTGGATGTGCTGCGCGCCGAGCTTTCGGACGAACTGCCCCCCTCGATGATCTTCATCGACGCCGAGGCCGACGCGGGCGGCACGGTCACCACCATCGAGTCGGACACCGGCAACCCCCTGCTCATCTTCCGCTGGCCCGAAATTGCCAGTGAAACCAGCGTCACCGCGGTGATCAACTTCCGCGTGGCCGAGATATTGGCCGATGGCGAAGTCTTTGACAACCTGTTCGGCGTTCAAGCGCGCAACGCGGATTACAACAGCGGCGCGATCACCATTGGGATGCCGCCTGTACTGCCCCCCAGCTTTGACTAGAAGCGTTGCAAGCGGCTGCCTCCAAGGCCGCGCCATGCCGTGCAGAGTAGCGCAAAGAGTAGCGCAAGATGAACGTTGAAAGCCCGTGGGTCAAGGCAGCGGCTGTCGCCCTGCCCACGGGCTTGGCCCTGGCGCTCTATGTCGCCACCCTTGCCCCCGGTCTGACATGGGCGCACTACGGTGCAGACGGCGGCGATCTCCTGGCTGCTGCCCTGACCAATGGGGTTCCCCATCCTTCCGGCTACCCCCTCTATATTCTGCTGTTGCAAGCGTGGCTGTGGATGGGCGCGACGCTGCACCCTTCCCCTGCCTACTTAGGCAACCTGTTCAGTGCGGTCTGCGTGGCGGCCGCGGTCGGCGTGACCATTGTGGCCGCGGCGCGGCTGCTGGCGCAATACCCGGCGCGCTGGCTGTGGGCGGCGCTCTCCGGCTGTGTCTTGGCGGCGACGCCCCTCTTTTGGAGCCAGGCGCTGATCACCGAGGTCTACGGGCTGCACGCGCTGATTGTGGCTGGAATCGGGCTGTTCACCTTTGCCTGGCCCGCGCGCCGCGTGGGGCTTGCGCTGCTGCTTGGCCTGGGCATGGCCCACCATCTGACATCGCTGCTGCTCTGGCCCGCGGTCGCCTACGCACAATGGACCGCTGCACCGGCCCAAACCGCGCCCCCTTCATGGACGCGGCGCGGCCTGCACCTGATTGCCCTGTTTGGGGGTGCGCTGATCCTGGGCGCGCTGCTCTATGTGCGCCTGCCGTGGGTGGCAGGGGGAACAGATGGGCCGCCGCCCGTCAACTGGGGCTATGCACGCGACGCGGCAGGGGTGGCGTGGGTGGTCAGCGGCGCGCCCTATCGCATCTATCTCTTTGCCGTGTCGCCCAGCCAGTGGCTTGGACGGCTGGCGGCCATGGGCCAAGTGCTGATTGAGCAGTTCACCGTGGTCGGCCTGCTGGCGTCGCTTGGCGGCTTGGCTGTGTGGGATCATGGGCAGCCGCGGCTGCGTACACTGGCGCTGATCTGGGCGGTTCCTGTGTCGATCTATGCCACGGGCTATCGCACCGCAGACAGTTATATCTACTTAATTCCAGTGGTCTGGCTGCTGTGCCTGACCCTGGCCCAAGGGCTTGCCTCGGCCGCGGCGGCCATGGAGCAGGCGGCCAAGCGTCCGCTGCTGGCGCGCGCTGCGCCGCTGGGCATGAGCCTGGCGATGATCCTGTTCGTTGTGGGCATGGCGGCCATTCGCCTGCCGTCGATCTCGCTGCGCCAGGACGACAAAGCCCTCACCTTCTTGGCCCAGGTCGCCCAAGAGGTGACGCCGGGCAGCGTGATCATCACCACTGCCGACGCAGAGACCTTTGCGCTTTGGTACGCTGCATGGGCCAACGATCGCACGCTCGATCCTGCCCTGCCAGAGGTGTTCTTGCTCAATTCGTCGCTTGAACAGTTTGGCTGGTATCGTGAATTGGTGCAGGATCTGTATCCAGCGCTGCCGGGCATTGCAGAAGGGGTCGACGGGGTGATTCAAGCCAACCGCGGAGAGCGCCCCATCTTCTTTGCCGAGCAGATCACTAAGCGTGGTGTGCACGTTGCGCCCGCTGGCCCGCTCTACCGGCTGCAGACAGAGTAAGCGAACCCGACCTGAAACAGGTCACTTGCACGCGTTCGGCACAATGCGCGGCAAGCGCCATTCATCCGGCTAGACAACCATCCAGGCAACTATGAAGTTCGTTGACACGGCAGCCCAACCAGCAAATGCCCAACCAGCAGGCAAGCATCCCCCCTCCGGCCATACTCGACCCAATCCTAGCGATCTCGCGCGTGGATGGCTGCCCGCTGCCGGGCGCATCATCCTGGCGGCTGTGTTGGTTTTTCTGCTCTACAAGGTGGTTCGTGTGGGCTATTACG
>CAZZNG010000003.1:0-58132 GCA_964655505.1 uncultured Litorilinea sp. | reverse complement strand
GTACATGGTTGGCTCTCCTTTGCCCTTTGGGCGGAGCTGGCAGGGGAGTGAGACGGGCGCTCGCATCGCCCTGCGCTATATTGCCTGACGAGGCCTGACGAGCTACATCGCCTTGCGTAAGGTCGCCATGCGCTGCTTGATCCACGCGACTTTCTGCTGCAAGCGCTGCCGCTCGCGGTCGCTCAGCGTGCGTCGGAACTGCCTCGCCTGCATATTGTGCAACTGGATTTCCAACTTCGCCAACTGCTTGCTTGACATCATGGCCCTCCTTGCCGGTAACACAAGTGGAAAATCAGATGGCCGCGCGACAGCCATCCTGGGGTAGAGGTATTGAGGTTAATATAGAACATTTGTTCTGATGTGTCAAGCGGTGAATGTCAAGAGAGAGGATGCCACAAAAAAACCCGACAGCGCGTGCTGCCGGGTTTCGTGTTAGTGCCCCTGCTCCGACTCGAACGGAGATGCCCTAACGGGCACAGGCCCTCAACCTGCTGTGTATACCAATTCCACCACAGGGGCATATACTTCTGTACTGCGAGAAGTAGTATAGCCGATTGGCCGCTTGAAGTCAAAACCAACGGGCTGTTTCATGAGTAGATCTGTCGATGTTTTGTGCCCTTGGGGCTGCGCTGATTTGAAGGTTGCGACTGACAACGCGGTGCAAGATTGACAGGCGGGCCGCGGCTGTCTATGATTGGGGATTACATAACCATTTTATTTGAGATGTATCTGCGAAATTCATCACGCAAATCATTGGCGTAAATCGCTGTAGAAAACCATTCCAGGGAGGAAATAATTATGGCGGATGATGCTGCGCAAGACGCCGTACACGACGCCGGAAGCCAACCTGTGGCGCTCGACTATCGCACCGAGGTCAAGCAACTGCTCGATATCTTGGCCCACTCGCTTTATACCGACCGCGAGATCTTCCTGCGCGAGTTGATCTCCAACGCGTCGGACGCGCTCAACCGGCTGCAATTTGAGATGCTGACCAACCAAGATGTGGTTGATTCCGACGCCGAGTTGGCGATCTATCTGGAACCAGACGCGGAGGCCAAGACGCTGACCATCCGCGACACGGGCATCGGCATGAACCGCGACGAGTTGATCGAGAACTTGGGCACGATTGCCCATTCCGGGGCCAGGACGTTCCTCCAACACGCGGGCGAGAGCAAGGCATCGCTGGAAGAGATTATCGGGCAGTTCGGCGTGGGCTTCTATTCGGTCTTTATGGTGGCCGACGAGGTGACGGTGACCTCGCGCTCTTTCCGGCCCGATGACCAGGCGTGGACGTGGCGATCCACCGGCGAGAGCAACTTCACGCTGGCTCCGGCGGAACGCAGCGCACGCGGCACCGAGATCGTGCTCCATCTCAAGGAGGACGCGACCGAATTTGCCCAGGCGTGGCGCATTGAGCAGATCGTCAAGAAACATTCGGATTACGTCTCTTTCCCGATTTACCTAGTGAGCAAAGCGGCAGAGGGGGAGGAGGCCGAAGAACCGCGGGTGATCAACCAGCGCACCGCGCTCTGGCGGCAGTCGCCTTCCCAGGTCAAGCCCGAAGAGTACAACGAATTTTACAAGCAACTGACCTTTGACGCCGACGATCCGCTGCTGCATGTGCATTTGGTGGCCGACGCGCCGGTCAACGTGCGCGCCATTCTCTTTGTGCCCTCCAAGCGCGACCACGGCATGATGGGGATGCGCGAGCCGGGCGGGATTCGGCTCTATTCGCGCAAGATCTTGATCCAGGCCAAGAACGAAGACCTGCTGCCCGAATATTACCGCTTCATCGAAGGCGTGGTCGATTCGGAAGACCTGCCCCTCAATGTCTCGCGCGAGACGGTGCAGAGCAATCCGGTTGTGCGCCAACTGCGCCGCGCGCTGACCAACCGCATCAACCGCGAACTCAAAACGCTGGCCGGTGAGCACCCCGACCGCTATGAAAAGCTGTGGGAGGAGTTTGGGATCTACCTCAAGCAGGGCGTCTCCATCGACCCGTCGAGCCATGAGGCGCTGCTGGGGCTGCTGCGCTTCCGGTCAAGCAAGAGCGACGGCAAATGGATCGCCTTTGCCGACTACATCGGGCGCATGAAGAGCGACCAAGAGGCCATCTACTATGTGCTGGGCGAAGATTTGAATTCGGTGGCGCGCAGCCCGCACCTGGACTACTTCCGCAAGCACGATTTGGAGGTGCTCTACCTGGTCGATCCCATCGACGGCTTCATGACGTCCATGCTGCGCGAGGTGGAAGGCAAGCGGCTGCAAAACGTGGACGACGCCGGGCTGGAACTGCCCAAGGATGAGGCCGAGCGCGCAGACGAGGCGGAAAGCGCCGCGCAGAGCCTGGACGATCCCGCGTTCGAGCAATTAGTGGCGCGCGTTAAGCAGGTCTTGGGCGACCGGGTGGTCGATGTGCAGGCGTCTAAGTCGCTGGTGGATAGCCCCGTGCGCCTGGTGTCGCCCGCGGATAGTTTCGACCGCGACTTGCAGCGGCTGCGCCGTCTGACCGAAGAGGATTATGAGACACCTAAGAAGATCCTCGAACTCAACCGCAGGCAGCCGATCATCGTCAACTTGGGCAAGATGGTGGCGCACTCGCCCGACGATGCGCTGATCGACGCGGCCATCGAGCAGTTGTTCGATAACGCGCTGCTGATCGAGGGGCTGCACGCCAACCCGGTCGATATGGTGGAGCGCATCCAGTTGTTGATGAGCGCGGCGGTCGCGCGGCAGGCCCAGGACAATGGCGCGCCTGACGACACGGATCAGAGCGACGCGGATCAGAGCGACGCGGATCAGGTCGGCGCGGATCAGGATGACGCGGATCAGGCGAAAACCGATGACGCGAGCGCGGGCCGCGCTACAGACGAATAAGGCCAAGCGCCCAAAGAAGCACAAAAAGCAAGGGCTGGTGGATCAGGTAGATGAGCAGGGATCGACGTCCCAGCCAGCCCAGCAGATTGAACGGGGGGACGCGGCTGAGGTCGGGCAGGCTGAAGCGGCGTCCCCCCGGCGCGTATAGGCTGTTGCCCAGGAAGGCGCCGAGCAAGACAACGCCGAAATAGGGAATCACCGGGAAGTAGTCGTTGGGGTAGTAGGCATCTGGGACCAGGCCCAGCCAGAGCAGCCAGGGGAAATCGACGCGCACGTCGAGCAGTAGATAGCCGCCGATGAAGAAGGCCGCCCACAGCGCCAAATTGGTCCAGCGCAGGCGTAGAAAGGGGTAGGCCGCGATGCTGGCGAAGCCAATCAGGTGCAGCACGCCAAAGTGTACATAGCCCGCGCCCGCGGCCCAGACGATGAGTGAGACCACCATGCCCCAGCCGAAGATACGCAGCCCGCGCCAGAGGTAAGGGCGAAAGCGCGGGCGCAGCGCGCCGCTGGACGCAACGCGACGCATGGCAACCACAGCCAGCGATACGCCGACCAGCGTCAGAAACAGATTGGCGCAGGTGCGTTGAAAATACTTCCAGAAGCCCGCATAGAGCACCACGTCGGGCAGGATTCGGTAGTACCAGAGATCCCACATCAGGTGATAAATAATCATCATCACAATCGCCACCCCGCGCAGCGCGTCGATCTCCCAAAAGCGGGTTTGGATGGTTTTGGGGACGGGGCGCGTTTGGGCGCGTGGGCTGGTGGCGGCTTTTGTGCGTGACAGGCTGGTCACGGCAGGGCGCTCCTTTGGCTGCGATCCGCGATTGAGCAGAGCGGTTACTTGTGCAATAATGGCGCTCAACCCATGAACGGCTTGTTTCAAGTTATATCATGCAACACATTCAATGCACTTCAACAGTCCAGCGTAAATAGTCTAGCGTAGGGAGGACGGATGGCGAAACGGAAGCGTGCGAGCAATGCCAAAACCATGCCCGCCAATATCAGCACGCCCGCCAAGACAGAAGCGCGCCCCAGCAGCGAAAGCGGCGGCGTCAAAAACCGGCGGCGCGAACAACTGCGTGCGGCTGCCGCGGCGCGTCGACGGCGACAAAACCTGATGATCTACAGCGGCGGCGCGTTGATCGTCTTGATCGTGGCCGCGCTGGTGCTGGTCAGCATACGCCGCAGTCAGCCTGTGGTGGGCGAGACGACCTTTGCGGCACAGGGCAACCTCCATATTCCGTTGGGGACAGTTTCGCCGGTGGAATATAACAGCACGCCGCCCACGTCCGGACCCCACTATGAGAATTTGGCCGCGTGGGGGATTCATAACCAGCCTGTGCGCTATGAGCATCTCGTGCACAATCTCGAAGATAGGGGCGTCGTCATCTACTATCAATGCCCTGAAGGCTGCCCGGAGATGCTGGAGGAGTTGCGCGCCGTGGTCGAGCCGTTTATCGACAGCGGCAGATACGTGGTGCTTACGCCCAACGACCCGTCGTGGGGCGCGGGCGGGCACAAGGATATGGGCGCGCCGATTGCGCTGGTTGCGTGGCGCAAGTTGCTGCTGATGGACGAGGTGGACGCGGAGATCATTCGTACCTTTATCGAGCGCTACGAAGGGATCGATCACCACCGGGGCTAGGTGTCAGCGCCTCGTCTTAAGTAACTGGCTTTACTCGTTTTGTACGGGCAGCATCCACCGTATATCCATCGATGCTGCCCCGTTTCACCTTGCCCCGTCCGGCTAGCCGCGGAATGCCCGCGGGCTGTGCCGCCTATATCGGGCTGTATCTATGTCCAGTCATAAAAGTCGCACCATCCCCGTTGCGCCTGGCGTATTGTCTCTAGACCAGACCGCCGCGCCATGCCTCCTAAGTTGGTTCATCTGCCGGAACCTAACGCCGCGCGCTTCCGTCCGCTAAATAGAACTGATTCAGTGCAACGCAGCGCCCGTCTGCATCGCCTGCTGTCCTGCTGTACCCTGTAAACTCGGCAACTGCATACGACTCCGGCGTATCGAATTGCCCTGCCAATCGTCATGAGTTGTGACCGCCGCCACTCGCGGTAGAGTCGACGCTCGATTGCGGGTAGAGGAGTGAAGGAAGCGGGACAGGCGCCCCGCTGTTTCTGCGCCTGAGTAAGTAGATACTTATGATGACCATGACCTTGTCGGAGGTGGTGCGCGTCATCTACATGGTATGCCTGTGTCGACGCAGTGACGTGTATTGGATGGTGGCGGATTTAGCCCGCTATGTTGGCGGACGCCGTCACTCCGGCGACTGGATCAGCCCAGAGGGCAGAGTGAACAGTGGCGAACTTCAAGCGACCCGAAAAGCTCCTGATTATCATCCCCGCCTACAATGAACAAGGCGCTATTTACGGGGTAGTCAGCGGCGTGCGGCAAGCACTGCCCGCCGCGGATGTGTTGGTGATCAACGACGGCTCGGTGGATAATACGGCTGATGAAGCCCATGCCGCCGGGGCCATTGTGGTTGATCACCCCTTTAATTTGGGCATTGGCGGGGCCGTTCAAACTGGACTGAAATTTGCGCGCGAGCATGGGTACGACTATGTAATCCGGCTCGACGGCGACGGCCAGCACAATGCCGCTGAAATTGAGATGTTTTTGCAGGTGCTGCGCGAGCGGCGGGCCGATCTTGTGATTGGCTCGCGCTTTCTCGATGCAGACGTGGATTGGCACATCCCGTGGACACGGCGCATTGGCATTCAATTCTTTGGTTGGGCCGTTTCCCTGTTGATCGGCGAACGCGCCACCGATACCACATCAGGCTTTTGTGGGATGAACCGGCTGGCTGTGGACGTGCTGGCGACTTATTTGCCCCAGGACTATCCCGATGTCGAGAGCCGAGTCTTGATCCACAAAGCAGGGCTGCGCCAGCTTGAACTGCCCGTGAAGATGCGCGCGCGGCTGGCCGGCGTCAGTTCGATCAACACCTGGAAATCCGTCTACTACGCGCTCAAGGTGTCGGTGGCAATGTTGACCTCGGCGCTCAAGGATGTGGCGTTGGGCAAAGATGACTATACCCTTAGCTTTCAGACAAAGGCCGCGCTAAACGCTGACGCGATGGTGCAAGAGTCCGGCTCGACCACCAGGCACTATCCAAACGGGCACGCCCACGCACAGAACGCCCATGCAACCGTGCAGGCCAGCGTCGTACCTCCTAATTCCGAATTCGTCCGGTCGACCGGCTTTGAGTCATAGGCTCTAAGTCACAGGCTTTCGAATCACTCGATTTCGAGTCGTTAGACTTTCGAGGATAGGCCAGGCCCGGTCGAAGGAGAGAGTGGATGCGAATACCCCTAGAACAACAGATTATTGGTATCCTCTTTAGCTTGATTTTGTTGGTGGTGACGATTCAATTGATCCGCAAACACAAACTGCGCGAAGAGTATGCGCTGGTGTGGTTAGCGGCAAGTTTGGCAATTGTCGCGTTCGTGATTATCGATCCCTTGGTGGGATTTTTGGCGCGCTTGTTCGCGGTGACCTATGCGCCGACCTTAATCTTGGTCTTTGGCGTGCTCTTCTGCGTCGTAATTCTCCTTTCCCAAACCGTACTCATTTCAAGCCAGGCCAATCGCATTCGCGATCTGGCCCAATCGCTAGGCATGTTGGAGTGGCAAGTGCGCGAGATGGAGCGGCGTCTGGCCGCGCAGTCCGAACCGTCGCAGCCGCCCGCGCCCGCCAACGGCGCGGAACCGTCCCCTGCGCTCACAGATACCGACGGCACCGTAACAAGCAGCACTGCCGCGTCCTCTCTCCAAGCGGCCAACCTGCCGAGCGCGCCCAAGCATGTAGCCGATAATGACGTGCCCAATAAGGTCTTGGTGCTGGGGCTGGACGGCGCAACTTTCGACCTGATCAAGCCGTGGGCGGCCGCGGGCCATCTGCCCACGCTCAAGCGCATCATGGAGCAGGGCGCACATGGATCGCTGCGCAGCACCGTGCCGCCCATGACCGGCCCGGCTTGGACATCCTTCGCCACCGGCGTTAACCCCGGCAAACACCGGCTCTACGACTGGATCGCGCGCGATGCCGAAGCATACACCTTTTCGCCGGTCACGGCTTTGGACTGCGACGCGCCCACCCTCTATTCGCTCTTGAGCGAGGCCGGGCGGCGTGTCTGCGCCTTGAACATCCCCATGACCTACCCACCCATGCGCGTCAACGGCGTGATGGTGTCGGGCATACCCGCGCCGAGCACCAAGGTAACCTTCACCTATCCCAAGCACCTGCACCATGAGATCGTCAACGCGGTGGGGGATTACATCCTCTATCCCGATCCCGGTCAGGCCTATTCGGATTCCGGCATAGACGCATTCCTGGAGCGGCTCTACCGCACAACCGACCTGCGGCTCAAGACGCTGGACTATTTGCGCGGCCGCGAGGCATGGGATTTCGCCATGGTGGTCTTCAATGGGACCGATACCATCTCCCACGCCATGTGGAAATTTATGGATCAGACCCATCCGCTCTATGACCCGGCCAAAGCCGCCAAGTATGGCAACGCCATCCGCGATTATTACTGCTACTTGGACGAGAAGCTGGCCCCGATTGTGGATGGGCTGGGCGACGACACGACGCTCATCGTCATGTCAGACCACGGCTTCGGCCCCTTCCACAAGTTTATTCACGTCAACAACTGGCTGTTGCAAGAGGGCTTCATGGCTGTGCATCAGGGCTTGAGCACCAAATTAAAGCACAGCCTCTTCCGCCGCGGCTTCTCGCCCATGAACGTCTATGACACGCTCATGCGCATGGGGCTGGGCGCGCTCAAGCGCGAGGTGGTACGCGGCCAGGGGCAGGGCTTGCTCAAGACCTTCTTCCTCTCGTTTGAGGATATCGACTGGCAGCGTACGCAGGCCTATTCGTTGGGCAACGTGGGCCAAATTTATCTCAACGTAGCGGGCCGCGAGCCGCATGGGTGTGTGCAGCCCGGCGCGGAATATGAACAGGTACGCGAAGCGATCATTGCTCGGCTGGCTGAACTGCGCGACCCGGAGACGGGCGAAGCCATTGCCGAGCATATCTATCGCCGGGAAGAGATTTACCAGGGGCCGCACCTGGACAAAGCGCCCGACATTGTTTTCTTGCCCAAGCGGTTGGAGTATTTCGGCTTTGGCGAGTACGAGTTCGGCAGCCACCAGATTGTCGAAGCCATGCGCCGGGGCATCTCCGGCACGCACCGCATGAACGGCGTCTTCATGGCCTATGGCGCGGCGATCCGGCCCGGCGCGACGGTCGAGAATGCCAGCCTCTATGACCTGGCCCCAACCATCCTGCGCCTGATGGGCGAACAGATTCCCGCGCACATGGATGGCCGCGTGCTGGACGAGGTGATCGTGCCCGATGTGGCGGCCGCGGTCGAGGCGTGGCGCACAAGCCGCGCGGCCCAACGCACGCAGAGCAGCCAGGATGGCGATAGGGACGACATGGATGGTGACCTGGGCGGCGAACTGAGCGAGGAAGACCGCAAGGTACTGGCCGACCGGCTGCGCAGTCTGGGCTACGTGGGCTAGGGGCGCATGGCACAGCCGCCGGTTAACGCATTGCCGATCAATGCATTTACCGTTGACCTGGAAGAGTGGTTCCAGGGCTTGACCAGCACCAACCGGCAGGTCGAGCGGTGGGACAACTTGGAGAGCCGCGTTGTACCGGCTACGCAGCGGCTGCTGGCGATCTTGGCCGAGCATGGCGTGCGCGCCACCTTCTTTGTCTTGGGCCATGTAGCCGACCGTCACCCGGCGCTGATCGAGGCGATCCAGGCCGCGGGGCATGAATTGGGCATCCACGGCTATCTGCACCGCTTCGTCTACAAGCTGGATCGAGACGGCTTTGCCCAAGAGATTGACCGCAGCTTGACAGCCCTGGCCCGCATCACCGGCACGCCCGCTGCAGGCCATCGCGCGCCCTATTTCTCGGTCAATGCACAGACGCCCTGGGCCTTTGACGTGCTCGCCCAAGCGGGCCTGCGCTATGACAGCAGCGTCTTTCCCACGCGCAACATGCTCTACGGCTTTCCGGGCGCGCCGCGCTTGCCGTATCGAGTGCCGGGGCATGATCTGTGGGAACTGCCTGCTTCGACGGTGCAGATCGCCCGGCGCACCTGGCCCATGGCCGGGGGCTTCTATGTGCGGGCCATGCCCTACGCCGCGACGCGTTGGGCGCTGCGTCGTCTGCAAGCGGCAGGCGAACCGGCCATTATGTATATCCATCCTTGGGAACTGGACACGGGCCAGCGCTATGACGCGGTGACCCCGCGCGAGCGGATCACCCACTATCACGGGCGGCGCGGTCTGGAAGAAAAATTGCATCGGCTGTTGTCCGATTTTCGCTTCGGACCAATGGCCGACCTGGTAAACTGGTTGGAGGCAAAAGAGCCGTCCACATCCACTTCCACGGTCATGGCACAGGCGGGCGGCTGAACCTATGTGCGTACGCGAATTAAGCCAAACCGATTGGGCAACATGGGATTGCTTTGTGCGCCATACTGCTGGCGGCCTGCCCCAACACCTGGCCGCATGGCAGCAGGTGCTTGCCAATACCTATGGATTTGAGACGCCCTACCTGGGCCTCTGGCGCGAAGATCGCCGCGCGCCGCAGGGTGAGCGGCTGGTGGGCGTCATGCCGCTCTATTTCAACGAGAGCGCCTTGGTCGGGCGCACGCTCTCCACGCTGCCGGGCGGCCTGTGCGCCGAGGATGACGCGGCCGCGGTGGAGCTGATCGAGGCCGCCAAAGAGATGGCACAGCGGCTTCGGGCCAAGCGGCTGGTGCTGCACGACACGCACCAAGCCTGGCCGGGTGACCTGCAAACGACCTGCCAGCATGAACATTGGATCGTCGACCTGCGCGAGGGGGAAGAGGCTGCTTGGTCAGCGTTGGATCGCAACATCCGCCGCCAAGTACGCATGGCGCAGCGCAATGAGCTGGTCGCGCTGGTTGACCGCACGGGCGAGCGGTTGGACGATTTTTACACGCTCATGAGCCGGTTTACCCACAGCGTGGGCACGCCGGTCTTTGGGCGGCGCTTCTTGCGCGAAGTGATCGCCGCGTTCCCCGATGGCTTTAATATCGTCATGGTATATCACAAGGATGCGCCCATCGCCGGGTACTTTCAATTGGAACTAGGCGACACCAACTATGGCGTATGGGGCGGGGCGCTGCACGAAACCCTGGACCTGCGCCCGGTTTATTTGGCTTTCTGGACGATTATCACCGACACAATTGCCCAAAAGCGGGCGTATTTAGATATGGGGCGTAGCCCAGCGGGCACAAATGCGTCCAAATATAAGGGACAGTGGGCAACCTTTAGCAAACCCGTCTATCAACAGACGTGGAGCCTGAGCGGCGCGGGGAGTGCCGGCGTCGCGGTCCAAGCGCAGTCGGATGGCCGCTTTCAACTGGTGCGGCACTACTGGCCCAAGCTACCGCTGCCCATAGCCGAGGCAGTGGGGCCTTGGCTGCGCCGTCATGTACCGTTCGCCTAGTACAAACTAGACATAAGCTGCGAGCGCAAAGAGGGATCGGCCCTTGTTAATTAACCGCAAAACAACGCTGGTTGAACAGCCTAAGCCTATGCAATCCACACCCCGTTGGCGTGTGGATTGGCTGGTTTGGGAGGGGGGACCGGCGCTGTTATTGATTGTGGCCTGGCTGGCTGTGATTGCCGGCGGGCCTTTATGGCTGCCGCCGCAAGCGTCCGCGTGGCTGACCTTTGTGGGCCTCTTCATTGCGCCTGGGCTGCTGCTGGGCGATCTGGCAACGCGGCGGCTCGATCTGGATTGGGTGGAGCGGCTGGCACTGGCTTTCCCCCTGGGCATGGCTTTGCTGTCCGTGCCCGGCATCACCGCGCTGCTGCTGCATTGGACGATCACGTCGCTGGCGACGGGCTGGATGATCGCCTCGACCGCGGTCGTGGTGATTTGGCTGGTCTGGACAGGCCAGCAGTTGATGGTGGGGCGCGCCGCGCCCCCGACGCGTACCCCGTGGCGGCGCGATGAGATCGTGCTGCTGCTGTTGTTGGCGCTTGCCTTTGTCTGGCTCCTGCCAACCCTCACACTGTATAAGATCGACGGCGACGCGTATGCCGTCAATTCCTTTGCCGCGGACGCGCTGGCCGGGCTGCCGCTCAACCAGCATGAACCGCTCTTTGGCAAGGACTTGGGGCCTGGCGTGCGTATGGTCTTTAACCAGTCGCTGCCGATGGCCTATCTCTGGTCCCACTTTTCAGGCATTGAACCCAACGCGCTAACCGCGGTCGGCTCGCGCGCGCCGGTTGCGCTCCTGGCGCTCTTGGCGGCCTATATGTTGGGCCGCGCGGTGGGCGCGGATCTGCCGGAGCCGGTCAATGGTCGTCGCTTTGGGCTGCTGGTGGCGTCGATTCAACTGCTGGTCTATACGGCTGCGCCCTTCCTGCGCGGGGACAATGTCAGCCTCTTTTTCTTCGAGCGCACCACCGCGGACAAGTTCATGGTTCCGGTGACCATGCTGCCGGTGATCTTTGCCCTGGTGATGCTCTTTTTCCGCCGCGGGGCTTGGGGCGCGTGGATCGCTGCTGCGCTGGTCGCTTTTGCCGTCTCTGCCATCCACCCCTTGATCGCGGCCATGTTGGCGTTGGGGCTAGGCTCCTTTGCCGCGGTTCACTTTTTGGTCAACTTGCGCGGGGGGACGGAGGCACGCGCGGCGCGGCTGCGTGTGCTCTGGGTCGGGGGGCTGATCGCGGTGACCATGTGTCTGCCCCTGGTTCAATTGGTGCTGGCGCGGGGCGAAGCACCCCTTGCCGCTTCCTACCCGCGTTCGCTGGACGGCTGGCCCGTGGGCTATCGCATGGTTCCCGCGCTGCCCTTTGTGCAGGTTCCCACGCTGGACGTCTACGGCCCGCTGCCGGAACTGTCGCAGCTTGACGCGGAGGAGGTGAACGCGGCGACCAATCCTTTCTTGGTCTGGCGTTTCGCCGTCAATATGGAGCGGCGGCGGCTGCTGCTTTTCAGCCTCGACCACTACATTTCCGACCCGAATATTATTCTTGAGCCGGTCTATCTGCTGTCGATTTTGCTGCTGCCCTTGCTCATTCCAGGGATGCGCCGCCGCCTGGGCGCGCAGTTTGCGCTGGGCGCGGTCGCGGGCATCCTCATGGTCATGTTCAACCCTGTGTTGACGCCGCTGATCGGCAGCTTGGTCATGCCGTGGATCTTGTGGCGCTTCGTCTGGATGCTGCCCTATGCGTTGATCTTGGCATTGGCCGCTGCGCCTGGGTTGAACTGGGCGGCGAAGGCATTGAACGGGCCGGGTCGCCGCGGCGCGCAGGCAGGCGGCTATACAGGGGGCGGCTATACAGTAGCAGTCGCTGTGGTGGCGCTAACCGCCATCCTCAGCCCTATGATCGTGCGCAACCGGCAGATGCTCCATGACCGCGCTGCCTATCCCTATTATTTCCCCACCCCTGACCGGCTCTTAGCCAAGTTGGACGACTTGACGCGCAGCCGCGGCGCGGCCACGGTCATGGCCGACCAGGATTTGAGCGTATCGATCCCGGCCTATGTCGCCCAGGCCAATATTGTGGCGCACCGCGCGCCGACCACCAGTGAAGTCTTTCCCGAAGACCAGCAAGAAGAGGCGCTGCAGCGGCTGATCGACCAGGCAGCCTTTTTCCGCTCGCGCTACTTGACCGAAGACACCCTTGCCATCCTGCGCCGCTACAACGTGGGCTATATTGTTGCGCCCAGCGGCAGCAATCTCGACATCCAACTGCGGCTCGCGCCGGAGTGGTTTACCTGGGTGCTGGACGACCAATCTTACTCGCTTTATCAGGTCGAACGGCTGCCGGAAACCAACGCGACGATCCGCGGCAACAGCGCCTTGGCCGAACGGCAGTGGGATGATGCCGCGGCGGCCTACGCGGCCGCGCTGGACGAGCAGCCGGGCGATCTGCTGGCGTTGGTGGGCTTGGCCGACATTGCCCACGCACGCGGTCGTTTTGGTGAGGCGCTCAACTATATTCAGCAAGCCCTGGATCAATCCGACCTGCCGGTGCTGCACTACAAGCTCGGCCAGTTGCACACGCAGTTGGGCCAGATCGAGCGCGCGGTGGTCGAGTTCGACACAACCCAGGCCAAAGCGCCGGATGTGGCGCGTTTCCACGTTGCCGCGGGCGATGCTTGCCTGGCTGTGGGCGATGAAAGCTGCGCGGCCGAGCAGTATGCCCACGCCGCGGCCAGCCGCAATCTGCCCGACAAGGCGTCGGAGTTGATTTTGCAGGCCGACTTGTGGCGGCAGCGCAACCGCGCCGATGAAGCGCTGGCGCTGTATGAGCAGGCTGTCGCGCTCCAGCCGAGCCTGGTCAACCAGCTTATGTTAGCCAGCGCCTATTTTGAGGAACAACACTACGATCAGGCCAACGCGCTGCTGCGGCTGCTGCTCATGCGCCATCCGCTTTCGGTTGATGTGCGCCGCCTGGCTGCCGACGTGGCCGCGGCGCAAGGCAATGTCGATGCGGCCATTGGCTACCATCGTCGGTCGATCTGGATTCAGAATGTGACGGGGCAGGAAACCGCGGCAACACGGCTGGCGCTTGTGACCACGCTGGTCAACGCGGGGCGCTTGGCCGAGGCGCAGCGTGAATTGGATCGTGTCTTGGCGCTGCAGCCCAACAACGCCACAGCCTATGCGCTGCAAGGTGACATCTACAGCGCGCAGCACGACGCGGAGGCCGCGACCACTGCCTATCAGACGGCTTTCCGGCTGAACCCGACCCAGGTGCAGCTTTACCTGGCGTTGAGCAACCAATTCCGCGAGATGGGCGGCCAGCGTGCCGAACTCCTGAACCTGCTGCAAACGGCCATCCGCGCCAACCCGGACGAGGCCACGCTGGCGCTTGCGCTGGGCGATCAATTGCAGCGGCAAGGGGAGACAACCCAGGCCATCGACGCGTATCAGTCGGCGCTGGACCGCTTCGAATTGGCCTCGCTTTCCAACATCCTCACCCCGCGCGGCAGCAATACGAGCCGGGCCTATGCATACATTCGGCTGGCGACGGTGAGCGAGGATTTGGGGCTGACCGAACCGGCCATGAACTACTTTAGCGCGGCTGTGGCCGCCGCGCCGGATGTGCCCTGGACACACGTCATGTATGGCAACGCGCTGCGCCGCCGCAACCAAGTGGCCGAGGCTGAACAAGCCTACCGGCGGGCGATTGCCAATGACCCCGACTTTGCCAATGCCTATGTGCAGTTGGCCGAACTGCTGCGCGCCGGGGGGAACAGCGTCGAGGCCGACCTGCTCCAGCAGCACGCATTGGCCGCGGCCTTTGACCAAGCCGCCGCGCCGCGCGTGGTGCGCGCCCAGCCCGGTTTGGGCAAGCAGACCCCCGCGAGCGATTGGGCCAATCAATTTAGCCCCATGGATCAGGCTGGAAGCGGCGCAGTGGAGCGCAACCAGGCTGAAGAATTGCTCGGCGAATTGGCCGGGCAGGGTGAACAGCTTTTTGCCGTGGCAGATGGGTTGAGTGTGCTCGACCTGCTGACGCGTCTGGTCAAATCCACCGGCGACATCGACCGGGCCGTTGATCTGTTCCAACGGGGGCTGGATCAAGGCCGGCAAGAAGGGTGGGCTTCAACGGTCCTGGCCCAGTACCACAAGGGGCTGGGCGATCTCTACCTAGCCAAGGGGCTACCCATGCTGGCCGCGGACGCGTACCGCAACGCGGTGGCGTTGGATAGTTGGTGGCCCCAGGCCCAATTGGGGCTGGCGCGTGCGCTGGAATCTACCGGCCAGGTTGAGCTAGCCCAGGCGCAGTTGGAAGAGGCTGTCGCCACTGCCCCCGGCTTTGTCGAGGCGCAGGTGGCGCTGGCCGAATTTTACGAGCGCATGGGCAAGGGCGACGCCGCGCTGGAACTCTATCGCCAGACCGCAGCCGCCCACCCCGGCAACCCGCGCGCCACGTTGGCGCTGGCCCAGGCTTACCAGAGCCGCCACCAGTGGGACGAGGCGGAACGGGCCTATCAACGCACGATTGCGCTGACGCCGGGCAACTCCGACGCGTATGTGGACTTGGCCGCGCTGTTGATCGCCCAGGCGCGCTACCAAGAGGCCGAGCCGATGCTGCTGGCTGCGCTTGAAACCGACCAAGAGAACATGAACGCGCACATTCAAATGGGCGTGTTGGCGCAGCAGCAGGGCAAGGTTGGCGAAGCCGTGGATTGGTTCAAGCGGGCCACGCGTGCGCGTCCGTCTGGACAGCCGGTTAACCTGGTGTTGATCGATCTGTTGCAGCGCTACGGCCACTATGATCTGAGCCTGACCTATGTAGCCGAAGCCTTGGCCCAGAACCCAACCGACTTGCAGATGATCTTGCGCCAGGCGCGTGCCCAGCGGCTTTTGGGGCGCACCGGCGACGCGCTGTCCACGCTGTTGAGCGCGGCCCAGTTGAATCTCTCCGGTGCAGAACTCTCTGCCGAGTTGGGCGAGGTGTACCGGGCACAAGGCCGGCCCGAAGCCGCGCTGGCGGCCTATCGGCAGACAGTGGCGCTGGACCCCGCAGAGGGGGCCTACTATATCCGGCTGGCCGATCTGTGGCAGTCGCTCGCCATGATCGACGAGGCCGAAACGATCCTGCAAACTGGGCTGTCCAAAACCAACCACCCGGCATCGCTCTACGCGGCGCTGGCCGAGTTGTATTTGCGCGTGGGGCGTGCCAACGAAGCGCAGGTCCTCTTGGAAGATGCGATGGAACTGCTGGGCCGCGATTCCGTCTTAGTGGTAGCAATGGGCGCGTTCTACGAGGCGCAAGCAGTGCAAGGCGTGGCCGCGGACGACAGCGCCGAACATTGGTATTTGAGCTATCTGGCCGATGTGCCGGAGGATACGAATGTCTTGGACGCGCTGGGCGACCACTACCTGCGCCGCAATAAGGCGGATTTGGCAATCGCCCAATTTGAAAAGGTTGTTGCCGCGATGCCCACCGACGCGGGCGCACAGGTGGCCCTGGCCGAAGCCTATATCGCGGCCAAGCGCACCGATGACGCGGCCGCGCTGCTGCAACAGGCAATTATGCTTGAGCCGACGCTGGCCGATGCCTATCGGACGCTGGCTGCGCTCTATCGGGAGCAGAATCAGCCTGATCTCGCCCGCGCTGTCTATCAGCAAGGGCTGCGCTTTGCGCCGACCGATGGCGCGCTCTATATTGCCTATGCCGACTTCTTGATCGCCCAGGGGCAGAGCGACGAGGCCAATGCACGCCTGGCCCAGGCGGATCAGGTTGCGCCGACCGTCGAAATGTTATTGGCGCGCGCGGCACTCTATGCTAAGTTGAAACGAACCGACGAAGCGCTGCATGATCTGCAAGCGGCCCGTCAAAAGCAGCCCGGCTCGCTTGATGTGCTGCTGGCGCTGGGCGATTTGTACCGCGACATGGGCAACACAGAAATGGCCCAAACAGTCTATGCCGAGGCGACCAAACTCAGCCCCGGTCTGGCGGCTGGACGTGTGCGCTTGGCACGGCTGGCGCGATAGGGACACACAGGCCGGTAGGCGCAGATAAGAGGAGCCTCGTGGCAGCCCAGCAGCCGCGGGGAAAGCGTTCTGATAGCGGCTGCCAATCCTGCTGTGGCTGCTCGAATAGTAGGCGTAAATGAGACGAACAGACATGTTGCGACTGAAGATATTGGTAGTGGTGATGCTGTTGGCCGCCGCGTGTACACCGGTGGCGGCTGCTCAACTTGCCCAGGACGCGGCAACGCCCCCGGCAACCAGCGCCCCCATGACCCCCGCGCCTACCCCCGAACCGGTTGATCCGCGCCTGGATAAACTCTGGTTCGACATGAGCATGGGGTCCATGCTGGTCGATCTGTATAACCAGTATGCCGGGCCGGACGACATTGCACGCGCCGACCATGTGAGCATGGTCGACCTGCTGGACAAGGTGACGGTGGGGCGGCGCTTGGTCGTCTTTAAGAATGTGGCCGACGCCGAAATGTTGGTTCCACACCTGGCCGATAAGATGGACATCATTGGCTATAACTTGGAGCATGGCCCGGCCAACCGGCCCGATGAGCAGAACGATCCAGTACGCAGCGCGCGTCGTGTGCGTGAACTGGCCGATCAATATGACATGGAGGTAGCCTTTGGCCCGGACCGCGCCTTTGCCTTGAGCCACGGCGTGCAGATCGCGCCCTATGTGGACATCTTTGTGTTGCAAGTGCAGCGCGCCCAGGAAGAGCCGCAAATGGTGTTGGATTTTGTGCTGCCGCTGGTGGCGGAACTGCGCCGCGCCAACCCCGATCTGCTGGTCAGCGTACAGATCCGCACGGAAGGCGATGTGGAGGATCTTGGGGAACTGCTGTTGCAGATGGACGGGGCCATCGACGGGGTGTCGATCTTGACCAATGACGAAACCCTGCGCGTCGCCAAGGATCTGCTGCAAGAGATTCGCACCTTGCCTACCGCGCCGGTCAATGCCGACCCGACACAGCTTCCGCTACCCACGCCCAAAGCCACACCAGCCATCATCGAGACTCCGTCCGCGCCCATGCGCCGTACGGCCTTGAACACGCCCATGCCGGAGGTGCAGGAGACCATGCCTGCATCGACGCTGCCTGTGCGCTCGATCCTGCTCTTTAGCGGTCTGTTTGTCATGGGTGTCATCATCACCGGCGTGGCCGCGACGGTTCTGCTCTATTCCGTGCGCAACCTGCGGAAACGATAGCCACGCGTGAGCAACCAGCCACTCGCTTCTACTAGCCAACAACCGACGATGAGCGCGCTCGCGCCCGAAGCCTCAGCCGCTTCTTGGTGGGCACGGTGGATGCCTGCCCTGCGCGCACGCAATTTCCGGCTCTTCTGGTTTAGCCAACTGGTCTCCGTCGTGGGCACGTCTGTGCAGGTGGTGGCCGAGGGCTGGCTGATCTATGAGATCACCGGTTCCACCTTTTGGCTCGGCATGGTCGGTCTGTTGGGCCTGCTGCCGGTGCTGCCCATCTCGCTGGTGGGCGGGCTGCTGATCGACCGTTTTCCGCGGCGGCGGCTGATCCTGCTTACCCAAGCCGGGCTGCTGCTGCAAGCATTGCTCTTTGGCCTTTTGGCCTCGACCGGCCAACTACGGCTGTGGCAGATTGTGGCGCTCTACTTCTTCTTTGGCGCGCTCCTGGCGATTGACAACCCGGCACGCCGCGCCTTTTTGGTCGAGCTGGTTCCGGCGGAGGATCTCGCCAACGCAGTGGCGTTGAACGCGACAGTCTTCAACATGTCGAGCTTGATCGGCTATGCGCTGGCGGGCGTGTTGATCGCGATCATGGGCGCGGGACCGGCCATGCTCTTCAACGCGGCGACCTATCTCGCGCCGATTGTCGCGCTCTTGGCGATGCGCCTAGCCGATGTGAGCGCCGACCGTCCCGCGGTTGCGCCGCCTATACCGGCTGCCGCGCCGCTGGAACCTGCCCAAGTAGACCCCGCGTCGTCGCCCGCGGCTGCGTTGCCCCCTCCAGGCCGCAAGAACCCCTTGCAGAGTCCCATGCTCGAAGGCGTGATGACGCTGCTGCGCCAGCCAGCCATGTTGGCGACCATGGTGTTGATGGGCACGGTCGGCGGGCTGGCCTATCCCGTATTTGGGATGATGCCCGCCTATGCCGAGGAAGTTCTTGGCCGCGGCGCGATGGGGCTGGGCGCGCTGATGGCCGCGGGCGCGCTTGGATCGGTGCTCGGCACGTTCGCCACCGCGCGCTTGGGACACCATTACCGCGGGCGCACGCTGGTGGGGGTGGGGCTGGCGCTGCCGGTGCTGATTGCCCTATTTGCCGCGACCCGCCTCTTTTGGGTGGCGCTGGTCATGCTGGTCTGGATTGGCATGGCGCTGTTGATCGTGCAAAGCCTGGCGATTACGCTGGTGCAAGTCCACATCGCAGACCGGGTGCGCGGCCGCGTGATGAGCGTTTACAGCCTGGTCCATGCCGGTTCCGACACCCTGAGCAATGTGCTGGTCGGCACGGTCGCCGTCTGGATCGGTCTGCCGGGCGCGCTGATCGGCGGCGCGGCGATTGCGTTGATAGCGGGCCTTGTCATTGGCCTGGGCATGCCGTTGGTGCGCCGGCTCGATTGATGGCTTGATTGATATGCCCCTGCTGCCTGTACTTGATTTGGGCCATTGTGAGGCCACATTAACATTATGAGGCCGTTGTGAAGGATGTGCTGCGAATGAGCGCCTCGTCTGTTTCCCGCTTTTTCCGTCTGCCAAGACACACGCCGCCAACCGGCGCGCCCCTCTCTTGGGCCGCCTGGCGCGCTGGGCTGTCCGCGGATGGCGAGGCTGTCAGCACTTTTGAAGCGGCGCTGGCCGCCTATTTGCGGGTCGACGCCTGTTTCACCGCGGCGTCCGGGCGCACAGCGTTCTACCTGCTGCTCACTGCCCTGCGTGATCTGCCCCATCTGGCCGGTCGCAGCGAAGTTGTGCTGCCTGGCTATACCTGTCCCTCGGTCGCCAAGGTGGTGCTGGATGCCGGTCTGTCGCTGCGTCTGGTCGATCAAGAGCCGCAGACGCTCAATTTTCGGCCCGATGCACTGGCCGCAGCCGTGGGCGAGCAGACGTTGGCCGTCATTTTGGTGCATCCTTTCGGCCTGGCTGTGGATGTGGAACCGGCGCGACAGTGCGCCCATGCAGCGGGCGCGCTGTTGATCGAAGACGTGGCCCAATCCTTGGGCGCAACGCAGGCCGGGCACGCGCTGGGCACGCTGGGCGATGTGGGACTCTTTAGTTTTGGCCCCGGCAAACCCCTGTCGCTTGGCGGCGGCGGGCTGCTGGCAACGTCCGACGCCACGTTGGCGGCGGCGCTGCGTGCGCGCTGGGCAGCTTTGCCCACAGCGGGTGGGGTCGCGGCACGCCAGACCAACGCCGCTAATTGGCTGCGGCTCGGTCTCTTTAACCTGGCATTCCAGCCCACCTTTTGGTGGTGGGCGGCACGGTTGGGCGCGCAGCGGGTCGGCGAAAACGAAGCCAGTTGGGGCTATCGGATGGCGCGGCTGGCCCCGGCTCAAGCCGCGGTGGGGCTGCAACTGCTGCCGGATCTCAATGGCGTCAACAATTGGCGTATTGCTTGCGCGCGTGCCTTGACCGGCGCGCTGACCGGCGTGCCGGACCTCACGCTGCCCCAGCCCGGCGGCATCAAACCGCGCTCGGTCTATTTGCGTTTCCCGCTGCTGACAGCCACGTTAGATCAGGCCGACACCCTCTATCAGACATTATGGCAGGCAGGCCACGGCGCGGGGCGCATGTACCGCCACAGCCTCGATCATTTCTTTCCCCAGGCGGCCCACAACGGCGCGCAGCCAGGCGCAGCAGACGACCTTTCCGGCAGCCGTCGCATCGCCGATACGCTGGTGACCCTGCCGACGCATCACCATCTCACCGGCGGCGATCTGGTACAGATGAGCCAGATCGTCGTTTCTGTTATGAACAGGTCTGTTATGAACGAGATGGTAATGTGAGCGGGAAGCGTTCAAGGGGGCATAACCTCGCCGCGCTTTGAAGCTTCTGGGCTGCTCGGCTCGCCGAGCAGCCCATCCATTCCTCAACCCCGTCGTTCAACCCTTGTCATTCAGCCCACAATTCAATCCACGCCATTCACCCTCATAATTTGTGAGCCTGTATAAATCTATCACGATTGCGTGGCGCGGCGTTCGCTTTTGGAGGCTAGACCCGCGTGCGGGCTTGGGGTATACTGCGGGGTAGATGCGCGGCGCTCGCGTGATCTCCCCCCTGTATTGTGTGTCCTATCGGTTGTGTGCCCCTATATGTGGCGTTGTGTTGCGCCTATATCTGTAGCGTGATTGTAGTAGGCAACGAACGAAGAACGAAATGGCAACCATTCGCGTGATTCTGGCCGACGATCATCCAGTCGTGCGGACGGGGGTTCGTACGCTACTTGAGCAGGCCGCCGACATAGAAGTCGTCGCCGAAACTGGTAACGGTAGTGAAGTGGTCGATCTGATCAATCAGCATCAGCCCCATGTGCTTGTGCTCGACATGGAGTTGCCTGGTTGCTCCGGGTTGGAAATTGCCCAGCGGCTGGCGAAGCAGGGCAGCCCGATCCGCATTTTGGCCCTAAGCGCCCACGATGACGAACGCTATATCCAGGGCATCCTGGCGCATGGCGCAGCCGGATACCTGACCAAAGAAGGGCCTAACGAGCAACTTGTCCAGGCTGTGCGCGGCGTGGCGCGCGGGGAGACAGGCTGGTTTAGCCGCCGCGCCCTGGCCCAATTGCGCGCCCTGACGCCCAGTGCCACCGCGGGCGAGTATGAGTTGACCCCGCGCGAGATAGAAGTGCTCCGACTGTTGACCGCAGGCGAAAGCAATCGGGCGATTGCCCACGCGCTCGGGATACATGTCAAGACGGTGGAGAAACATGTCAGCGCCATCTTGAGCAAACTGGGCGTGGACTCGCGTGTGGAAGCGGCTGTCCTGTCGGTCCAGGAAGGATTGGTGTAAGGGACATCCCTACCCTAACACAGTCGGAAACGCCATAGCCGAGCCAAGCGCAAATGTGTACCCTTATAGCCACAGACACGTATGGCAGCAAAAGTGAGGCAAACCTGTCTCGCGTTTGCGTCTACTAACGGCTAGGGAGGACACTTACGCTTATGATTCGCACGCTTATTGTTCACCATGTTGGCTTGGTTGGTGACTTGCTGGCGAACGCATTGGATGATCAGGATGATATTCATGTCATCAATTGCGTTGGCAGCGCCGACGCGGCACTGGACATTCTGGCTACGACCCGATGTGACGTCCTGTTGGTGAGCTACCAGTTACCGGATCAGGCGGCGATTGGGTTGACCCGCCACGTTGTGCAGGATCACCCCGGAACAAAAGTAATTGTGACTGGACTGTTGGAATCGCACACCGCGATCCTGCACTGTCTAGAGGCCGGTGCAGCCGGATATGTCCAGGCTGAGGATTCGGTAGAAAAACTGCTCAGTACGATTCGCCATGCCGCACGCGGCGAGGCGCTTGTTCCACCGGCTCTGGCCGGCGCATTGATTGCGCGCGTGGCCGAGTTGAAACGGCTCGCCATCGAGTTGAACGGCTATCACGATTCAAGCATCACCGATCTCGCTGCAGAGTTAACCGCACGTGAGCGCGAAGTCCTGATGCTCTTGGGTCGGGGCTGCAGCAACAAGCAGATCGCCGAAGAACTGGTGATCACCGTTGGCACAGTGAAGAACCATGTGCACAATGTCTTGGATAAACTGGACGTTCATTCCCGCAAGCAGGCCGCGATGATCGCTCGGCAGCTTGCAACGGGTGAACCCAAGGCGGACAAGGGTGGTCGCTACACCTGGCACTCACACATGGGTATCGATGTAAAGTCTCGGCGTGAAGCCGCTACCATGCTGTAATTTGGCATGCTGTAATTTGGCATGGTAACAACTGGCACGGTAATTGATACGGATGTTCGCTGATTCATGAACTTACCCACGATCGAATGGTTGCCACTTCCCTGTTGGATAGCGGATCAAGAAGGTCGTTGTCTTTGGATCAATGATGCGCTGCGCGACCTGGTTGGGGACGGCGATCGGGCCTCTTGGCTCGATTGGCTTCACCCCGACGACCGGATGAACGTGATACCTGCCCTAGCAGACGCTAGGGCAGGTCAACGTCCGGTAGAGGCGGTGATCCGCCTCAAGTCGGCTTCCGGCGCCTATAAGTGGGCTGTTCTTCGAGGGTATCCACTCGCAGCATCCCAGCAGGCGAATGCAGAGGCAATGCCATCGCCTGCTGGATCATCGATTTCCCCTACGACTTATGGATTCATTGCCGTTGATATTTCGGGCCAGCAATCTTTGGTGGCCGCGCTGCACGACGAAGAACTGCGCGGATTGATGGCATCCTTGGAAGAACGTGTCGGCGAACGAACACGCGAACTCCAGCGCATCAACGAAGAACTAGACCAATTCGCCTATGTGGCATCGCACGACCTACGTGCGCCTTTGCGCGCCATTGACCATTTGGCGACGTGGATCACGGAAGATGCCGGGGAGCTATTACCCCCGCGCTCGCGCGAGCACCTGTCCAAGATGCGCGGGCGCATCGCGCGTATGGAACGGCTGCTTGAGGACTTATTAACCTACTCAAGAGCCGGTCGCCAGCGCGGGATTCCTGCAAGAATACGGATGCCCGACCTGGTGGCGCGCGTGGTCGATGTTCTGTCGCCGCCGGATGACTTTAGCGTGGCCGTGTCGGGCGATACCCTGCCGATTTACACCTTGGCCGTACCGCTTGAAACCGTGCTGCGCAATCTGATCGGCAATGCGATTAAGCACCATGACCGCAGCGATGGCCGCGTAGTGGTACATACCGAGCGCATGGGCGAGTGGCTGCGCATTTCGGTGCGCGACGACGGACCAGGCATCAATCCCGCCTTTCATGAGCGCATCTTTCAGATGTTTCAGACCCTGCGCCCGCGCGACGAAGTGGAAGGCAGCGGCATCGGCCTTTCGGTCGTCAAGAAGATCATCGAGAATATGGGCGGGCGGATCGAACTGGAGTCAACGCCGGGCCAAGGCTCGACCTTTATCTTTACCTGGCCGCTGGAACCCGACCCCGATGTCAGCCTGACCAATTCATCTGTGGATAAGCAGGCAACGGCTCAAACCCCATAGCGCTTGGCCGTCTGCAGCGCTTGGCCGTCTGTGTGGTATCGCATGGCCCCGCGCGTTGAACGCTGCACCTATCAAATTTTAATCCGAACACTTATTACATTGCCGATAAGCAATCGCCACCTATATCTGATATCTGATCTAATACACATCTGATACATACCTGGGGATCATGGCGAATTGAAAGGGACACTTCATGCAGGGTGAGAATATCCATATCCTACTTGTAGAGGATGATGAGATTGATGCAGAGGCAATCATGCGCGGGTTCCGCGCACAACGCATTGCCAACCCCTTTACAGTAGTTTCCGACGGCGTCGAGGCGCTGGCGGCTCTGCGTGGCGAAAACGGTTTGCCCCCTGTCCCACGACCCTATTTGATCTTGCTGGACATCAATATGCCGCGCATGAACGGCATCGAGTTCTTGGGGGCTTTGCGCGACGATCCACAGCTGCGCAAGAGCATTGTGTTTGTGCTGACCACATCGGATCGCGACGAGGATATTGTCGCCGCATACGACAAGCACATTGCAGGCTACCTGTTGAAGTCTCATGCGGGGCGCGATTTTGTTAACCTCATTACTATGTTGGACTCCTATTGGCGTATCGTCCAGTTCCCACGCGATACCATCCCTGACTCGAGCAACTATGTTTGACGCTACGTGGTCTAACCGTATATGGCTAGCGGGTAGCGCGGATAAGCGATGAGCATGACGATGACCAGAAGGCAGCCGACTGCGGGCGATGGCGCGCTGCCTATCAAACAGGCAGACAAGCCGGAGCCTGCTGCGCGTATTCACGTTCTGCTGATTGAAGATGATGCCGTCGACCGGGAATTGGTCTTTCGCCTCCTGGGCAACGACTTCACCTTGAGCAGCGTGGCGAACGGTAAAGACGCGCTGAGCTTTTTAGAGGTCGAGCAGCCCGATGCGGTGTTGCTGGACTATCACCTGCCCGATATGGAGGGAATGGCGCTGCTGCCGGACTTGGTGGAGCGCGATCTGCCCGTTATCCTGCTGACCGGCGAAAACCGCCCTGAGATCATCGTGGAAGCCATGCAGCGCGGCGCGCAAGATTACCTGGTCAAAGGGCAGATCGACCGCTCGGCGCTGGGCCATGCCATCTACAACGCTGTCGAGAAGGTCGCGCTCAAGCGGGAACTGGCGCAGCATCAGATTCAACTTGCCAACCAGGCCGCGGCGCTGCGCCGTTCGAATGCGCGCGTGCGCGCCTTGGCTTCCGCGCTGACCCTGGCAGAACAGCGCGAGCGGCGGCGCATCTCGCGCATCCTGCATGACCATGTGCAACAGATGCTCTATGGCATCCAGATGCGTCTGTATCTCTTTGAATTGGATGTGGCGGAGTATGCAGGCGCCGCGGCCCACGTCGCCGAAATGAGCGAGTTGATCGAAGAGGCCATTAGCGCGACGCGCACGCTCACGGTGGAGCTAAGTCCCCCTGTCTTGCGCAACGAAGGGCTGCCCGCGGCCTTGGTCTGGCTTGCCAACCACATGGAGCAGCTCTATGACCTCCATGTGCAGTTGGAACTGGCCGACGAAGATCGGCTGCCGAGCGACGAACTGCGTGTGCTGGTCTTTCAATTGGTGCGCGAACTGCTCTTTAACGTGGTGAAGCACGCGCAGGTCAAGCAGGCGGACATTGTCATGCGCAGTGATGAGAACTGTTTTGTGCTGCGTGTAACCGATCAAGGCGTTGGCATGGACCCCAAGCGGCTGGAAACGGCCCGCGGTGAGACAGGCGGCTTCGGCCTCTATCAAGTGCGCGAGCGGCTCGAACTGTTCGGCGGTGAAGTGAAGATCCATTCAGAACCGGGCAGCGGCACTTGTGTGGAAGTGCGTCTGCCCCATGCTTGTGACATCAGTTGAGACTTTTGTTAGGAGACGTTGCCCCGCTTAGGGCGCGTATTCTTTACCGAGTGTATTGATTATGGAACGTGTTGCCATGGCGCGTATTTTGATCGTCGAAGATCATCCCGTCGTGCGCAGGGGATATATCGCCCTGATGCAGCGTATGCCTGAGTTGGAGATCTGCGGCGAGGCGACGACAGCCGAAGAAGCACTGGAGATGATTCCGGAATGTAACCCGGATATGCTGCTTGTGGATGTTTCGCTCCCCGGCGAGATGAGCGGCATTGATCTGCTGCGTGAGATCAAATTGAAGCGACCGGAGCTGCTCATTTTGGTTGTCTCTGGCAATGAGGAAGCCGTCTACGGGGAAGCCGTTATTGATGCCGGAGCATGGGCCTATGTCATGAAAGGCAATGCCGCGGCCCTTCTCTCTACCTTGCGCGAGCTTGCTGCCCAAGTCGATAAGCTAAAAGACAACGGCAGCCCCAGCCGTTGACGCCCTTGCTCCCTCCATCGTGAAAAACTTCATACAAGAACTTCATGCAGGCACGAATGCGCGGGCTTTGGGGCATGAACATGAAGCATGAAGTAGAAGAGAGAACTCATGAGAAAGCTCTGGGTAAAAGCGTGGATCACCCTAGATGGTGTCTTTGACGCAGATACGATGGGTCATTGGTGGCAGAACACAAATAGCCCCGAGCGGATGCGCTATATTACGGAGGAGTACTCGAAGGGTGATACATATCTTTTAGGGCGCAAGACCTATGAAATGCTCTGGCCCGGCTGGTCCAAACAGACGACCGGCGAGGGGCCTGGCCCGATCCTCAACCGGATGCACAAATATGTGGTTTCAACCACGCTCGAGACAGCTCCCTGGAAAGAGTCCACCATCATCTCAGAAAATGTGGTGGAAGAAATCGCCAAGCTGAAGCAGCAGCCGGGCAAAGATATGATTATCGACGGCAGCGCGACGCTGGTGCAATCGTTGATGGGAACAGGCCTGATCGACGAGTATCGCTTCATCGTCGAGCCTTTCATCATGGGCAGCGGAAGACGGTTTTTCCCAGACGGGATGCCTCCAACGAAGCTGCGGCTTGTCGAAAGCAAAACGCTCAGTTCTGGCTCGCTTGCTGTTGCGTATCAGCCTGTCAACGAATAGCCTCTTTACCCTCTACCGTTACCCTCTATCGCGGCGTATACCCTCTCCGCCTACCCTCGTCCATTCCAATCAAATTGAATCTTGCTATCCTGTGTTAAGGAACAGGTGAACGGTAGCGTACCCCGATAGCGTTGAGGGCTTCCGTACCTAGCCGGCGTAAGCCCCCTGTGGCCCTTGATCCAATGCAGCAGCTATGTCTGTAAGCGTGCTGCTGGGGAGGTGCACAGGCATGGGATAGCCTATCGGTCGCCGCCAAGCCACAAGGAGGAAGTTGCGAGGAGGCAGTGGGAAAGGAGTCCTGCAATCGTGATAAGTGGTAAGAGCCAGTTGGCAACGCGGCTTGAAGATGCCTTGGAACGTGACGAACGCACAAAGGACGCCCAGATCGAGGTAATGGACAACAACGGCGTCATCACCCTGGCCGGCTTTGCACCGGATGATAAGACGCGACAAGCCGCAGGTGAGATTGCCGAGAACTTCAGCGGCGTGTCGACAGTGATCAACGACGTTGAACTGGGGTCTGAAGGGGGCGATGTCCGGCCCGTTGCGCTGCCCCCACCCTCCATGATCAATAGCAATCGTTAAACAGCCAGGGCCTAGCAAGTCCAAGTGAGTCCAAGCGGGCTGGTCGTCGTGTCGACAGGCAGGCTGACCAGCCCGGCTCTGTTTATAGGGATGACCTGGACGCGCAAGCACGGCTGACAACGCTGCATGAGACGGCGATCACGCGGTGTCGCAGCATGTGGCGCTGTATGACGCGCCGCGAAGGAGATTAGCACGATGACAACCCATGTTGGCCCTCAAACCGATACACAGATACAAGAAGCAAAGGACGGCAAATCGCAAAGCGTACGCAGCACAGGCCCCCATGCTGTCCAAGAACTCATCCAATTTTCGGCGGAGACGGCGTGGCGTTTAGCTGACGAGGCCGCGCAGATCGAAACGCGCGGGTTTAAGCTGCTGCTGAAGGCGCTGGGCGAGCGCCATATGCGCTATGCGCGTGAACTGGCTGTGCTGACACAGCGGTCGACCGCTGACGGGCCGCCTCCCCCCCAGGCCTCGGACGAACTGGAACTGGGCTTCCAGACCATCCAGACCAGCATGACCGTCCAGCGTGAAGGCCGCCAAGATATTCTGATGAATAAACTGCTCGACGAAGAGGAGGCCTTGCTGGAGAAATATGACAAGGCAATTGCTTCCCGCCCGCCCGAACCGATTGGTAGCGTCTTGGCGGCCCAGAAGGATCGCCTTGCCCAACTTCGCAACAATATACGCCAGGTTGTAGACGGCAGCCGCCAGCTGGTGGCGCGCGTCTATGATGACCAGGAAAGCGGCGAACGCGCCATGACGAGCCTGCAAGCGCAAGGCATTGACGAGTCGAGTATGGACATGTTGGAAGGTGAACAAATCCGCTCCCGCATTGGCAAGGTTCCTACGCCGCCCAAGATCATGCCCACGGCTGTCGCCGGAGCAATCGGCGGGGGCGTGGTCGGCCTGCTGATTGGCGTGGCCTGGTGGCTCTTGCTTGCGGCCGGGGCCGACGCCGCGGATGTGGCAGTGGCCGAGCCTCTGACCGTGGGGCCGGTGACGTTGATCGGGGCCAGCCTCATCTTTGGCGCGCTCATGGGCTTTGTCTTCGGCTGGCTCATCGGGCGCAACAAGGCCGAAGATGACGCGTTCGTCACACAGCAGAGTCTCCAAGAAGGCGAACTGCTGCTGGCTGTCTATGTGAGAGAGGAACAGGTCCCGCTGGTCGAACGGACGCTGCATGTCCACCATGGGCGTGAACTGGCGTTCTAGCCCTTTGGCCGCCCCTTAGGGCATCTTGTCGAGCAAACCTTCCAGGGGGAACGGCTCGCCCTGATCCTTGTCCGCGTCTTGGTCGATCTTGGAAAGGGCCGCGTCGTTGATCCAGCCGTTGTCAAGCGCATGGCGGGCTATGGGCAGCGTGTCGTAAGCCGTTACCATTTCGACCTTGTCTGCCACGGTTTCAACCTGCTCGATGGCTATCTTTTCGACCGAGCGAATGTAAATAGCCAGCACACGACCCGGCATCTCCGTTGCTACTTGGCGGTAGATGGCCGGGTCACGTTGTCCACTGTCGCCGATCAGAATGAAAGGCAGGTCGGGATAGGTGGACATAATGCGCTTGATCTGGGCCAGTTTATGCGCGTCATGGGAGGTAAAGGGAAAACTGCCTCGGCTGATGCCGTAATCCGCCAGGAGCAGCGGCCCAGAGGGGATCGAGTTGTGCGCCATGAAATCGACCAGTAGGTCATATAGGTTCCAGGCGCTGCTGGATACATAGAAGATGGGGTTGTTGATCGGGTTCTGCGCGCCGGTATACCCCTCTTGCAGCGCACGGTAGAATGCTGCAACACCGGGGAAAGGCAGACGGCTGCGCGCGTTGTTGAGCAGCACCATGCGCGCCATTTTGAGCATTTTGCTGGCATGGGTGAGAACGATGGTGTCGTCGACATCGCTGATGACGCCAAAGTTGGCATTAGATGGCGGGATCAACACCTCGGCAGTGGTGGTTGCGCCGCCCACCGCATCGGGCACGCTGGTGGCTTTGTTCGCGCTGCGCCCGCCCGGCGCTTGCAACTCGACCAACTGCCAGCCGCTAGGCAGCGGCTGCGGCGGTTTGAGATCAAGCGCAAAGTAGCCTTCCCTATCGGTAGTGCCGATGACCGTTTCTGCGCCAAGCGCCGCGCGCAGCGTCGCCCCCGCGACTTCTCGGCTGGCGAAACGGTGAACCATATCGGCCAAGTTGTTCCACCAGCGGTCATCCTCATCAATTGCCAGGTCGTGCTGTGAAGCCAGTACACGCCCGGCCACGCGCAGCCGTTTGGCTGTGCCAAAGCTGCGATAGGGTAAAATATATAGTCGATCCGGCTGCTGTTTGAACCAACGATGGCGCAGGGTCTCAATTGGGTAATCGACTTGATCGCCGATTCGGGACAGGATGCGGCGCAATGAAACCATCTTGACTATCTCCTCCCAAGTGCTTGATTGGGCGACGTGCCCTGCGAAATAGGTGCTGTGCGACAGCGATAAAGAAGACCAAAGGCCAACAAGACCCCTCGCGAGCTAGACGCTTAGAAACTAGACTAGAAACTAGACGCTTAGAAAAAGGAGCGACAATGGCCGACAAACCGGCAACCGACGATCGCGAAGCTGTGCTGGCTGCGATCAAGCAAGAACTTGACCAACTGACAGCATCGCCTCTGTACGAACTCCGCAAGAGCAAAGGCTATCACCCCGTCGTGGGCGAGGGCGATCTATATGCGCCCATTATGTTGATCGGTGAAGCGCCGGGCGAACGAGAGGCCAAGACGGGCCGCCCCTTTGTCGGCGCATCCGGCCGCGTGCTCGATGAACTGCTGGCGTCGATTGGGTTGGCGCGCGACGCGATCTATATCACCAATGTGGTCAAAGACCGGCCCCCTGAAAATCGTGACCCCAGCGTGGCCGAGATCCGGCTCTATACGCCCTTCCTCATTCGCCAGATCGAGGCGATCCGCCCGCGCGTGCTCGCCACATTGGGCCGCTTTGCTATGGACTTTGTGCTGGACCTGCTGAACATTGAGACAGACGGCACACCCAAGATCAGCGAGCTACACGGCCAAGTCCTCATGGGCAAAGCAGCCTATGGCGATGTGGCAGTGGTCCCGCTTTTTCATCCCGCGGTGGCGCTGTATAGCATCGACCGCAAGGCAACCCTCTTGGAAGACTTTCAGACGCTGAAGCAGTTTGTTTGAATGTGCTTGTTTGGGCCAATGGCCGCTTTTGGCTAGACTGTACAGCATTGAGCCGCGTGTGAATGTATCCAACCTCCCGCAAGGTTCAAACCTGCCGGGAAGCCCACGAAAGCGGAAGCGACCATGTCCAACGAGATTCGCAGCGAGATCAGCGGGCGCACGACCCAACCGAATCAAGGCGCGCTGTCGTTCGAGGTCGTCGAGGCGGCTGCGCTCCCGGCCGCGCACTATGGCGCGCTCCTCGACCTTTGCACGCGTGCCTATGAAAAGCACTTTGCGCCTTATCTGGAGCCGCTTGTCGAGCCAACTCACATCCTCGCCTATTACGAGGGCACGCTGGTCGCCCATGCGCTGTGGGTGACGCGCTGGGTGCAGATCGGGGAATCGCCGCTGCTGCGCACAGCCTATGTCGAAGCCGTGGCGACCGAACCGGCCTATCAAGGCCGGGGCTTTGCCAGCGCGCTCATGCGCCATTTGGTGACCCAAGTGCAAGCGTATGACCTGGCTGCGCTTGGCCCCTCCGATCCCGCATTTTACACCCGTTTGGGCTGGCAATTATGGCGCGGGCCGCTGTTTGTACGCACAGCGCGCGGCGTGGAGCTTACGCCGGGCGAGCGCGTCATGGTCCATGCGCTGCCGAATTCACTGCCTTTGGATCTCGATGCGCCCATCTCGGTGGAATGGCGGCCCGGCGAGATTTGGTGAAGTGATCGGCAGAGGAGTCTGCAATGCAAGCACAGGGCGCGCGTTGATGGCGCGACACCCAACCCGATCTAGGCGAGCGCGCCGGGCGTCATCTATCCTAACCAATTCCATTCTAAACAAAACGAATTTCGATCACGCAGAATTACGCAGAGGAGCAATTGTCCATGACACGGGTTTTGATGTTGGCGAGCTTTGGCCTGGAGATTGTCGAGTGTGGCGGCGCACTGGCGCGCCATGTGCAAGCAGGCGATGATGTCCATGCCGCGGTGTTACTGAGCCGCCCCGAGAGCCGCCCGCAGGTGCGCGAGGCCGCGGGCATCTTGGGCATCGAGCAAGTGGAATTCCTCGACTTTCCCTATGGCGAGTTTACGCTCGACGTGCCGTGGAAAGCGAGGATTGTCGAGTTGGTGCGCCGCGTCAAGCCCGATATTGTGATTCACCAAGACCCGCACCATGCCCAACATGACCTGGACCCGGATCGCCGCCTGATTGCCTTGCTCTACACAGAGAGCTTCGCCCTGGCAGGCCGCGATTGGCATATCGAGGAGTGCGGCGGCCACGCGCCCCACCTGGTGCGCTCGATTTACTACATGACGCCGGAGCATCCCAACTGCATTGTCGAGATCAGCGATACGTTCGAGTTGAAGCAGAAGGCGCTGGCAGTCTTGGGCTATCAAATGGCCTTTAGCGCGCAGATGATCGAGCAGCGCGCGCCGGTGACCGCGTTGACCCATGTGCTGCCCAATTACAGCGAACTAACCGCAGACAAGGTCGCGCTTGGCCTGGCGCTGCATCGTCAATTCGATATGGCGCTGGCCTTGGTCAATGGGCTGGCAGGCCATTCGGGCGCGGTCATGGGCGAGGCATACCGCCGGGAAGGCCCGTTCGTCGTGGATAAGCTGCTGGAGTAGGCGCGAGAATAAACTGGCTCCTGCTAATCTTCCCGGACGCTCCCAGCGTCCGGGAAGGTGAATCCTTTGAATGGGAGTCCCCAATCAATTTGTTGATGTCCATAGAGCGTCTGGGAAGATCATTCCCAGGCCGCGATCACTCCCTGAGGCGCGGGTTGAGGATCTGTTCGAGGGCAAAGCCAAGCAGCGCAAAACCGAGTGCGGCGCAGACGATCAACAGCCCCGGCGGCAGCACCCACCAGAGCCAAGCCGGGGTGAGAAACGCGCCGCGCACCTGCGCCCAGTAGAGAATCGTGCCCCAGCTTTTTTGCAGCGGGTCGCCCAGGCCCAAGAAACTCAACGCCGCCTCCAGCAGAATGGCCGCGCTGGTTGCCTCTACGAACTGCCCTACTGCGAGCAGCATTACCTGGGGCAGCAGATGGCGCGTCAGAATGCGGAAGTCTTTCGCGCCGATGGCGTGGGCCGCCAGCACGTAATCTTGCTGCGCCAGGCTCATGACTGTGGAGCGGATCACGCGCGCCGTCCCTGCCCAGATGAGCAGCCCGATGATCAGCACCGTATTGACCAAACTGCGCCCCAAATAAGCCGCCAGCAGGATCAACAGAGGCAGAAAGGGCAGCACCAAGATCACATCCACCAGGCGCATGAGCCACGGGTCGAGCTTTTTGAAGTAGCCCGCCAAGAGGCCCACGGTTGTGCCGACAACGATGGCGACCAGCGCCGACAGCACGCCCACAGTGAGCGAGACGCGCGCGCCATAGATCAACTCGCTGAGGATGTCTTGCCCGATGTCATTGGTCCCAAAGGGATGGTCCGCGCTGGGCATGCCAAAGGGACGGCCAACGCGTGCAGTCGGGTCATAGGGACTGAGCAGCGGCGCAAAGATCGCGGTGATCGCCAAGCCTGTAATCAAGAGGAGGCCCACCAGCGCCGCGGTATGGGCCGCGCCCCAGCCTCCCTCAAACCACCTCGGAAGCCACCACGGAGCCGGGCGCGTGGCGGACGACAACGGCGCGATGCGCGGGGAAGCGTGTTCTTTGTCTGCTGCTTGGGTCGTGCTGGTCATGCGTGCTTCACTCGCGGGTCGATGAGCGGATAGAGCAGGTCGGCGATGAGATTGGCGACAAGCACCGCCGCGGTAAAGAGCAAGAACGCGGCCTGCATGACCGGGTAATCGCGACCGCTCACCGCGTCGAAGATCAGCCGCCCCAAGCCCGGATAGGAAAAGACCGTCTCGACCACTACGGTCCCGCCAAAGGCAAAGCCGAGGCGCAGGGCGATCACAGTCACCACCGGGGCCAGCGCATTGCGCATTACATGGCGAAAGAGAATGGTGGACTCTGGCAGCCCCTTGGCGCGCGCGGTGCGGATGAAGTCATTGCCCAAAACACTGAGCATACTGTAGCGCATGGTGATGTAGACGCTGGGGATGCTGACCACTGCCAGCGTCAGCACAGGCAGGATGGCGTGTTCGACGATGTCGCCAACTTTGGCCCACCCGGTTAGGCGCGCGGCCGGGGTCACTGCGCCGTAGGTGGGCAGCCAGCCCCAGCGCACCGACACCACCGAGATGAGCAGCATCCCCAGCCAGAAAGAGGGCAGCGAATTGCACGCGATCATCGTCCACAGCAGCGACACATCCAGCAGCCCGGCGCGCCGCCAGGCCGACAGCGCGCCCAACACCACCCCGACCAACGATGAGATCACCAGGGCCGAGCCGGTGAGCAGCAGCGTCCACGGCAGCGTGTCCAGCAGCATGTCCGCGATGGGCCGTTTCTGCCGGTAGGAATAGCCCAGATTCCCGCGCAGCAGATCGCCCCAGTAGTTGACATATTGCGCAAGGATCGGCTGATCCAGCCCGGCGCGCGCCATGACATCGGCGCGCTCTTCGGGCGTCATCAATCCCACATCGACCCCGGCCAAGAGGGCCAGCGGATTGCCCGGCATGAGCCGCGGCAGCATAAAGTTGAGCGTGATGGCGATGAACAGAACAAGGGCGTACTGTGCAGCACGCCCTTGTCGGGAGCCAGTCAGCATGCGTTCAAATCGTTTCTGTTAACAGACTGAATAGGCTATCCACAGGACCGGGCTACGGTCGTGCGGACGCATCCAGCAGCGACAGCTTGTGAAAGACCCCTTGGCCGCTCATGAAGGCCCAACCGTCATAGGTGGCGGCGTTGTAGCCATAAGCGCCGTCAGGGTAGAGCAGCATGATAAAGGGTAGGTCCTCGGCAATGATCGCCTGTAGCTCGCGGATGGCCGCTGCGCTTGCCTGCGGGTCCATTTCGGTGCTGATGCGTTCTGCCAGCGCGTCCGCTTCAGGATTGCTGTAGCCGGTCAGGTTGAGCGAGCCAAGAGCCGGGTCCGAATGGATGAGCGTGCCCATACGCACCGCGTCGGCCTGCACCGGGGCCGACCAGCCCCACATCGCCATGTCATAGTTGCGGCCTTTGCTCACATCAAATTCAGGCCAGACCATCGCTTCCCATGTCGCTTGTTCGACCGCGCTGACGCGCGCCTCGATGCCCACCTCGGCTAGCATACTGCTGACCAGTTCGGCAATACGCAGGCGCAGCGAGTCCGAGCCGTTGAGGATGAATTCAAATGACAGCGGCTCGCCGTTCAACTCGCGGATACCGTCGCCGTCGCTGTCGGTAATGCTCGCGTCGTCCAAGATCTGCATGGCTTGCGCCGGGTCGTAGACCGTCTCGACCTCTGGGTTGTAGAGGGGCGAGGCCGGGTGAATCCAGCCATTACTGCCCAGGGTCGCCGCGCCCAAATAGACCGTGTCCACCAGGTCTTGGCGGTCAATGGCGAGGGAGATGGCCCGGCGCACAACCGGCTCGTCAAAGGGCGCGCGTTCCATATCGTAGACAAGCATCTGCGTTGTGTATTGCGGCCCTTGCAGCACCGCGAGGTTTTGGGCCGCTTGCAGCAGATCAATCTGCTCCGGCGCGACGGGACTCACGATCATGTCGATCTCGCCGCTGCGCAGCGCGGCCAGTGTGCCCGCGTCGTCGGCAAAGTTCACCACGACCAACTCATCCACCGCAGGCGCACCGGCAAAGTATGCGTCGTTTGCCTCGAAGCGATAGAACTGATCCGGCACATACTCGACCAACTTAAAGGGGCCTGTGCCAATATTGCCGCCCTCAAACGTTTGCTCGTCGGGCGTGGTCACTTCGGACCAGACATGTTGGGGCAAGATCGGCACATCGGCCAGGATGCCGATCTCCAGCGATGGCGTGGGCGTGGCAAGGGTCAGGGTGACCTGGTAGTCGCCTTCACTCACGGCAGACTCGACCGGGCGCAGCGCGCGCGTAAAGCGGCTTTGGGGATACTCTTTGAAGTACTCCACCGTAAAGACCACATCTTCGGCAGTAAACGGCTCGCCGTCATGCCAAGTCACATCATCGCGCAGATCTAGGGTGACGATCAGACCGTCGTCGCTGATGGTCGAGCCGGTCGCCAACCAGGGTTGGGGCACGCCTGCCAGATCAAGCTGATAGAGCGTGTCATATTGCAGCGTGAGCAGATTCCAGCCGGGGTATCCCGTGATATAGGTATACGGGGTGAGCGTCGACTCATCGCCGACAATGGCCGCGCGCAGCACACGGGTTTCTCCAGCCGCGGGCGCTGCGCCATCTTGGGCTGGAGCCGGCGCGACGCCCTGCGGCGCACAGGCGGCCAACAGACCAAGCAGCATGAGCAGTAGAGGAAGCAAGGCGGGTAAACGGCGTCTTGGTTGGTACATAGTCGGCTCCAAGTTTTGGGCTTGATTCACGGCTGTGAACCAATTACGGACTGGACGAGAAATTGATATCAGACTGATCAAAGCAGAAAACAGGCGATTCGACAAACTATTCATCTCTTGACTTGTTAGGGGTCTTGGCTGTGGGGAATCAAGCGGCATTGGCCGCGCTACGCTGTTCCCACCAAGCGACGCGGGCATACTAGGCTTTTGCGCCGGTTCCGGTGTAGAGTAGGGGCCATGCGCCAACATCTATTCGCTCCGCTGCGCCGCGGCCTACCGCGCCTTTCGCTGCCCGCTATGCGCCCGATCACGCTGTCGATTCGCCTGTCGAGTCCCCTGCTGATCGGACTGGTGGCTCTTTTAAGCCTGCCCGCGCTGTGGCCGTTCTATGCCGAAGGGCTGCCGCGCTCGTTCGACGGTGGGCTGCACCTGCTGCGTATCGCCTTGCTTCACCGTCACCTGATGGCGGGCGACCTCCTGCCGCGCTGGGCGTCGGATCAGATCCTTGGCTATGGCTATCCTCTCTTTAACTTCTACGCGCCCAGCACCTACTACCTGGTCGAAGGGCTGCACCTGTTGGGCTTGAGCTTTTATGCGGCCTTCGTTGGCGCATTTGCCCTGCTCATGGTGGCGGCAGGGGTGGGCATGGCCTGGCTGGCGCGCGACATTTTCGGCCCCACGCGGCCCTGGGCGGCCCTGGTCGCGGCGGTGGCCTATGTCTATGCGCCCTATCTGCTCACCAATGTTTACATTCGCGGCGCGCTGGCCGAGGCTGGCGCACAGGCGCTGCTGCCGTGGATTCTCTGGAGCGCGCGGCGGCTGCTGCGCGATGAGCAACCGGCGCGCTATCTGCTGCCGTTCACCTTCGCATTGGGCGGGTTGGCGATCACCCACAATATCACGCTGCTGTTTACGCCGCCGCTGCTGCTGGGCTATGCCGCGCTGCATTGGCTCCAGGCAGGCCGGTCGCGGCGTTCGCTCATCTGGTTTGCGGTTGCGCTGGTGGGCGCGATGGGCCTCAGTGCCTTCTTTTGGCTGCCGCTGCTGGTCGAGCGCGTCTACCTCGCCGAGACAGCCTATGAGATCGCCAAGAGCGTCTGGCTGCCGAGCAGCGTCTGGCGCTGGGACAACTTCCTGGATCGCGGCTTCTTCTATCAACACACCTTTGCCCGGCCCATCCGGCTGGGCGCGGTCCAACTGCTGTTGGCGCTGGCCGGTTTTGTGCTGGCGCGGCGCTGGACCGCGGAATGGATCTTTTGGGGCGGCGTGGCGCTGATCTGCGGCGTGTTGATGAGCGCGTGGTCGCTGCCCCTGTGGTTGAGCAACGACATTTTGCCCGTCGCGCAGTTTACCTGGCGTCTGCTGTCGATAGGCTCGCTGCCCCTGGCGCTTTTTGTGGGTGGGCTGGTCTGGCGGCTGCCCCAGGGCTGGGCATGGGGCGGCGCGGTATTGCTGATCGCGCTGGTCATCGCAGCCCAACGTCCCCAGTTAGCCTGGATGGATGTCTTTGCCCCGGAGACGGTCGATCTCTCCGCGCCGGTCTTGGCCCAGGTGGAAGTAGAGCAAGGGGTGCTGGGGGGCGGCGAGGGCGCAAGCCCCATCCAGGAGTTTCGCCCGCGCTGGGCCGCGGCTACGCTCGATCTAGACCCCAGCACGGTTGAGGCGACTGAGGGCCGCGTCGAGCAGATCATCCCGCGCGCCATCGGCCCGCGCCAGGTCGATCTCACGATCACCACCAGCGCGGCCATGCCGCTGCGCCTGGCCCAGTTCTACTATCCAGGGTGGCGCGCGCGTCTAGACGGCACGACCGACCTCCTCACCTACCCCAGCACCAATCTTGGCCTGCTCACGGTGGATGTGCCCGCGGGCCGCCATGATCTGCGGCTGGAGTGGGTGGGCACGCCTCTGCAACGTTGGGGCGGGAGGGTCACGCTGTTGGCCCTGGCCGCGCTGATCGGGTTGGGATGGCGCACCCATTCACGCGTCCTGGCCGCGCTCTGCGCGCTGCTGCTGCTCTATGGCCTCGCCGCTGCCTTCATCACCCCGTCCACTGTGCCGCTGGCCTCGCCCGCTCAGCCTTTGGCGGTGGACGGAGTGGCGCTGGCGGGCTTTCATACGCAGCCGGTGAGCGGCGACCGCTACGCCATCCACCCGACCTGGTATATCAGCGCGACGCCGCCTGACGATCTGCGCGTCGCCTGGCGGCTGGTCAGCCTATCGGGCGAAACTGCGGGTGAAACCGTGGGCGAGACAGTCTCCTATCCCTACTTCAACACCAGCCCGGCGGATCTGTGGGCCGCGGGCATGTTGGTGGACGACGCCTATCTGCTGCCTGTTGCGCCGGGCCTGGCTGCTGGACGCTACCGCATTGAAGCGCGTTTTGAGCGAACGACAGGCACAGCCACTGGCACAACCACAAGTGCAACGACGGACAGCTTCACGCCTGTGGGCGAGTTGGTGCTGGACGCGGCCATCCCTGCACAGGCCGCGCCGCCCCACCCTGCCGCGGTGCGCTTTGGCGATGCTGTGGATCTGGCCGGCTACGCCACCACGCCGCCCACCCCCGCGGGCACAGGCCGCGGCCCGCTCCTTGTGCTGGAGGCTGGCGAGTACTTGCGCTACCAACTCTTTTGGCTGGCGCGCAGGCCCCTGGTCACCAACTATCACGCCTTTATCCACCTGGTCGACCTGGGCGGCAAGCCACTGGTGCAAGAGGATCACCTGCCTGGCCCCTTGTTTCAGCCGCCGCGCCTGTGGGAGACAACGCGGCTCCAGCCCGATATCTACCTGCTGCGGATTCCCGCGGACGCGCCCAGTGCGCTCTATTGGCCTGCTGTGGGGATGTATGATTTCGCTACATTGGAACGGCTGCCCGCCCATGTGGTGGGCGCGGACGAAGCAGCGGACGCGGCGCGGCTGCCCCCGTTGAAGGTGGTCAACCGGCGCTTGCCCAAGCCGGAGGTCGCTCAATCCATTCAACTTGGCGACTTTGCCACGCTGCGCGGGTATGACCTTGCGCTGCCGGAAGCGGGTTTGCAGCCGGGCGATTCGTTCACCGTCACGCTCTATTACGCGGCCAAGCAGCCCGCGGGCGCGGATTATGTGCGCTTTTTACAGCTTTACGCGCCCGACCGCGGCGTCATCGCGCAGCAAGACGCGCCCCCGCGCGGTGGGGGCAATCCCACTTGGTCTTGGCAGCCGGGCGAGGGGATCGTGGACGAGGTGACTTTACGGGTGGACGAGCAGGCCGCGGTAGGACGCTATGTGCTCTATATGGGTCTATACGACGCGGCGGATGTCGCGGCTCGCGTGCCCCTGACCGACGCCGAGGGCGAGCCGCTGCCGGACAATTGGGTTCCGCTTGTAGAGTTGATCATCGAGCCGTAGGCAGCGTGGAAGCGCCAGGTGATCTTCCGGGACGCTCCGAGCGTCCCGGAAGATTGGCCTTTGGCGTTAACCTGCATCACGCTAAACCATCTCGCGCACCCGATCGCCCAGGATCGACAGCGCAATCTTGCGGCCATCAGGCTGTCCTGAAGCCAGCGCCTCGGCCATGTTGAGTGCCTGCTTGGGCTTGGTCTTGGGCGGCATGGGCGGCTCGTTGGGATCGACCACGGCTTCGACCAGAACCGGGCCGGGGGTGGCAAGCGCCTGGGCCAGCACATCGCCGCACTTGGCGGGGTCTTCGACTGTGAGGCCAACCAGACCGCACGCTTGTGCGATCCCGGCAAAGTTGATCGGCTGCAACTCGCAGCCATACTCTGGGTTGCCGAGGAAGGCCATCTGCTCCCAACGGATCTGCCCCAGCGTATTATTCTTGATCACCACAATCTTGATGGGCAGGTTGTACTTCACGCAGGTCGCCAACTCCCCCATCATCATGGACAGCCCACCGTCGCCCACAAAGGCGACGACCTGGCGGTTGGGATAGGCAAGCTGCGCGGCGACAGCATAGGGCAAGGCGCAGCCCATAGTGGCAAGATTGCCCGAAACCGAGTGCATTTGGCCCTGCTTGGCCTTGATGTAGCGCGCCCACCAGACCGTGTTGGTTCCCGAATCACAAGTGACAATGGCATCGTGCGCCAGCCGCTGCCCCAACTCCCAGGCGACCACTTGCGGCTTCATGGGTACATCTTGGCGCGTGCCCCGCTCCTCCATGAGCGCCCACCAGTCATTCATGTTCTTTTGCGCTTCCTCCAGGAAGCTGCGATCGTCCTTGCGTTCCAGGAGCGGCAGCAGGTGTTGCAGCGTCTGCTTGCTGTCGCCCACCAGCCCCACCTCCGCGGGATAGCGCAGGCCAATGCGGATCGGGTTGGCGTCGATCTGTACCATTCTGGCTTGGCCCGGCTTGGGTAAAAACTCGATGTAGGGGAAGGAGGAGCCGACCCAGAGCAGCGCGTCGCAGGATTCCAGCGCCTCCTGTGAAGGAGCCGTGCCCAACAGCCCCAGGCCGCCGGTGGTGAAGGGGCTGTCGTCCGGCACAGCGGTCTTGCCCAACAGCGCCTTGATGATGGGCGCGGCCAGCCGATTCGCCGCTTCTTCTAGCTCCTGGCCTGCGCCGATTGCGCCGCGACCACAGACAATTGCCACCTTCTTGGCCGCGTTCAGCACGTCCGCCGCGTGGCGCAGCGCCTGTTCATCGGGCAGCCCTGCCCGGTGCGAAACGCCCACCGATGTATGGTGCGGCTGCGAGTGCATGGATACTTCAGACTTGTCGTACTCGTAATCTTGCAGATCGACCGGGAATGTCAGGTGCGCGACGCCGTGATAGGCGAGCGCATGGCGGCAGGCCAGGTCCGTCGCCGTCTCCACATGCGCCGGCCCCATGATGCGCTCGTTGTAGACCGTCACATCTTGAAAGAGCAGATCCAGGCTGACATCCTGCTGCCCATAGGTTCCCATCAGATCGTGAAAGGTGTTGCCGGTAATCGCCAGCACGGGCTGCCCGTCGAGTTTGGCGTCATAGAGGCCGTTGAGCAGGTGAATCCCGCCGGGGCCAGAGGTCGCCAGACAGGCGGCGAGCTTGCCGGTGAATTTAGCGTGGCCGCAGGCCGCCAGCGCCGCGGCTTCCTCATGGCGCACTTGGATAAAGCGGATCTCGTCTTGGCGCTTGCGCAGCGCCTCCATAATCCCGTTGATGCCATCGCCCGGCATACCAAAGACGACATCAACCTCCCATCGAATCAGTCTGTCCACCAAAATATCGGCCGTTGTAGGGGCCATCTTCTATCCTCTACTTCCTGTATGTAACTGCATGTGAATTCGCTATAGGGCTTTCACGAACCATAACGAAGCAAGTCGCGCTGTCACATAGGGCAAGATAGGCGCTGGGGGTAGATTTTGCGGTATGACCGGAGACGGTTGCTTGAGGCATGTTGCGTTGTGCATGTTGAAGACGGCATGATCGGAGTGTGCATCGTAGAAATGCGTAGCAAGAGTGCATCGGAAAACAGACGTACCCCTTGACAACAATGCTATACTTGGGCTACTGCACAGCTAGAGAATCACGCAGCGACAATCACACAGCGAATCAATAAATCAATAACAGTTTAATCAGTACAGTCTCCGCACACCGTGTACCTGTCTTCGACACGCATCCTCTGCTCATGCGTTGCCTAGAGGGTAGCGTGTCACGCGATAGGGCCATACGGTTTAACAACGCCAGCGGCATCGTTCCCCAGGTCGCCCTGTGACCTGGATTGTGAATGCTTTGGTCTGAGACATAGGCCACCCCCCTTGGCTGGCAACTTTCCCTTGACTGCGTACAACCTAACTGGGCTGCTGTCACTGCTTTAAACAAGTGTGTTTAAACAAGCGTGGCAGGGCAGGCCGGGGCGCTATGGCGAATTGATTGGGGCGAACCCATCGTTTTTGCCAGCGTTTTCGCCAAACGCTGCGTTCTCCCGTGGACGACGCTCGACCACTTGAGCCATACCACTCGATCCATATGGCGCGTTGCTCCATCCGTCTTGCTCCATTGTGCTAATTCATCGTGCTGATCCATATGGCGTAAACAAGACAGTTCCTGTCGCACAGAGGTCGGTTCGTTGTTTTAGGGTGTCCAACACCAGAGGAGGAACGTATGAGAGCGAAGGCCGCAAGTGTCTTTTTGGCAGTTGTGGTATGTGTGGCGCTGGTCGCGGGCTGCTCGATGGTCGTTGACCCCGACTTTCAGCCCCAAGCACGCAGCAACCAACTCGAGCCGGAAGCCGGCGCATGGGAGACTTGGGTGCTGGATTCGGTTGATACGGTGCAGCCCGGGCCGCCGCCCGATGCCGAGGCCACGCAGGCCGAGATCGAGGAGCTTAAGACGTTGGCCGCGGATCTTTCTGCCGAAGACGAGGCATTGGTTGCTTACTGGAACGCCGGCGCGCCCAACTACCGTTGGATTGAACTTGCCCTAGCCGAACATGCCGAGGCGGCGATCCCTCCCACACCCCGCTTTGCACGCGGCATGGTCCTGCTCAACCTCGCCATCTACGATGCCACGGTTGCCGCCTGGGAAGCCAAGTACACCTACAACCGTGCGCACCCCAGTGAAGTCGATTCCAGCCTCTCCACGCTGCTTGAAAACCCCGACAGCCCCTCTTACCCTTCGGAACACGCCGCGGCCGCGGGAGCAGCCGCCGCAGTTCTGAGCTATCTCTTTCCTGACCATGCCGCTGAGTTTGCCGTCAAGGCCGACGAAGCCGCTCGTTCACGGCTGCTGGCAGGTGTGCACTACCCAAGCGACGTGGAGGCTGGTTTAGCCTTGGGGCAGGCAGTGGCCGAGCAGGTGCTCGCACGCGCCATCACTGACGGCTCGGACGTGGCGTGGGACGGCACAATGCCCACCGGGGCAGGCTACTGGACAGGCGAGAACCCGGTCCAACCGACCGCCGGTTCTTGGGGCACATGGGTGCTCAGTTCGGGTGACCAACTGCGCCCGCCGCCGCCGCCCGCCTATGATTCGGAGCAGATGCAAATCGAGTTGGACGCGCTCAAAGCGATCACGCCCACCTTCGCCCAGTTGGCGACTGCCTACTACTGGCAGACGCCGCGTGGGGCCTTCCCCTTTACCTATGCCACGGTCAACAGGCTGATCTTTGAGCGCGGGCTGGATGCCAACCCGCCCCAGGCGGCGCGCATCTATGCCGCGGTCGCCGCGGCGCACCAGGACGCGTTCATCGGCTGCTATGATGCCAAGTACGCCTATTGGTCCATGCGCCCGTTCCAAGTCGACCCTGAGTTCAAGGGTTTGTTCCCCAGCCCGAACTTCCCTGCCTACCCCTCGGCACATAGCTGCCAGTCATCTGCTACGTCCACGATCCTGGCCGAGTTCTTCCCGGCAGAGCGAGAGGCGCTCTTTACCACTGTCGAGGAGATCGGCAACGCGCGCATGTGGGCCGGAATTCACTTCCAGAGCGACATCGATGCAGGGCGAGATTTGGGGGTGGGCGTAGGCGAATTGGTTATTGCGCGTGTAGAAGAAATGACAGGCCCGATCGAGTAGCTGCTGTGCACTAGATGGATGCTCCTGCATTCATCTAGCCCTCTTACAAATGGCATCGCGGGGCGGGCGGGCAGACCTGCCCCGCGTACTATCCAATCTGCTTCTGCAAGTCATCTCTACAAAGATACAGATTTCGCCCCGTCTATCTCCATCTCTACCCGCACACGCTTAACGATACATTGATTTCTGACAAGCTCGCCCCCTAGGATAAGGCCACCTCCTGTCTGTGTCGGCTAGGCACAGCGCGGGAGCCGTCAGCGCCAATAGAGCGGCTGAATTGACGAGCGCACCTTGATCAGCCGCGTATAAAACCGTGTACAAGAAGGGATGGCAAGCATGGCAGGCGATGGGCTGCCGAGGAGTGCGGCTGCTTCTCGTAGGCTTGGCGTAGTGGCACTGCTGCGCCATCAATTCTGGCGCGCCATGCGCCCGGTCATGCTGCTCGCGGGCGCATGGCTGCTCGTAGCATGTAACAGCAGCAGAACAGCCTCGGCGCTGCATACAGCCGGTCCTGCCTCCGGACAGATTGCGCTCCTCTGGTGGATTCTGCTGGGCACGGCGACCGTCGTCTTTGTGATCGTGATCGTGTACCTGGGGCTTGGCCTCACCCGCTCTTTCTATGCCAACCGGGACGAGGCCGACCGTCTACGCATCGGCGCTCGCATTGTCTTGATCGGCGGTATCATCATCCCTGCCGCCATCCTCCTGGGCGTCATGGTGCTCGGCCTAACCACGCTGCGCGCCCTCGCCCGCCCCAACATTGCCAACGAGTCCACAATCCATGTCATCGGCCATCAATGGTGGTGGGAGGTGCGCTACCCCAACGCGCCCAGCGGCGAGGTGGTCACTGCCAATGAGATCCGCATCCCCACCGGCCAGCCCATGCGCGTGCTGCTCGACAGCGACGATGTGATTCACAGCTTCTGGGTTCCCGAACTGCACGGCAAGCTGGACCTAGTTCCGGGCCAGACCAACGAAACATGGATTGAGGCGGACGCGTCCGGCGTCTATCGGGGGATCTGTGCCGAATTCTGCGGCAGGCAACATGCCAAGATGCAATTTGTGGTGGTGGCGCAGCCGGAAGAAGCGTATCACGCCTGGCTCGACGCCCAGGCGCAGCCTGCCCAGCAATCGACGGACGAATTGGCGCAAAGAGGCTTTGGGATCTTCATGCTCAAAGGCTGCGGAAACTGCCACACCATTGCCGGTACGGCCGCCGACGGCAACATCGCCCCCGACTTGACCCACATTGCCAGCCGTCTGACCTTGGCCGCTGCGTCCATGCCTAACACACGCGGCCACCTGGCCGGGTGGATCACAGACCCCCAACACAACAAGCCTGGGGCCTACATGCCGCCGACAAATCTGAGCGGTGATGAGCTAGAGGCGCTGCTTGCCTATCTTGCATCGCTGAAATAATGCTGACATCCAGTGCTGACATAACGGGAACGAAGCTGCATGATTACTCCATACGAAGAGATTAACAAACGGCTTGAAAAAGTATGGTCGGACCCGCCGGGATTTTTCGGTTGGTTTCGCTCGCTCCAGAACGACGCGCTGGGCGGCCGCATTATGGCTGCGTCGTTCATCTTCTTTTTGCTGGCCGGTGTCATGGCGCTGTTGATGCGTCTGCAGCTCTTCCAGGCAGAGAACACCTTTCTTGCCCCGGATCGTTTCAACCAGCTCTTCACCATGCACGGCTCGACCATGATGTTTCTCTTCGCCGTGCCCATGCTCGAAGGGTTTGCCATTTACTTGATGCCTTTCATGTTGGGCAACCGCGAGATGCCCTTTCCGCGGCTGGGCCAGTTCAGCTACTTCACCTTTGTCTTGGGCGGGCTTCTCTTTCTTTCAAGCTTCTTCTTTGGCGCTGTGCCGGATGCAGGTTGGTTCGCCTATGTGCCGTTGAGCGGATTGGAGTATTCCCCTGGGCTGGCGTTGGATTTTTGGCTGCTGGGGCTGGGCGTGGCCGAGGTCGCGGCCATTGCCGCGGGCGTGGAGATTATCATCGCCATCGCGCGGATGCGCGCGCCCGGCATGACCCTGGGGCGGATGCCGGTCATGGCCTGGGCCTATCTGGTGACCGCTGTCGCCATTATCTTCGCGTTTACGACCCTGTTGATTGCCAGTCTGCTGTTGGAATTGGATCGCAAGCTGGGCACGCAGTTCTTCGTGGTTGAGGCCGGGGGCAACCCTCTGCTCTGGCAGCATCTTTTCTGGATCTTCGGCCACCCGGAAGTCTACATCCAGTTCATCCCCGCCGCGGGGATGGTCTCCATGATTGTGCCGGTCTTTGCCCGCCATCGTCTGGTTGGCTACACCTACATTGTCATGGCGTTGGTGGCGACGGGCTTTCTCAGCTTTGCGCTCTGGGCGCACCACATGTTCACGGCTGGGCTGCCTCAAGTCGCCATGTCGTTCTTCTCGGTTGCCAGCGTGATGATCGCGGTGCCCGCGGGCATCCAGATCTTTTCCTGGCTGACCACCATTGCCTTTGGCCGCCCCCGCTGGCAAACGCCCTTCTTGTTTATCATCGGCTTCCTCATCACCTTTGTTCTGGGCGGGTTGAGCGGTGTGATGGTGGGGGTGGTTCCGTTTGATTGGCAGGTACATGACAGCTATTTTGTGGTGGCCCACTTCCACTATGTCCTGATCGGCGGCGTCACCTTTCCGCTCTTTGCAGCGATCTACTACTGGTTTCCCATTTTTGCGGGCAAGCAGCTTTCCGAGCGCCTGGGCAAGTGGCATTTCTGGCTCTTTTTCATCGGCTTTCACATCACCTTTTTCCCGATGCACATTGTGGGGCTGTTGGGGATGCCGCGCCGTGTCTACACCTATCAAATTGACTTGGGATGGGACATCTACAACCAGATTTCGACGACCGGCGCGTTCATCTTGGCCGCGGGGATCGTGTTCTTCTTGCTCAACCTATTCGTGACCTTACGTTCCAAGAAACTGGCCGAGCCGAACCCGTGGGACGCGGATTCGCTGGAATGGGCCACTGACTTGCCCACGCCCAACTACGGCTTCGCCCACTTGCCCATCGTTCGCGGCCGACACCCGCTGTGGGATCAGCAGTCGCTGACAGAGGGCGACGAAAAGGTCGAGAGTCTGCTTGCCGATATGTCGGGCTGGCCGTTGACCTGGCGTGCTGCGCTCACCTCTTCGCTGGTCGAAGCCAAGCCGACCGAAGTATTCCGCGTATCCGGCCCGTCGATCTGGCCTTTTGTCACCGCGGTCGGCTTGATCACCATGTTTGCCGCGGAAATCTTTACCGCACGCATCATTGTCATATCCGGGCTTGTCTTGGTGGCCGTGGGCTTGATCGGGTGGCATTGGCCCGACCGCATCGAGGTCACCGAGCGCGAATTGGAATTTGAGCGCAAACATAACATCTTGGTCTACCCCAATGGCAGCCCGGTCATCACGCGCTGGTCCATGTGGCTGATGGTGTTGTTGATCGGCATCTCTACGTCGCTCTTCCTCTTTTGCTACTACTACCTGGCCTTGCAGCACGCTGTATGGCCGCTGGGCGACATCGGCCTGCCCAATCTCACGCTGGCCGGGTTGGCGACCGCGGCCATGATCGGCGGCACGATTGCCATGTACTTTGCCAACCGCACGATCACCGCAGACAGCCAGTGGGGGCTGCGGATTTCGCTTGCGCTCGCTTTCATCTTGGGCGGCGCGGCGGTTGCTTTGTTGGTGCTGGATCTGCGCCAAGTGCCCTTTACCCACGCGACCAACGCCTATGGTTCGCTCTACTTCATCTTGTTGATCTTCTTGGCCGCGATCGTGATCGGCGGCATGGCCCAAAATCTATTTACCCAAGTATGGGCGTGGAATGGGCGCTATTCGTCGGGCGAGCATATCGCCGTAGACATCGGCGCGCTCTACTGGTACGCGGCGCTACTCTACTGGTTTGTGCTGGCGGGCACGGTCTATCTGACGCCCTATTTAGTGTGATGCGCGATCTGGCGCAACGCTCTATTTGTGTCGTGCCTTATTTGTGTCATGAAGACGGGGCATGGGGGCTGGTCTGTGAACGCAGACAGGTTGGACAGAGAAGATGACTCAACAGACAGAGGGGCAAAGACAGACAGAGGTTCAAGAGAGGCCGCGTATCAGCCTGGTCGTCGGGCTTGCTAGCGGGCTAACGATCTACATGATCTATTTTTTGGTGGTCTATTTTCTGGTGGAGGCAGGCTGCCGCACAGGGCTTTATCGCCGTCAACTGCTGGGCCTCAATGCCATCAACGCGCTTGTGCTTATTTCGACCGTGGTCGCGGCTGTGGGGGCCGCGGTGGCTACCGGGATTGCCATTCGCTACTGGCGCGCCAGCCGCCACGCGCCAGAGGGCGATTCCTACAGCAAGTTTCTTAGCCTGGCCGGGATAGGGCTGAACGCGTACAGCACCATCTTGATCGTGCTGACCGCACTGTCCACGACGGGCCTTCCGCTGTGTGATTGGATTTAGACCTCGCTCTGAACCTGGATAGACGTGCAAGCCAGCACGCCAGCCGTGCATAGAGGAATGGGAAAGCTGGTGCAAATGCTGCGGTTGTACCTGATGCGAGCAGGGATGAGAGCAGGAGAGGAGAACCTTTATGAAGCAACCCATGATCAATCGACGCCGCTTCCTCCAAACGATAGCCTCTGTCGGCGGTTCCGCGGCCATCTGGGCGACGCTCGACGCGTGGGGCATGGCGAAACCGGCGCGCCAGACAAGGCCGCAGTTAACGGGGCAGGTTTCGGGCATCAAGGTCCTGATCTTGGGCGCAGGCCCGGCCGGGCTAGCCAGCGCCTATGAACTGGGCAAACTGGGCTACGAGATTCAGATCCTAGAAGCGCGCAGCCGCCCCGGTGGTCACGTTTGGACGGTGCGCCGCGGGACCGAACTGCAGGAGTTTGGCGGCGAACGCCAGGTCTGCGAATTTGACGAGGGGCACTATTTTAACCCCGGCCCGTGGCGCATCCCCCATCACCACGACGCGGTGCTGACCTACTGCAAAGAGTTGGGCGTGGCGCTTGAGCCGTTCATCAACTACCAGGAGGCCAACTACTACTACGTTGAGGGCGACTTTGGCCCATTGGCGGGCCGGCGCATTCGGGCGCGCGCCTTCAAGGCGGACATGGCCGGTCATACCGCGGAACTGCTCGCCAAACAGGCCAGCAATCAAGCACTCGACGCGGATCTGACCGGGGAAGATATGGAGCAACTCATCGAGTATCTGATCTACGAGGGGCTGATCGACCCCGACACCCTGAGCTATACCGGCACAAGTCGCCGCGGCTATGTCGAACCGCCGGGCGCGGGGTTGCGAGCAGGCGTGCCGGAATCGCCTCTCTCGTTCAAAGAACTGCTTCCCTATGCCGCCGAACTGCTGCGCGCCCAAGGCGACTATCTGGCGTCGGTGGCTGCCTACAGCCAGCAGATGACCATGTTCCAGCCGGTTGGCGGCATGGATCGCATCCCCTATGCGTTCGAGGAGGCAGTTGGCAGCGAAAAGATCACCTATCAAGCCGAGGTGCAGGAGATTCGCCAGAGTGAATCCGAGGTGCGTGTGGTCTATCGCGACCTGCGCACGGGGGAGATGCACGAAGTCACCGCGGATTACTGCCTTTGCAACATTCCGACGACGATTCTGCCCACGATTCCGGCAGACTTTTCATCAGAGATGGTCGAAGCGCTGCGCAACGTGCCCTATGAACCGGCAGGCAAGATCGGGCTGCAGTTCAGCCGCCGCTTTTGGGAAGAGGATGACCACATCTTCGGCGGCATCTCGCGGTCGAACATCGCGCGGGTGGGGGATATTGCCTATCCTTCCTACGGCTTCTTTGGCAGGAAGGGCGTGCTGCAGGGCTACTACAATTTCGGCCAACATGCGGTGGAGGTCAGCAACATGTCGGTGCAGGCGCGCATCGAACTGGCGCTGGATTTTGGCAGCAAGATCCATCCACAGTACCGGGATAGCTTTGAAAACGGCTTCTCGGTCGCATGGCATCGCGTGCCCTACAGCCTGGGCGGCTGGCCGGTCTATAACGAGGCGACGCGGCAGCAATATTACCCGCGGCTGCTGGAGCCGGATGGGCGCATCTACCTAGTGGGCGAGCATCTAAGTTATCTGCCCGGTTGGATCGAAGGAGCGCTGCGCTCGGTGTGGTTGCAGGTAGACAAACTGCACCGCCGCGTGCATCAATAGGGAGGAACGCATCATGTATAAAAAGTCGGTATGGGTGGGGATTGCGCTTTTCATGACCTTGTGGGTGCTTGGTGCATGCGCTGAAGACCCACAAGGGAGAGTCTCTGCACCGTTGATTGGCGGTGATCAAGGCGTGGTACAAAGCGGCAGCATACCACAGCAGTTGGTGGTGATCTTGGTGACGCCGACCCCGGTACAGGGCGCGGCAAGCGGAAGCGGTAATCAGCAGGTCGCCCAGGCCCCAAGCGACGGTGGGGGCGACGGCAGTGAGAGTGGCGGCAGCGGGAATAGCGGTGGTGAGAGCAGTGGCGACAGCGCGGCCCAGGGACAGCAGGTAGGCGACCAACAGTTGATCGATCAGGGCAGCGAGATCTATGCCAACAACTGCGCCATGTGCCACGGTCCTGACGGGCAGGGCAGCGGCAGCTTCCCCGCACTGGCCGGAAGCGCCATCGCGACGAGCGAAGACCCGTCCGCGGCCATCACGACGGTCTTGCAAGGGCGCGGACAGATGCCCGGCTTTGGCGATCAACTGAACGACGAGCAGGTGGCGTCTGTGGTGAGCTATGTTCGCAATTCCTTTGGCAACAGCGCGGCGGTCGTCCAGCCGGACGAAGTCGCGCAGGTGAGCGGCGGCCAAGGGGGTGGACAGCAGGCTCAACAACAGCAGACTCAGCAACAACCTGAACAACAGCCTGAACAACAACAGGCTCAACAGCAACAACAGCCTGAGCAGCAACAAACTCAACAGCAGCAGCCTGAACAACAGGCTGAACAGCAGCAGGCTCAGCAACAACAGCCTGAGCAACAGCAGCAGGATGGGAGCCAACAACAGGCGAGCCAGCCGCCCCAGCAGCAGGGTGCATCCACGACTGTTAGCACGCAAAATGGACAGATTACGCTGCAAATCCAGATCATGCTCATGACGCCGGAGCCGAGCGGCGCAAGCCAAGGGCAAAGCGCGCAGCCTGCCGCCACGCCCATGCCGGAAGCCACAGGTGAAGTCACAGATACTGCAACCATGACCGATACAGGAACCACCAGTACAGGAACCACCAGCACCAGCCAACAACCCCCATCGGAGACGAACGGCGCGCAAGGTGGTGAGCAATCTGGCGAACAATCTAGCGGTCAATCCGGCGAGCAGAGCAGCGAGCAAGGCAGTGAGCAATCGGGTGAACAGAGCAGCGAGCAATCCGGTGAACAATCCGCTGCGCAAGACCAGCAGCAAGCCGACGGCAACCAAGAAGCGGGCGCAGAGCAGTTGGCGAGCCAGGGCCAAGAGGTCTATGCCAACAACTGTGCCATATGCCACGGTCCGGAAGGGGAGGGCAGCGGCAGCTATCCGCCCTTGGCAGGCAGCCCTGTTCTGACGAGCCAAGAGCCTAACGAGCCGATCATGATCGTGTTGGAGGGCCGCGGGCAAATGCCCGCCTTTAGCGGCCAGTTGTCCAACGAGGAGATCGCCGCGGTCTTAACCTATGCGCGCGGCGCATGGGACAACGGCGCCTCGCCCGTCCAACCGCAGCAGGTGGAGGATGCGGCAGGCGGCGGCCAGGCGCAGCAGACGGACCAGCAGCAGCCTGAGCAACAACAGACTCAGCAACAACAGACTCAACAGCAGCAGCCCGAACAGCAGCAGGCTCAACCATCCCAACAGAGCGGACAGCAGCCAGTGCAAAGTACGCAGCAGGAGCAGGTCATCCCCATCGAGATCCGGATAGTCATAGACGCTTCGGGCAATGTGCAGGTTGAATCGGTCGGGGGCGAAACCCAGGCCGCCAGCGGTGAACAGGGCGCTGCGCCGCCAGCCACCGACACAGGCGCACAGACAGACACAGGCACACAGGCGGAGGCAGGCACTACGCAGGAGGACACCGGCGCGCAGGCGGGCACGGGCACGGGCACAGAGACAGGGACAGGGGCAGAGGCAGGGACAGAGACAAACGCCGCGACAGGCACGGAACAGCCCCAGTCTGCCTCTGGAACGGGCAGCGATCCAGATACTGATAATGATCCGGCGGAAGTGCAAAGCGCGGGCAGCGGCGAGGGCGGCAGTGAGGAAAGCAGCCAAGCAGCCGCCGATTCCCAAGTGTCAATGGCAGAGGGCGCGCAGCTTTATATGCAGAACTGTGCTGCCTGCCACCAAGTGGGCGGCGAGGGCGTTGAGGGCGCTTACCCGCCATTGGCCGGGAACCCCTTTGTCACCGCCCAAGACCCGCAGCCCGTGATCCAGGTCGTGATCCGAGGGCGCGCCGGTATGCCAAGCTTTGGCCCTTACCTCGCCGCCGACGAGTTGGCCGCGATCATCTCGTACATACGCGGCTCCTGGGGCAACAGTGCCTCGCCTGTCCCCCTGGATCAGGTTGAGCAACGCATGGAGGTATTCCAGCGGGAGGAAGGCGGAGAAGGGCACTAGATGGACCGATTGCCATACATCACGCCCCGGCTCAAACAAGCCGGTATGGTGGCGCTTTGTGTCGCCTTGACCTGGATCAGCAGCGGCTGCGCCCCCTTGATGGCAATGGCCGGAATCCCCCCCAATACCTTTGACGCGCCAACCGTCGAAGGGGGCGATCCTGTGCGCGGGCGCATGGCGGTGCGTGCCTATGGCTGTGATGCGTGCCACACGATCCCCACAGTGGCCTCTGCCAACGCCACTGCCGGGCCGCCGCTTGACCGCTGGGCTGAACGCCGCTACATTGCCGGGGCTGTCCCCAATGAGCCGGACAACCTGATCCAGTGGATTCGCGACCCCAAGTCGATTGAACCGGGCACATTGATGCCCAACTTGAATGTCACCGAGCAGGACGCGCGCGACATCAGCGCCTTTCTCTACACGCTGCACCGCTAGCGCCTCCTGCAACCTGAAGCTAACATTAGGCAGAAGAAAAGGCGAGTACACCCTTGAACGGGCGCACTCGCCTTTTTGATTGATTGAACGTTGATAAAACTCTTTGGGGCCTGCCCCCAATGACGCGCTTACGGGCGCAGGGAGTGGCCGCGGCGCATGATGAGCGTGCCGCCTGCCAGCACAGCCAAGAGGCTGACGACCGTCATCAGAATCGCGGCGGTAGAGGGTGTGCCGCCCGTCACCGGCATCGAGGTGGGCGCGACGCCGCCTTTGGTCGACGCACCTGCCATCGAATCGTCCGCTGCATCGTCATCTGCTTCGTCGTCATCCGCTGCGCCCGCCATCAAGGTGGCGCGTTGCCCCTGCTCCACCGGGCCGCCGGTCCCTGTGCTGGTTTCTTCTTCGGGAACGCCTGCAGATGAGAAAGAGGCCATGACAATGTCGCCGTTAAGTTCGGTCGGGGTGTCGACTCCTGGGAACTCAAAGACGCCTTCTTCGCCGTTGTCGTCGTGCAGCATCGCATACAGGACGGGTGTGGCGGCTTCTGCATCGATGTCGACCAGCACCTCAAGATTTTCTCCCTCGTTGAGCGGTGCATAGCCGATCACCTCGCCAGGTTCGCCGTCATCGTCGTTATAAATCACAACCCACGACCGCGCAGCAGTGGCGGCGCGCGTAATGATCACCTGCTCGTTGACCACACCTTCGGGGCTAATCTGCACATCGGGTTCCATCGGCTCCGATTCAGCAGGAACCGGCAGCGCCGAAAAAGCAGCCATGACGATGTCATCCTCGATCGTGGTGGGCGTATCCGCGCCGGGGAACTCAAAGACACCCACTTCGCCCAAGTCGTCGTGCAGCATGGCATGTAGGATGGGCGTGACAGCCTCGGTGTCAACCTCGACAGGTATATTGAGCGTCTCGCCCTCTCCCACCGGCGCATAGCCGATCACCTCGCCGGGTTCGCCTTCATCGTCGGCGTGGATCACCACCCACGAAGGCCCATCAGCCACCGTGCGCGCGATCAGGACTTTGCCGTCGACGACTCCTGTTGGGCTAATGCGTACATTCGGCGGCCCCTCCCCATCTATGTTTGGAGGCGTGTCTTGGGCAAGGACTGTAGTCCCCAGCCCGACCAGCGTGAACAAGGCGATCAGCCAACTGAGCGCGTGGCGTGCTTTCATTGCATTCTCCTTTTAACTTGTCTGCCCTACTTGTGTGAATGAACACTGTGTGAATAAACGATGTGTAAATGAACAACCGCGGCCAATTTGTACAGCGTCAACTTGTGCCGCGCGTTTGAAATGAGTAAATGGCATTCGCCTCTCCAGGGTTGAGGGGGGATACCGATGCGCGGATAACGTGCTGCATACCTGGAGTCGTTCCCGCTGAAAGCTGGCACAGGGCGATTTTGCGCAGTTGCATGGCTTTCGTCTGGATCTCGCCCACCAGCCGCTTAATTCATCCTTCGGGGGGCGTAGCGCTGCGAAAGGTAACCAATCAAGACAAAGTTACCACTATAATAGGTGGAGAATAGATGGAGAGATATAGATAGAGGTATATAAAAGGTGACAAAGACGCGGTAGAGTTGTTGCTGTAGATCACCTGATAGAACAGCAGACCATAGATCATCCCCATAGATCACTAGATCATTCGATGAGTAACCATACGCCCTTTGAACTTGTATGCGCTGCGCGTAGAGGGGATAAACATGCCCTTGAACAGCTCTTGGCGCGTGGGCAAGCCCGGGGATGCAACATACGACTGCATCAACGTAGCTTCAAGCTGCAAAGCTGACTCAGCAGATGCGCGGCAGTTGCTCGCCTACCTGCATATCGACCACGCGCGTACCGCCCAAGCCTGTGCGCGCCACGACCATGCCGGGGTGTCGATCCGTCACCTCGCCGATGATGGTCGCGTGTTGGCCGAGCGGATGGCGGCGCATGGCTGCCAAGAGCGCATCGGCCTCGCTTGCGGGCACAATCGCCAGCAGTTTGCCCTCGTTCGCCACATAGAGCGGGTCCAGCCCCAGCAGTTCACACGCGGCGCGCACCGGGGGCGGCACGGGCAGGCTGTGCTCGTCCAGCACCATGCCCACCTGCGACGCCTGCGCGATCTCGTTGAGCGACGAGGCCACGCCGCCCCGCGTCGGGTCGCGCAGCACATGAATGGCCGCGCCGGTCGCCAACATCTCCGCCACCAGCCCATTCAACGCCGCGCAGTCGCTGGTGATCACGGTATCAAAAGCCAGCCCGGCGCGCACGCTCATGATGGCAATGCCGTGCAGCCCGATTTCGCCGCTGACGATCACCACGTCGCCCGGCCGCGCCCGGTCCGCGCCGATCTGCACCTGGGACGGGATCACGCCGATGCCGCTGGTGTTGATATAGACGCCGTCGCCGTGGCCCTTGTCCACGACCTTCGTGTCCCCCGTGACCAGGGTCACCCCGGCCGCGCGCGCGGCCGCGGCCATGCTCTCGACGATGCGCGCCAGGTCTGCCAGCGGTAGCCCTTCTTCCAGGATGAAGCCCGCGCTGAGATAGCGCGGCTGCGCCCCGCGCATGGCAAGGTCGTTGACCGTGCCGTTAACCGCCAAGTCGCCGATGTTGCCGCCCGGAAAGAAGAGCGGCTGCACCACAAACGAGTCAGTCGAGAAGGCCAGCCGCTCGCCCGCAACCTCCAGCACAGCCGAATCGCCCAGGTCGGCCAGGGTATCGTTGTGAAACGCGGGCAAGAAGAGATGCTCCACCAGTTCAGCCGAGAGCTTGCCGCCGCCGCCGTGGCCCAGCACGATCTTGTCGTGGTTCGCCAACGGCAGGGGGCAGCTCCAGCCGTCTATATTGATGGATTGATTCTTGGTGGATTGATTGACAAGTTCGTGGTTCATGTGTTCGCCGCCTCTTCTAGTGCCGCAAAGCGACCATATTGGTAATACGCGGCGCAAGCCCCTTCGCTCGACACCATGGTCGCGCCCAGGGGGGTGCGCGGGGTGCATTGCTTGCCAAAGGCAGGGCAGGCATTGGGCTTCATGCGCCCTTGCAGCACGTCGCCGCTGTGACACAGGGTTGATTCCGCGGTGCGGATGTGGGTCACCGCAAACTTGGCTTCCGCGTCAAAGGCACGATACGCCTCGCGCAGCCGCCAACCGCTTTGCGGGATCGCGCCGATGCCGCGCCAGGTGCGGTCTGTGACCTCAAAAACCGCTTCCAGCATCTTTTGCGCGGCTACGTTGCCAGGCGGCACGACCGCGCGGGCATAGGCGTTTTCCAACTCGGCGCGGCCTGCTTCCAGTTGACGCACCGCGCAGTGAACCCCGGCCAGCACATCCAGCGGCTCAAAGCCGGTGACGACAATGGGCACATGGTAGCGTTCCACCAACGGCTGATATTGCCAAGTGCCCATGACGCTGCACACATGGCCCGCGGCCAAAAACGCCTGCACGCGGTTGGTGGGCGACTCCATGATGGCGGCAATGGCGGGCGGAACCAGGACGTGGGAGACGAGCATAGAGAAGTTGCGCAGGCCCAACTGTTTGGCGCGGAAGACAGCCATGGCGTTGGCTGGCGCGGTGGTTTCAAAGCCGATGCCGAAGAAAACGACCTCGCGATCGGGGTTTTCCTGGGCCAGCTTGACCGCATCCAGCGGCGAGTAGACGATGCGCACGTCGCCGCCTTCGCTCTTGACCTGGAACAGGTCTTTCCCGCTGCCGGGCACGCGCAGCATATCGCCAAACGAGCAGAAGGTTACGCCCGGCTGGGCTGCAATCGCCAGCGCCTTGTCGATGATGGCGAGCGGCGTTACGCAGACCGGGCAGCCAGGCCCGTGGATCAACTCGATCTGCCGTGGCAGCAGTTGATCGATGCCGTTGCGGATGATCGAATGGGTCTGCCCGCCGCACACCTCCATAATCGCCCAGGGCCGCGTCGTCATGGCGTGGATCTCGTCCAGCAAATGACGGGCCAGTTGGGGGTCGCGAAATTCGTCAAGATATTTCATGGCTCTCCCTATGCTGTCTGCTCTCTCTAGCTTGGTTCCTCGATCGGGTCTGATTCCTCTACCGGGCCTAGTTCCTCTTCCAGCGCAGCCATTTGGCGCAAAAGGGCCAGGGTCTCTTGGGCCGACGCCTCGTCAAGTTTGGTGATGGCAAAGCCCACATGCACGATCACATAGTCACCCAGGGCAATATCCGGAATGTAGGCTAGACAGACTTCCTTTTGCAGCCCGCCGAAATCAGCGCGCCCCATCAAGACGCCCTCCGCGTCGTATATGTCGACCACCTTGCCCGGTACGCCAAGACACATGGTTCACCACTCCTTGTCTAGCTTGACTCGTCGGCCAGCAGCGCGCTGCCGATCATGGCTTGACCCAGGGCCAGCCCCCCGTCATTGGGCGGCGTCAGCCGGTGGGTGAGCACCGTGAAGCCCGCCGCGGTCAGTCGGCGCACCACTCGCACCAGCAGCGCCTCGTTCTGCCAGACGCCGCCGCTGAGCGCCACCTCGTTTAAGCCGGTCTGCTCGGCCAGCCACAGGCTGAGCGCCACCACCAAGTCGGCCACGGCTTCATGCACCCGCGTGGCGATGACCACACTGGGCACGCCCGCGCGCACGTCGTCCACAACCGCGGCCAGCAGCGGCGCGGCGTCGAACGGCTCGCCCAACGCCGCGGGCAAGTCAAAGCGGTAGGCTCCTGCATCGCCCGACGTGCCCTGCATGACAAGCCCTTCCAATTCGATGGCGGCCTGGGCTTCATAGTTGGCGATCTGGCGCACGCCTGCCAGCGCAGCCACCGCATCAAAGAGCCGCCCCATGCTGCTCGTCGGCACAGTCGCCAGCCCGGTTTCGCACTGCCGCCGGATGACCTGGCGTTCGGTCGGTGTGGCCGCGGCCACAGGCGGCAGCGCCTCATCCCAAGCGAGATGGGCCGCCCACAGCGCGGCCAGCGCCGCGCGGTAGGGGCGTCGGATGGCCGCGTCGCCGCCTGGCAGCGGGAAATAGCGCAGATGGCTCGCCCGCGTACAGGTGCGATAGTCCGCGATCAACACTTCGCCGCCCCAGATTGCGCCGTCTGTGCCATAGCCTGTGCCGTCAAAGGCAAAGCCGATGACCGGCCTGCGCCCATCGTGCCCATGTTCGGCCATGACCGCGGCGATATGGGCATGGTGGTGCTGCACCTTGATCAAGCGGCGATCCCCGGCATGTTCCTCGGCCCAGCGCGTCGAGAGATAGGCGGGATGTAGATCGCACACCAGCGCTTGGGGCGCAATGCGAAAGAGCGTCTGCATGTGCGCCGCAGCGCGGGCAAAGGCTTCCAGCGTGGTCAGGTTCTGCATATCGCCAATGTGCTGGCTCAGAAAGGCGTGCCGCCCTTTGGTCAAGCAGAAGGTGCTTTTGAGTTCGCCGCCCACAGCCAGCAACGGCGGCAGATCCGCGGGCAGGCCAATGGGCAGCGGCACAAAGCCGCGCGAGCGGCGAATGGGCAGCACCCCACCTGCCAGACCTTCCGGCACACGCAGGACGGAATCATCACACGGCACATGGATGGGCCGGTCGTGCAGCAAAAAGGCATCGGCCAGCGGCTCCAAACGCTCCAACGCCGCGTCGTCGTCGGTGACAATCGGCTCCTGCGCCATGTTGCCCGATGTCATGACCAACCAAGCGGGCATCATCAGCCCGGCGGCGTGCGCTTCCGCATCCGGCACAAAGAGCAGGTAGTGCAGCGGCGAATAGGGCAGCATCACGCCCACACAGGGATTGCACGGCGCAACTGCTTCGGCCAGGGGTGAATCCGCCCGCTTGCGCAGCAGGACAATGGGGCGCTCGCGGCTGGTGAGTTGGGCCGCTTCCGCGTCGCTCACGATGGCAATGCGGCGCACCGCGT
>CAZZNG010000002.1:0-62640 GCA_964655505.1 uncultured Litorilinea sp. | reverse complement strand
GCGTCGAAGCTGCCAAACTTGCTGTCAATGGCGCTGGCAAGCTCACCGCTGGGGCTGCCGCCGCCATTGGGACCCATGATCGTCCAGAAGAGATTGTGGTTGGCATAGCCGCCGCCATTGTTCTGGACAGCGGTCTTGATATTGGAGGGGACCGAATCGATATTCTTCAGGATATCAACAATGTCCTTGCCTTCCAAGTCAGTCCCAGAAATGGCATTGTTGAGGTTGGTCAGATAGGCAGCGTGGTGCTTATCATGGTGGATTTCCATGGTGCGCCCATCAATATGCGGTTCCAGCGCATTGGCAGGATACGGCAGATCAGGTAGTGTAAAAGCCATTGTGTCCTCCTAGATGCTGTCCTTGTTGTGGAATTTCTTGTAGTTTCTTGGCGGTTTCTGTGTGGTTTGATTGTTTAAGAAGCCGCAATTTTGCGTACACGGTAATTTGCGCTGTGATTTACGCGGTGACTACAACTGCCGCACACGCAACCTTCAGTGTAGCAAAGTGAAACCTGCTTGCAGTACTCTAGTATACAAACTGGGCAAGGCCCCGTCAAAAGCTGCCTGGTGTGCCGGTCTGCCCAGGCCGCGCCGCGCTTGGGACAACCTTACAAAATAACATGCCCACCGCCTTTTTGTATCAACCTTACCATCAGCCTTACCATCAATTTCTACCCACATCTATCCACCCGCGGCCTACACATCGGGCAGCACGGTGATCAGCGTGATCTGGGGCGCGGCGCGAAAGCGCAGGGGAATGCCCTCGCCGATGCCGCGTGTGATATAGATCTGGGTCTTGCCTCGGCGCAGGTAGCCGGAGACTTCGTTGCGGTGCAGGTGATCGGTTTGGGTGTGGGCCGCGCCCACCAGCGGCAGCACGATCTGGCCGCCATGCGTATGGCCTGCCAGGACCAGATCCGCCCGGTCGACGCCAGGCTCGGTCAGGATGTCGGGGTTGTGGGTCAAGAGGATGACCGGCACGCTGTCCGGCACATCTTGCAGCGCGGTTTGCAGGTCGGGCGCGCCTTCGCATACATCGTCTACGCCCGCCAGGTAACAGTTCACCCCGGATTCTTCACAGATCAGGCGCACGCTGCGGTTGTGCAGCGGGTAGATGTTGCGCGCCAGCAGCGCGGCTTCGAGCGCGCTCACGTTGTTGCGCCCGGTGCGCTTGAAGTCGAGCCGTGAATTGGCAAAGTAGTGCCCAAAGGCCACAAAGGTACGCAGGTGTGTAAAGGTGGTGTTGTGGCCGTTTCCATTCAGTTGGCTCTGGTGCAGCTCGGTAAATTTGGCCCAGGCGCGCGGCAGCATCTCACTGTGGCTGTAGGTGGTGTAATCGTGGTTGCCAAAGACGGCAAAGCTCCCCAGGCGCGGCTTGGGCAGCGAATCGAGCAAGGCCAGCACATTGGGCAGACCGCTGTCCTCATGGACAAAGTCGCCTGTATGGATCAGCAAGTCATATTCCAGCCCGGCGCAGGCCCGCCGGATGGAATCGATCTTGGGCTGTTCGCGCCATTGTTTGCCGCAGAAGTGGGTATCCGACAGGTGCAAAATCCGCAGCCCATTGGGCGGCAGGTGACCGTTGGCGCTGGGTAGGCGAATGGTGAGACGGTCTAGCTTGACGCGCAGCGGCTCGCGCAGGAAGGCATAGCCTGCGAGGGTTGCGCTGAAACCAGCCAAGAGGCCGAGGTTGCGCAGCAGGTGGCCGCGTTGATGGATCGGCGCATGTTGCAGCACAGCGCGCGCAAGCGTGTGGGCAAAGGTGGTTTGGCTCATAGTCATTTCGTTTGAACGTCAACGCGCGTGCAGCAGGTTCCGCGGCATCCTGCTTGAACGCGCACCATGCAGCAAAGTTCCGTATCAAGCGCCCGATTATTCATGGCTGCCGATGATCAAGCCTCCTGATGATCAAGACGCCTGATATAAAGGTTCCAACCAACCATCGTACCCCAACTTAACGAGCGTCCCAAATACGCTGTTCTAGGCACAAGAGACAAACCGTGCGAGAAGTCGCTTGCAGGTCGCCGCTCAATTCTTGTAAGGCACGTTGGTCTATGGTGCAAGGATTGTTGCGTATCAGCCGGTTTTGGGGTGTATCAAGTTGACAAGGCCGCCTTTCAACGGGAAAATGGGACAGCGCGGTCTTGTCCGCCAAGGCCGTAAGCCACACCACGGACATTTTCTCCCGGTGCAGCTATACTTTGTCCTGTTATATCGGCTATATTTCGCGCCATTGGCAAACCGGATCATCGACCGGCAGGTTCGTTTTTCGTGTCGGTTGATTCATGTCAATGAGACTCATGCCAATGCAATTCATGCCAACAATGCTGTGCCGGTTGACTAGGCCAATGGCAAGATGGGACGACAAGCGCAGAAATTCACTGTGATCCCAGCGTGTGCGATTGCAGCCAGTGCGCTTTTAGATAATGTGACCTATAGAATACGACTTTAGAATAAGCGAGGGTTTGCATGACTACAGCAACACCGGTGATAGACGACCGCGCGCTCGACCCCGCCTTTGCCGCGGAAGCAGTCAATACGATTCGTATGTTGGCGGCGGATGCTGTGCAGGAGGCCAATTCGGGCCACCCCGGCCTGCCGATGGGCATGGCCGCGGCCTCATTCGTCCTGTGGACGCGCTACATGCGCTATAGCCCCAGCAATCCAGACTGGATCAACCGCGACCGCTTTGTGTTGAGTGCTGGGCATGGCTCTATGCTGCTCTATGCGCTGCTGCATTTGACCGGCTATGATCTGCCGTTGGAGGAACTGCGCAATTTCCGCCAGTTTGGCAGCATGACGCCGGGCCATCCTGAATATGGACATGCGCCGGGAGTGGAGACGACAACAGGGCCGCTGGGCCAAGGCTTTGCCAATGGCGTCGGCATGGCGCTGGCCGCGGAGTGGTTGGCGGCGCGCTACAACCGGCCCGATCTGCCCGTGATGGATCATCGCATTTACGCAATCGTCAGCGACGGCGACCTGATGGAGGGCATCGCCAGCGAAGCAGCCAGCTTGGCCGGTCATCTGCGCTTGGGCCGGCTCATCTATCTCTACGACAACAACAACATCACCATCGACGGCAAGACGGATGTCTCCTTCACCGAGGATTGGGCCAAGCGTTTTGAGGCCTACGGCTGGCATGTGCAGCAGGTCGATGGCATGGACATGGACGCGGTTGCCCAGGCCATTGAAGCGGCCCAGGCCGACCCCCGGCCCAGCATCATCGGCTGTCGCACGATCATCGGTTTTGGCAGCCCCAACAAGGCGGGTACGTCCAAAGCCCACGGCGAGCCACTGGGCAAAGAGGAACTGGCCGCGACCAAAGAAGAGTTGGGCTGGCCCGCATCGCCCAGCTTCTACATCCCTGACCAGGTGCGCGACTTCTACCGCCAGGCAGTGGGGCGCGGCAAGCAATGGGAATCCGAATATAGCGATCTGCTGGAAGCGTACAGCCAGAGCTACCCCAATGAGGCGGCTGAACTGCGCCGGTTGATGGCGGGCGAACTGCCCCAAGATTGGCAGAAGGCGCTGCCTGTCTTTGAGGCGGGCGACTCGATTGCCACCCGCAACGCAGGCGGCACGGTCATCAACGCGCTGGCGGAGGTCATCCCCAATTTGGTGGGCGGCAGCGCCGACTTGGCGGGCAGCAACAAGACGACCATCACCAGCTCCGGCTTTATGCAGGCAGGCGACTACAGCGGCAATAACATTCACTTTGGCGTGCGCGAGCATGCCATGGGCGGCATCCTCAACGGCATGGCGCTGCATGGCGGCGTGATCCCCCACGGCGCGACCTTCTTGACCTTTACCGATTACATGCGCCCCAGTATGCGCTTGGCCGCGCTGATGGGCATCCGTGTGATCTACGTCATGACCCATGACAGCATCGGCTTGGGCGAGGACGGCCCCACCCACCAGCCTATCGAGCATTTGGCCTCGCTGCGCGCCATGCCCAATATGACCGTGGTGCGTCCTGCCGACGCCAACGAAACTGCCTATGCGTGGCAGATCGCGCTGGAGAACACCGAAGGGCCTACGCTGATGGCGCTCACCCGCCAGAATCTGCCCGTCTTTGACCGAGAGGCCGAGGGCATGGGCAGCGCGGACGGCACGCTGCGCGGGGGCTATGTCTTTTTCGAGCAGGCTCCCAACGGCTTGGATGTGGTCCTGATCGGCACAGGCAGCGAAGTCGAGATTGCCTACAACGCGGCCAAACAACTGGCCGAAGAAGGGATCGGCGTGCGCGTGGTCAGCCTGGCGTCGTGGGAAGTCTTTGCCAAGCAGGGCGATGAGTACATCGCCCAGGTCCTGCCGCCGGATGTGCCGCGGGTGGCGATTGAAGCCGCGGCTTCGTTCGGCTGGTCGCGCTGGGTGGGCAACGATCCGGCCAAGGGCACGGTGCTCGCCCTCGACCACTTTGGGGCCAGCGCACCCTATCAGCGGCTCTATGAAGAATTCGGCTTGACGCCTGAGCATATGGTGCAGGCCGCCAAGCGGTTGTTGGGCCGTTAGGCAACAGGCAAGGATCATGGGCGAGGAGGCGCTTTGACCACCTTCCTAACCGCGTTGCGCGCGTTGTCGCATCGCCTGCGCCAGCATCATGCCATCGAACATGCCACGCTTTACATGCTGGCAGAGCGCTTTCCGACACGCACGTTTGCCGGGTACAGCGATCCGCGCGGCTTTACCATCTATGGCCCGGTGGATGAGCCGGTGCTGCGGCGGGCGGTGGGCGAGGCACTGTTGCGGCTGCAAGGCGGCCAGTCGCAGTTGGCGCTGCATCCCAACTGCGGCACCAACTTTGCAACAGGCGTGGTGCTGACGACAATCGGCGCGTGGGTGGGCCTAAGCGGGCGGCGCGGGCTGCTCGACCGCTTGGGCGCGACGCTGCTCCTGGTGGCGCTCGCGCAGCTTGCAGCCAAGCCACTTGGCATGTACTTGCAGGCGTATACGACGACGCCGGATGTGGCCGACCGCTGGCTGGCCGAGATTCGCCCGGTGCAGATTGGCAAGCAGACTGTCCACCGTGTCATCTTTGAGTAGGGTGCTTTATAGGGCAATCGAACCTGGCCGCGCGATGCAGCCAAGCGCAACAGGGCGTCAAGGGGAACCGGCGCGGCCCGCGCCGGTTCCTTATTGGGTTGATGTGCTATGTTTATGAACTGTAAAGAATGGTCTATCTGCTTTTAGATTGTGACGAATACCTGGCTGCCCAACAGATTGCCGAGTACAAAGCCGCGTTGGGCGACCCGGAACTGGCCGACCTCAATATCACCGAAGTGGACGGGGCAAAGACCACAGCGGGCGATCTCTTGGGCCAGGCCTCGATGATGCCGTTCCTTTCCCCCCGGCGGTTGGTGATCGCGCGCGACGCGCTGGCACAGCTTGACAAACGCATGGCCCAGAGCAAGGACAGCCATGCCGCGGCCTACCACGACGCGGCGCGGCTGTTGACCGGGCTGGCAACGCTGCCCGATACCACTGACCTGGTTTTGGTGGAAAGCGGGCTGGACAAGCGGCGCGGCCTCTGGCGCGGCTTCAGCGTGGCGGTCAAGCGTGCGGATGGGGAGGCCGAGCAGCGCGTGCCGGGTGTGCAGGCGCTGATCAAGGAGAAGCAGATCGAACTGGTCGAACTGCACGCGCCCGAGGCGCGCAACCTGCCGAATTGGATCAATCAGCGGGCGCGCGCCCGCCAGATCGCCATCGACGGGCGCGCCGTGCAACTGCTGGCAACCTATGTGGGCGTGAACTTGCGCCAGTTGGACAACGAACTGGAAAAGCTCTCGCTCTATGCCAGCGGGCGGCCCATCTCGCCCGACGACGTGAACCTGCTGGTCAGCGACGCGAGCGAGGCCATGATCTGGTCGCTCACCGACGCGTTGAGCCAGCGCAACCCGCGCGCGGCCATGCAGTCGCTGCAAACGCTGCGCCGCAACGACGCCAACGCCTTTTACCTGTTAACCATGATTGCGCGCCAGTATCGCATCATTCTCAAGGTGAAAGAGGCCATGTCGTCCACGGGCGGCGGGGGCAGTGAGTTTGACATTGCCAAGCAGGTGAGCGAAAAGCCCTACCCGGTCAAGAAGGCCATGCAGCAGGCACTGGGCTATACGTTCGACGAACTAATCGGCGTGCTGGATCGGCTGTTGACCGCGGACTATGCTATGAAGACCGGCGCGGACCCTGAAGCCGAACTCGACATGCTCATCGCTCAATTGACCCAGCGGCGTTCATCACAGGATCAATCAATCAACCGGCAGGTGAATCGGCAGACGGTTCGACAGAGAAGCCCGCAGGGCGGCGTTCAGGCCGCGTGAGGCGCAATCGTTGCGCGCTGCTCCGTAAGCTGGAGTGCCGCGGCTGAGATGTTATGTTACTGACTCAACTTTCCTTAACTCATTTTCGCAATTATCGCCACTTGGAACTGGCGTTTGATCAACGCCTTACGCTGCTGCAAGGTCGCAACGCGCAGGGCAAGACCAACTTGCTCGAGGCGATCTATTTCCTGGCAACGAGCAAGCCGGTACACGCCAGCGTGGAACGCGAGGTGGTTGATTGGCAGGCCGCAGACGAGCCGATCCCCTATAGCCGTGTGGCTGCACAGGTGCAGACCGCGGTCGATCATGGCTCGCGCAGCATGGAACTGGAAATCTTATTGACCCCGCGCGGCGATGGGCTGAACTATACCAAGCAGGTGCGCATCAACGGCGTCAACAAGCGCAGCCTAGATTTGATCGGCCAACTGCGCGCGGTGCTCTTTTTGCCCGAAGATGTCAAGCTGGTGGACGGCAGCCCCGGCGAGCGGCGGCGCTATCTGGATGTGGCGCTCTGCCAGATCGACCCGGCCTATACGCGCGCGCTGGCTTCGTACCAGAAGATCTTGGCGCGGCGCAACAGCCTGCTCAAGACGCTGCGCGATCAGGGCGCATCCCCCAACGCCACGTCCACCGCCGCCCAGCTAGGCTTTTGGGACGAGAAACTGGTGCAGACGGGCAGCGTGGTGCTGGCAAAGCGCCATGCCTTTGTCACCCAGTTGCAGCCTTTGGCCCAGGCGCGCCAATTAGAACTGTCCGATGGCCGCGAGACGCTGCATTTGGAACTGATCCCCAGCTTCAACTATGGCGAATGGCCCGATGCGGAGTTTTCGCTCTGGCAAGAGGGACATCTGCTCGACGAATATCGCTGGCCCTGGCCCGGCGCGGCGGATGCCGCGACCATTGCTGCGGCGTTCCAAGCGAAGTTGGAGGCGCGGCGCGAGCGCGAATTGGCCGCGGGGATGACGCTCTATGGCCCTCATCGCGACGATTTGCGTTTTCTGGTCAATGGTCGTGATCTGCGTACCTTTGGCAGCCGGGGGCAGCAGCGCAGCGGCGCGCTCTCGCTCAAACTGGCCGAGGTACAGGCCATGACCGATGCCACCGGCCAAGCCCCGCTGCTGCTGCTCGACGATGTGATGAGCGAGTTGGATGCCCAGCGCCGCAGTATGCTCTTGACGGTGTTGGATGGGGTGGAGCAGGCCGTAATCACGACAACCGATTGGGACGACTTCACGCCCCAATTTCAGGCGCGCGCCAAGCGGCTGCATGTTTGTGACGGGACGGTGACGCCCGCGACGGATACGCCGGAGACCGAAGCTGTTTAGCCTGCCCGGAAGCTACGCCCATCTGCTCGCGAGATGGAATGTTGCTCAATGCCCATCTGCTCGCGAGATGGGCATGAAGCTCGCAGCTTCCGCCAAGATTAACTCTGATCCCCCGCCGGTTAAGAGGCTGAGGAGGAAGGGGGCGTGGGGCCGGATGGCGGGCGCGGCGGCTGCGGGCCGGGCGGTGTGCCCGGTTGGGCGTCAGGCGGCGCTGCAGGGGGTGTCGGCGGGCGACGGCGCGTGCTGCGCCGGAAGTTGCTAAATTCACTGCTCAGGGCCGACGCCATCCCCCGCCAGCGTGCAACCGAGCGGTTGGTGCGGATGACCGGCTCTACTACGGTGTCGCTGACGAAGGTCGCCGTCCCGCGCACCGTTTTGACGGTTGCTTGCGTGTCGTCGATGATCGGCTTGATCTCCGTCTGGAGGATCTTGACGAGCCGCCAAATCTGCCAGATCAGCACGCCAATCAAGAGACCGATAATGATGCTTTGAACGGCGATGATGATGATGGCGATGTCACGAATGGTGGCGGATAACACAGGCTGCTCCAAACAGTCGAATCAATCACACTCGATCTTCCTGCCAATTCCGGAACTGGCGGGAAGTTTGACTTTCGGCCCCCGAAAGCTCTCGAAGGATATCGCGGGGCGCGGCTGCTACGGATTGGCGCGGCGGGCGACGGTCAGCTCGCGCACGCCAATCAGCGCGATCCAGGCGAAGAGCGTCGCCTCCACAATGTGGATCTGGCCAATGCGCGGCAGCGGGATCTGCAACAGCAGCCCCAACAACTGCCCCACGGCAAAACCGCCCGCGGACGCAATCAGATAGAGCAGGAGATCGCGCAGCGTGCGTCCTTTCCACAGGTGCAGCAGCGCGGCATAGGCCACACTGATCAGCACGCTGAGCAGTAGAGCGGGCGGGACAAGCGCAAGCATTAGGCGATGATGCCGCCTCCTAAGCACAGGTCGCCCTGATAAAAGACTGCACCCTGGCCGGGCGTAATGTCGCGCAGGGGCGAGGCAAAGCGCACTTCGACGCGGCTGCCCGCGTGATCGGCCTGCGGATAGAGCGTGCAGGCCACGGGTTCGGCGCGATAGCGAATCTTGCACGTTGCCGCTGTGCCCGCCGCGACGGGCGCGCCCAGCGTCCAGTTGACATGGGTGGCGATCAGCCGGTCGCGGCCCAATTCCGCCGCGGTCCCCACGATCAAGGCGTTGCGTGCCCGGTCAAGCTCCAGCACAAAGTACGGTTCAGGCGTGCCGCTGATGCCCAGCCCCTTGCGCTGGCCGATGGTGTAATTGGGCAAGCCGTGATGCTCGCCCCAGACGCGGCCCTGCCGGTCGAGGATCGGCCCCGGCTGCATGGCCTCTGCCGCCCAATCTTGCAAGAAGCGGCGGTAATCATCATCCGCGATGAAGCAGAGATCCATTGAATCGTGCTTGCTTGCGGTGGGCAAGCCCCGCGCCGCGGCCATGCGCCGCACTTCCGGCTTGGGATAGTCGCCGATGGGGAAGATCACAGCGGTCAATTCATCCTGGCCCATGACGCTCAACACGTAGCTTTGATCCTTGTGCGGATCGACCGCTTGCAGCAGGTGTGTCGTGCCATCCGGCTGGCGGCGCAGGCGCGCATAGTGGCCCGTCGCCAGGTAGTCCGCGCCGAGCCGCCGCGCATAGTTGAGCAGGTAATCAAAGCGGATGTGACGGTTGCAGGCGAGGCAGGGATTGGGCGTCAAGCCTGCACTGTAGCCTTCGATGAAAAAGTCGACCACATTGCGCTTGAAAGGCTCTTCCACATTGATCAAATAGAAGGGGATGCCGAGACTGTCGGCCACCCTGCGCGCATCGTGGACGCTTTCCAGGCTGCAACACTTGTTGGTCGAGCCTTCACCCGGCTTGGTTTCGGCCCACAGCCGCATCATGATCCCGATACAGTTATACCCTTGTTCGACCAAGAGCGCCGCGGCCAAGGAGCTATCGACGCCGCCGCTCATGGCGACGACAACGGTCATTTCGCTTGGCGGCCGTTGGTGTTTGGCCGCGCGGTCAGGCCGGTGCGCAGGCGCAGGCAGCGCAGGCGAATTGGTCAAGGTTTCGGCAGTTAAATCAAGCATACTCATGCCGGTTATTGTACCCGATGCCGCCGCTTGTGGCTACAATTGCCATAACGTGAACGGCAATTTTTATTGCGTGCGCGCCGCGCCTGTGCTGCCGGGGATTAGCCTACTCGCCGGTAGGGTTCACCTCGTCCCAGGGGAGCGCGCTGACATCGTCGTGGCGCAGCGTGCGCGCGGCAACGCGGTCGATGCGCATGATCAGGCGGCAGGCCGGGTCGGGGCAGGTGACGCGCGTGTCCGTCTCCATCCAATCGGCGGGGTGGCTGCGCCGCTGCTTGGCGGGCAGGAGCGGGATGGCCGCTTGCAGCGCGTAGAGGCAGAAGTCGGCCCCATCGTCCAGCGAGAACTTGCCGCTGCGTAGATGGACGCGATCGCCCACAGCCATGTTGCAGGTGCAGTTGCCCTCGATTGCCTCGACCACTAGGTCAAGGTCATATAGTTCAAATTCGTCGCTGTTCATGTGCTGTTTGATTTAGGTTCCTGTTTTATTTTTTACGGCTCTCATGGAAGCGCGGCGCGACCTCTTTGGCAAAGAGTTCAAGGCCGGTGGGGTCGGGCGCGTCCATAAACCAGAAGAGGAAGTGGTTGATCCCCAAGTCGATGTAGGCCTGCACGCGGGCGGCCACTTGGTCGGGCGTGCCCGCGATCCAAGTCTCGTCAACGCTGGGCGGCAGGGTATCTGTCGTCCCGGCGAGGAACGCATCCAGGCCCGCGGGCAGCGGGGCCGCGTCCGGCGCAAGGTCAATCATGCCTTGCAGCGTGCGGCGCAGCGCAGCCACATCGGGCGCGATCAGAATCTGTACCTCCAGGCTCTTTTCCAAGTCCGCGGCGCTGCGCCCGACCGCGCGACAGGCTTGGTCGAGCAAGTCAATGCGGCGGGCGACTTCCTCCAGGCCCACCGGCACGGTGTTCCAGCCTTGGCCGTAGCGGGCGCAGGCAGCCAGAATGGCCGGGTGCGCCTCGCCGAACCAGACAGGCGGGTGGGGCTGCTGCACAGGCAGCGGCGTATTGACCGCGCCCTGCACCTGGTAATACTTGCCCTGATGGTCGGTTGGGCGCTCCGCCTGCCAGAGCGCCAGGGTTAGTTCTAGCCCGTCGACCACATCGTCCATGCGCTCTTCCATCGTGGCCGGATAGGGCAGCCCGTAGCAAGCGTGTTCGCGCTGGCCGTAGCCGCCATCGATGAAGTAGATGAAGCGCCCATTGCTGATCTGGTCGAGCGTAGCGGTCATCTTGGCCGCCAGCGCGGGATGGCGGAAGAAGTGGGCCTGATGGATCATGCCCAGCCGCGCCCGCTGCGTCATGCCCGCCAGCGCGGAAAGGACCGTCCAGCCTTCGAGAATCGCCTCGTCTTTGCCCAACATCAGGTGATCCGCCACCCACAGCGAGTCATAGCCCAGTTGTTCGGCAGCGCAGCCCATCTGCAGGGTCGTGGCCGCGTCCAGTTGGGCATAGTTGGGCGTGCGAAAGAGGCGCGCGCCCGGCATGGCAAAGATGGGCAAACAAAAGCCAAATTGAATCGGGTGCATGGAATGCTCTTCTTTGATCCTGATATGTTGTCGGTGTATTGCCGGTGTGTCTGCTGCTAGTGGGCGTCTATCGTAGCATAGAGGCTGTGCGGCGGCAATCAGATTGGCCTATCTGCTTGCATCGGGCCAGGCTTGTCCGGGCGTATGGTTAGCTTGTGCCCACCCAAAATCTTGTGAATGTAACAGACCCTAGCTATAATGGCGGGCGTGCAGCGGATGTGTGCAAGTCGCTCCAGTGGCTTGTGCCCACCCGCTTGTTGATCGGTAGATGACTACTTCATCGTGTTGCTTCCAGATAGTGTCACTTCCAGGCAGCCTGAGACCGCGCTGCTGTCCGACTCCCCCCAGAGACGTATTTGGGTCGTCGGTTGATCAAATCCCACAAACTGATCGAGCCACCCAAATTGTTCAGCCTAATCTCGGCGAGACCGATAGAATAACAACGTTCTGCATGAAAGCTGCACCGCATCCCATAGGCCGGATGGCCCATTGCCCAGGCGCATGTTTGTCGCCCAGCCACTGCCACCTGCCTAAAAGCCGACTTAGTGCCTAGAAGCCGATCTAGAGAAGGTATTGTGCCTCAACCTGCTGTCTCCATCGCATTTCAAACGGATAAGCCGCTGACCGCTTATGGCGCGTTGGCGCAGCGCGCCGAGGCCTACGGCTTCGACGCGATCACAGTCTACAACGACATGCTCTATCAACCGGCCTGGCTGCCCTTGCTGGAGATCGCGCGCGCCACGCAGCGTGTGCGGATCGGCCCCGCCGCGGTCAACCCCTATACGAGCCACCCCATCAACATCGCCGCGCAGATTGCGCTGATCGAAGAGATGGCCCCGGGGCGTACCTACTTGGGCATTGCGCGCGGCAGTTGGCTCGACTACGTGGGGTTGCGCCCGTCACGGGCCATCACCGCGCTGCGTGAAGCCTTCGAAGCGGTACGCCATCTGCTGCGCCGCTCGACCGATCCCTATCCCGGTGAGATCTTTCCTGTCGCGGGGGGCGATGCACTGCGCTGGGAAATTCCCAACAGCGAAATTCCCTTTTTGCTGGGCAGTTGGGGAACCAAGACGATCCAAGCGTGTGCCCATATGCTCAACGAGATCAAGATCGGCGGCTCGGCCAACCCAGATGTACTGCCCCATTACCGGCGGATTGTGGATGCCGCGGCCAAGGGCCGCGATGGCGCGGAAATCGGCCTGGTCATCGGCGCGGTGACGGTGGTCGATCTGGATGGCAAGGCCGCGCGGGACAGGGCGCGACGCGAAGCCGCGCTCTATCTGCCCGTGGTGGCTGAACTCGACCCCAGCCTGACCGTCGACCCTGAACTGCTGGCGCGTATTCGCGCGGCCGCGGCGGCCTATGATTTCGACACAGCCGCGGCGCTGATCTCCGACGATCTGCTGCGCCGCTTCGCGCTGGCAGGCACGCCCGACGAGATCGCGCAGCAGGCCCAAGAACTCTTCGCCGCGGGGGCGGGCCGCGTCGAGTTCGGCACGCCCCACGGGTTGACGCCTGAAAGCGGGATGCAGCTATTGGGCACGCGCGTGCTGCCCGCGCTGGCTTCGCTTCGTGGATCGTGATGCACCCGGCCCGTTCAATAGGGTTTACATGTGGTTTTACGCGTTGCCAACGCGCGACTGCAACAGGAAACAGACGGGAAATACAGCGTCTTAGTTTGTGAACGATTGAACACTAGGAGGAACTCATGGAAGAAGAACAACGACCTGCACCGCAAATGGGTTTGAACCGCCGTCGATTTTTACAGCTTTCGAGCCTGATTGGCGTGGGCGCGGCCAGCGGCTTGCTCTGGGGCTGTGCGCCGGCTGGGGAGTCCGGCAGCCAACCGAGCGGCGAGGCTCCGGCAGTTGAAGTCAGCGAGAGCGAAGGCCCCAGCGGCCCGGTGGGCGAGTTGGTGCTTGTGCAGGGGGTCGATGCCGAGTCGCTTGACCCGCATGTCACCACGTCGGGCGCGTCCAAGGGCATGATGTGGGCCATGTACGACCGGCTCACGACGCGCACGGTGGACATGGAACTGGTCGGGGCGCTGGCCGAGTCCTGGGAAGTGATCGACGATACCACCTGGGAATTCAAACTGCGCGATGAGGTCTATTTCCACAACGGCGAGAAGTTCAGCGCCGAGCATGTGCGCGACTCCATTGCCCGCTTCAAAGACCCGGCGGTCAAGAATATCTACGCTGGGCAGTTGGAAAAGGTGATCGAGGTCGAAGTGGTCGATCCGCTGACCGCGCGCATCATCACCGATGGCCGGTTTGCGCTGCTGGCTGAAGTGCTGGCTGAATACTGCGAGATCCTGCCCGCGGCCATTACCAGCGGCGAAGTTGACCCCACACAGCAGGCCATTGGCTCCGGCCCCTATCGCTTTGTCGAATGGACGCCCGGCGACCGCATGGTGATGGAGGCCGCAGAGCAACCCCACTTCAGCGGGCAGCCGCGCTTGCAGCGGTTGGTGTGGCGGCCTATCTCCGAGGGCACGACGCGCGTCGTCGAACTCAAGACCGGTCAGGCCCATATTATTACCAATGTCGACCCGGTGCAGGCGGAGGAGGTCGAAGCCGACCCCGGCACGCGCTTGGCCGTTTATCGCAACCTGGCCTCTCAAATTGTGGTGCCCAATGAACTGAAGGTTGAGGCGTTCAAGGATGTACGCGTGCGCCAGGCGCTCAACTATGCCACCGACGTGGACACGCTGATCAACACCATCATGCAGGGCAACGCTTTTCCCTTGGCCGGTCCCTTTGGCCCCGGTCTGCCCGGCCACGACCCGGAGTTGGAGCCATATCCCTATGACCCGGATCGCGCCCGTGAACTGCTGGCCGAAGCAGGCTATGCCGATGGCTTCGACGTGGTGCTGAGTTCGCCCAATGGCCGCTATCTCAATGACCGCTTGGCGAGCGAGGCCATTGCGGGCATGTGGTCGGAGGTTGGCATCCGCACGACGGTGCAAGTGATGGATTGGAGTCCCTTTGTCGAAGCCGTGTTGGGCAAGACCCACGATGCCTTCTTCTTCCAACAGTTGAGCGTGCCGTTGGACGCCGATGCCAGAGGCAACTTCCATGCCGCTGAAGAAGGCGCGGCCTGGCAGGGCTATTCCAACGACGAGGTCAGCCAACTCATCGACGAGGCCATCACGGTGATGGACGAGGCCGAGCGCAACGAGATCTACAAGCGCCTGGGCCGCATCCTCTATGAGGAGTGCCCGTGGGTGTTCTTGTGGAACGCGGCGGGCCTGATTGGTGTGCGTGAGGAAGTGCAGGGGTGGGAACCGCACCCGGACGGGGTGCTGCACCTGCTCGATCTGCATCTAGCTGCTTAACGAACTGCCGGCAGTGTGGCGGGCAGTATCAAGACCTTTGACGCCCGCCACACTGTTCAGCCTGGCAACGACCCATCGAATCCGACCCATCGAATCCTATGTCCGATTTCATCCTGCGCCGTGTGGAGCATCTTTTTTGGGTGCTGCTAGCGGTCAGCATTTTGGTGTTTTTGATCATCCATCTCTCCGGCGACCCGGTGCGGCTGCTGGCCCCGCTCGACGCGAGCGAGGCCGATGTCCAGCGCATCCGCGCGCTCTATGGGCTGGACAAGCCGTTGATCGTGCAGTATTGGGATTTTTTGGTCAAGGCGCTGCAGGGCGATCTAGGCCAGTCCATGCGCTTTAACCAGCCCGCGCTGGGCATGGTGCTGGATAAACTCCCGGCGACGATCCGGCTGGCGCTCTTTTCGCTGGCGTTGACCATCGTCCTGGGGATTCCGCTGGGGCTGTGGGCCGGAAGCCGCCCCAACAGCGTGGTCGATTGGTTCGTCTCGATCCTGACCTTTATCGGCATCAGCATCCCCTCTTTCTGGCTCGGCATCATGTTGATCCTGATCTTCGCCGACAAATGGCGTGTGCTGCCTTCATCGGGGGCGGATAGCTGGCGGCATATCCTGCTGCCTGGCCTCACCCTCTCGATCTACAGCATCGGCCTTGTCTCGCGCCTGGTGCGCGCCACGTTGATCGAGATCATGGCCCAAGACTATGTGCGGACGGCGCGCGCCAAGGGTTTGACCGAGCGGCTTGTGCTCTATCGCCATGCGCTGCGCAACACCATGATCCCGACCGTGACCGTGTTGGGCCTGCAACTGGGCGGGCTGTTGGGCGGCTCTGTGGTGGTCGAATCGGTCTTTGCCTGGCCTGGCGTGGGCTGGCTCATGCTGCAAGGCATCCAGAACCGCGACTTGCCGCTGGTGCGCGCCGTGGTGCTGGTGATCGGGTTGGCCTTCGTCGTGATCAATTTTGCTGTCGATCTGCTCTATAGTCGTCTAGACCCACGTATCCGCTATGACCATAAGTGAGCGTCAACGCCCGCGCAGCCGCCGCCCCGCGCAGTTTTGGGTGGGCCTGCTGATTATCCTGTTCGTCGTCGGCATTGCCATCTTCGCCGAGTGGCTGAGTCCCCACGACTATGCCGAACAAAATCTGACCAAGGCCATGCTGCCGCCCGCGTGGATGGAGAAAGGCGACTGGTCGTATCCGCTGGGGACCGACCGGCTGGGCCGCGATCTGCTGTCGCGGCTCATGTACGGCGCGCGCGTCTCAACCGCGGTCGGCGTCTTTTCCGTGCTGCTCGGCGGCACAATTGGCGTGATCGCAGGCGTGGCCGCCGGTTACTTCGGCGGCTGGGTGGATCGCTTCTTGACGCGGCTGATGGATGTTCAACTCTCCTTCCCGCCCGTCTTTTTGGCGATCGCCATCATCGCGGCCATGGGCCAAAGCCTGACCAATCTCATCGTCGTTTTGGGCTTAGTCAGTTGGGTGCAATATGCGCGCGTGGCGCGCGGCTCGACCTTGTCCCTGCGCGGGCAAGAGTTTGTCCTGGCCGCGCACGCGGTCGGCGTCAAGACGCCGCGGCTGTTGTGGCGGCATCTCTTCCCGTCTGTGCTGCCGCCGCTGGCGGTCATCGCCACGGTCAACATGTCGGCCATGATCTTGAATGAAGCGGCACTCAGCTTTCTGGGCTTGGGTGTCCAGCCGCCGACCCCTGCATGGGGCAGCATGGTCAGCGAGGCGCGCGCCATTATGAGCATCGCCTGGTGGAATGCGGTTTTTCCCGGCGCGGCGATTGCGCTCTTTGTCATCGGCGGCAATCTCATGGGCGACGGCTTGAGCCGCCGCATTCGCAGCTAACCTCTACACCTAGATTGATCCCGCGCTTGATCACACTTCGCTTAGTCACACTTCCCTTAAGCAAACTTCTGCGGTTCGCGTCACCGGCGGCTATACCTGCCCTGAACGTCCCACGTTCGCCGTAAAGCTTTTGTCGCATCAATATCGCTACGAAACCAGTTGCAGCATCGTTGCAAACATGGCTACCAACAATGCCTGCACCATACCTGAAAACGTCGTCACAAGGATAGCCGCAAGCATCGTAAGCACAGCCAGTAAGCCAGAGAGTAAATGTAGAGCGTAAACATAGCAAGGAGCAGTCATGCGTACCTTTTTTGTCAATGGTCGGCTCGTGGACGGGACAGGCGCGGCGGCCATCGAAGATGCCTCCGTCGTGGTGGAGGGCAGCCGGATCGCCTATGCCGGGGCCGCGTCCGGCGCGCCCCAGCCAGGCGACGATGACCGGGTGGTCGACGTGCAGGGCAAGACCTTGATGCCCGGCCTCTTCAATGTCCATGTTCACCTGGCCTTGCGTCTCCCGTTTCCAGAAAAGCGCATCGATCCCTTTGACCCCGGCTATCGCGTCATGCTGGTCTATCGCCGCAGTCTGGAGGCGATCACGACCGGCACGACCTTTATCCGCTGTGTCGGCGAGGCGCACCGCGCCGACATCGACGTGCGCAACGCCATCAACAAAGGCGTGTTGGCCGGTCCCCATGTGCAGTCCGCCGGACAGTCCTTGATCGCCACTGGCGGCCACGGGTATACGTCGGTCGGCTGCATCGAGGCGGACGGCGTGGCTGGTTTCCGCGAGGCCGCGCGCACCCAACTGCGCGCCGGGGCTGATCTGCTCAAAGTCTGCTTGACCGGCGGCATCGGCACCCCGCGCGAGCAACCGGCAGACAAGCAGATGGCCGACGACGAGTTGGCCGCGGTGGTCGAGGTAGCCCACAGCGCAAACAAGCGGGTGGCTTCGCACACCGGCGGCAACAAGCCGATCAAGGATGCGGTGCGCCTGGGGGTGGACTGCATCGAGCATGGCTATTCGTTTGACGATGAGGCCGCGCACATGATGGCCGAAGCGGGGACATTTCTTGTGCCCACGCTGTGCGTGACCCAGGAGTTGGACTATATGCGGCGGCATGGCGTGCAGGAGTGGATGCTCACCAAGGCCAAGACCGCGGCGGAGGAACATCTGGCGTCGATCAAGCGCGCCGTGGCCGCGGGGGTCACCATCTGCAACGGCACGGACATGCTGCCCAGCGACCCGGTGGACGGAACCGTGGCGACCATTCGCGAGGTGGAACTGCTGGTCGAGGCCGGGCTGTCGCCGCTGGAAGCGCTGCGCGCCGCCACCTACAATTCCGCGGTGCTGTGCGGTGTAGAGAAGCAGACGGGCACGTTGGCCCCCGGTCTCGACGCGGATCTGTTGGTGGTGGACGGCAAGCCGGATCAAGAGATCCGCGACCTGCGCGCCATTCAACTGGTGATGAAGGGCGGCGCGGTCTTCCGCAATGAACTGGCCGGTCTGGCCGAGTCAGGGCTGGTCATGCCGGGGGTGACGCTGGCCGACGGCACGTTTGCCAAAGTCTACTAGGCCCCGCGGTTAGGACTGCCGTCATGGCCCAAGCGAGCATTCCCCAGCAGCAAGCGCTGGCCGCGCTGGTCGACGAGTATTTGGCGTTCGTCTTCCAGCGCGACCCCATCGAAGCAACGCAGCTTGGCATTCACGATGGGGATGACCGGCTGAGTGACTACAGCGCAGCGGCCTTTGCCGACGAGATCGCGCAGCGCAAGCGCTTTTTGCACCAACTCGACACCATCGACCCTGTTGGATTAGGGCCAGACGCGCGCATGGATTGGGAGGTGGCGCGCATCGACCTGGCGACCAGCATCCGGCGGCTGGAGGCGTATCCCGCCTGGGACCGCGCGCCCTATTGGATCGTTGAGCAGCTTGGCAAGGCCATCTCCGCGCTGATGCGCAAAGATGGGCAAGAACCGGCCCAACAGGGCGAACGTCTCTTGGCGCGGCTGAACCTGGCCCCTAGCTACTTGGCGGCCGCGCAAGAGGCGTTGACCGCTGCCACAGACCCGCTGCATGTGGAGATGGGGCTGGCCGCGGTCAAGGGGCTGCGCCAATTTGTGGCGAGCGCCGTGCCTGGCTTTGCCAACCAGATGGATGAGGCCCTCCAGTGCGACCTGATGCTGGCGACGCCGGTGGTGCTTTCCGCCTTGGATGACTTCGAGCGCTTCCTGCTGGCGTTTGAAGGCCGCGCGTTGGGCAGCTTTGCCTGTGGGCCGGACTATTTCGATTTTCTCCTGCAACACTTTCATCTGCTTTCGCTCGACCATCGTCAATTGGACGAATTTGGCCGGGAATGTATGGCGGAAGACAAGGCCGCGCTGGAGGCGTATGCGCGCGAATTGGACCCAACGCGCACATGGATGGAGCAGATCGAGGCGATCAAGGCCGACCACCCGCAGGGGGCAGACTTCCTCAAGACGTACCACGATGAGATGGTGCGTGCCCGCGCCCACTGCATCGCGGCCAACTTGATCACGCTGCCCGAAGGAGAGCACGCGGATGTGCAGTGGCTGCCGGAATACCTGCGCGCGGGCGCGCCCCTGGGCCTGATGTTTACCACGCCGCCCTTTGCCCCAGGGCTGTCGAGCAGCCTCGTCATCACGCCGCTTGACCCGGAAGCGTCCCCAGACCAGCAGCGCCAGCACATGCGCGACAATTGCTATGCTTTTGCGCGCTCGATCACGCTGCATGAGATCTATCCGGGCCATCATACCCAGAAAGTCCATCACAAGCTTGCCACAGCCCATTCCCCCATGCGCCGCTACTTCAGCAGCCCGATCTTGGTCGAAGGTTGGGGACTCTATACCGAGGACTTGATGGAGGAGAGCGGTTTTATGGACGAGCCTGCGGTGCGGCTCTTCAAACTGCGCAATGCTCTGTGGCGCTCGGCGCGGGTGGTGGTGGATGTTGGGCTGCACACGCGCGGGATGCGCTTTGAGGAAGCGGTCGATCTGATGGTGAACGAAGTACACCTGGATCGGCGCATGGCGGAAGGCGAAGTGCGGCGCTATACCACCCATGACAATCCCACCTATCCATCGGCCTATCTGCTGGGCAAGATCGCGATCCAGACGCTGCGCGAGCAGTGGCAGGCGCAGCAGGGCGCGGCCTATACCCTCAAGGGCTTTCACGACACGCTGTTGAGCTTCGGCTCGCCGCCGGTGCGCTTGATCGCCGAGCGTATGGTCGGCAGCGCAGCGTGACCTGCGCGGTGATCTTCCCGGAAGCTCGCAACTTCCGGGAAGGTTACATAACGTAATTAATATTCAACACCGGGAGAGCATATCCCCCGGTGTTTTCGTGCAGACCCATCCCCATTTGTATCCCCCCAAAGCCATTTTGCACTACGTTTCTTGTACTGCGGCGTGCCATGTCGTCTGGAGGGTGGTATAATGGCCCAGACGGCTGGCGTATTCCCTGGTAGATCATGAATAGATAGTGATTCGTAGACACCGATGGTTTAGACGCCGACGGTTTAGACATCAATGGTTTAGACATCGATGATAGACACAGACGGCTTTGGGCAGGCTGTACGCGGGCTGTCGAGTTTATCCCCTCGTCCACATAGCCGGGTTCATCGGGCCGGATCGTGTCCTGACGCCGCGCTCGGTCGCGCGGGATGCGACAGGCCCCCACGCCGGTTCATGTGTGACGCCATCCTGGAAAGGATCAGCACCTCATGGAGTATCGTTCCTTAGGTCGCACGGCAATGAAGGTCAGCCCCCTTTGCCTGGGTTGTATGATGTTTGGCGGCAAGACGACGCCTGAAGATTCCTACGCCATAATCGACCGCGCCATCGACGCGGGGATCAACTTCCTCGACACCGCCAACGTCTACAGCCGGGGGCGCAGCGAAGAAGTCACCGGCGAGGCGCTCAAGCGCAACGGCAAACGCCATCAGGTTGTGCTTGCCACCAAAGTCCACGGCACAATGGACGACGAAGACCCCAATGCCTATGGCAGCAGCCGCCGCCACATCATCGAGCAGTGCGAAGCCAGTCTGCGCCGCTTGCAGACTGACTATATCGACCTCTATCAAATTCACCGTCCGCGCTCGGATACGCCCATCGACGAGACGCTGCGCGCGCTGGACGACTTGGTGCGCAGCGGCAAGGTGCGCTACATTGGCACAAGCACCTTTGCCGCGTGGCAGTTGATGGAATCGTTGTGGGTTGCTAAGGAGTATCATCTTAATCGCTTTGTTTCGGAACAGCCGCCTTATCACATTCTTGACCGGCGCATCGAGCGCGAATTGATCCCCATGGCCCAAACCTACGGCATCGGCTTGATCCCGTGGAGTCCGCTGGCGGGCGGCCTGTTGACCGGCAAGTATACGCGCGAAAATCCCTCGCCCGAAGGGGCGCGCTACGCGGACGTTTCCAACAACCCGCGCTTTGCCACCCGCAAGACCGACGCCATCTATGACGTGGTGGAAGAACTGCAGCCGCTTGTGCGCGACAAGGGCTGCAGCATGGCCCAGTTTGCGCTGGCGTGGGTCATGAATCAACCGGGCATCAGCAGCCCCATCATTGGGCCGCGCACCATGGAGCAGCTTGAGGACAACTTGGGCGCGTTCGACGTGACGATTACCGATGAGGATCGGGCCAAGATCGACGATCTAGTGCCGCCGGGACGCATGGTGTCGCCCTTCTACGAGGCGGATTTTGGCCCCCACCAGTTTCGCTGGTAGGCCCGTCTGAAGCGCCTTAAAACGACCGGAGCAGGATTCTTTTGTGTAGTATTTTGGTGACAAGCTTTGACAACCGATAATCTGAACGGCGTGGATATGAACGCGCCCAATCCCGATGCGCCTGCCCAGCCCGCGGCTGTGTCCCACGCCACCGACATGGCGAGCATACGCCGTCTGCTGGAGCAGGTAGCCCAGGGTGATGTGAGTGTTGAGGGCGCGCTGGGCACGCTGCGGGCGCTGCCCTATGAGGATCTGGGCTTTGCCACGCTCGACCATCACCGTTCGCTGCGCTGGGGCTTTCCCGAAGTGATCTTTTGCGCGGGCAAGACCGCGGAGCAGGTGGCGGGCATTGCCGCACGCCTGGTGGAACGCGGCACGCGGCTTTTGGGCACGCGCGCCACGCCGGAACAGGTGGCCGCGGTGCGTGAAGTGGTTCCCGATGTGCGCTATCATGAACTGGCACGCTGTCTCTGGCTCGACCGCGAGCCGGACAAGCCGCGCCATGCCGGTGTGGTGTTGGTGGCCGCGGGAACCAGCGACCTGCCTGTGTTGGAGGAGGCCGCGCTCACGCTCGACTTGATGGGCCATGCGCCCCATCGTGTGGTGGATGTGGGCGTGGCCGGGCTGCACCGGCTGCTGCCCCACATTCCCACCATCCAGCAGGCGAATGTGGTCATCGTCGCCGCGGGCATGGAAGGCGCGCTCGCCAGTGTGGTCGGCGGGCTGACCGACGCGCCGGTGATTGCCGTGCCCACATCGGTGGGATACGGCGCGAGCTTTGGCGGGCTGGCCGCGCTGCTGGCGATGCTGAATTCGTGCGCGTCGGGCGTGGCTGTGGTTAACATCGACAATGGCTATGGCGCGGGCCACTTGGCCGCGCTGATCAACCAACGCATTGTGACTGCCGCCGAGGATACAGTGTAGCGTGAGTTGTTCTTCCCGGACGCGCATTGAGCAACATGCCATCTCGCAAGCAGATGGGCCTGAAACTCCGAGCGTCCCGGAAGCTTAGGCTTCCTGGTGTTTGGAACGGCCTCGGCGTGGACGATAGATTAAATCACTGTGAACGTTGCAATCGAACGTTGCGATAGATTGGATGGAAATCATGAGTGGGATAAATGGGAGAAATCGAGCGGAGACCATGAGTGCAGATTCGATAGAGCGCGGGGAGGCGCTGGATGCGCCGGTAGCGGCCAAGTTGGAGGCGCTGCGCGAACTGCTTCGCAGCTTTGAATCGGTGCTGGTCGCCTATTCGGGCGGTGTGGACAGCGCGCTGGTGATGGCTGTTGCCCATGAGCAGTTGGGCGACCGCGCGCTGGCCTGCATTGGCATTTCGCCCAGCTACCCAACGCGCGAGATGCGCGCGGCCAAGCAGTTGGCCGAAGACGCGGGCGTTCCCTATCGCCTGGTGAATACGGAAGAGTATCTCGACCCCAACTATGCCGCCAATCCCAACAATCGCTGCTATTTCTGCAAGTCGGAACTGCACGACGAATTGCATGAGATTGCCAGGCAAGAGGGCTGGAAGGTGGTCGTCGACGGCAACAACGCCAGCGATGTAGGCGACTTCCGGCCCGGCATGGACGCGGCGCGCGAGCGCGGCTCGCGTTCACCGCTGCTTGAAGTGGGCATTACCAAGGCCGAGGTGCGCGCCATTGCGCGCCATCTGGGCCTGCCGGTATGGGACAAGCCCGCGATGGCCTGTCTGTCGTCGCGCGTGCCCCACGGCACGCCCATCACGCCTGAACTGCTGCGGCAGATCGAAACCGCGGAGGATGTGCTGGTCGATCTGGGCTTTAGCCAATTCCGTGTGCGCCACCATGACGCCATCGCGCGCATCGAAGTGCCCGAAGAAGATTTCCCGCACGTGCTGGCCCATTACCAGGCTATTGTGCAGGGGATCAAGGCCGCGGGCTACCGCTTTGTCACGCTCGACCTGGCCGGCTTCCGCAGCGGCTCGCTCAACGGCGTGTCCGCAAGCGCGACCGTCATCCCGCTCAGCGAATTGACCCTGAGCTAAGGGCCAACGACCCAGGTATGGGCCTAGACAAGAGCACCTAGACAAGATCATGATGAGCGCATCAAACCCACACCCGCGCCGCATTGCCTACCTCGATCTCCCCTCTGGCATTTCCGGCGACATGTTCTTGGGCTGCCTGGTGGATGCCGGTTGGCCCCTGGAAGACCTGCGCGCCACCATCACCGCGCTGGGGCTGCCGCCGGACCGCTGGCAGATCGAGCAAGAGCGGGTCATGCGCGGCCCGCTGGCCGCGACGCTGCTGCGGGTGGACGCCGCGGAGGACACAGCCCACCGTCACCTGCCCGATGTGGAGGCGATTATCCGCCGCGCCGATCTGCCTCCGGTGGTGGTCGAACGGGCGATTGCAGTCTTTCGGCGGCTGGCCGAGGCTGAAGCCGCGGTTCACGGCGCGAGCATCGACTCGGTACACTTTCATGAGGTCGGGGCCATCGACGCCATCATCGACATAGTGGGCGTCTGTGCCGGGCTGCACGCATTGGGCATCGAACAACTCTATGCCGGGGGCGCGCCCCTGGGTGAAGGCTGGGTGAACAGCGCACACGGGCGCATTCCGCTGCCCGCGCCCGCTACGCTGGCGCTGCTCGCCGCGGTCAACGCGCCGACGCGGCCCGCGCCCGGCCCCGGCGAGTTGGTGACGCCCACGGGCGCGGCGCTGCTGGCCGAGCTGGCGATCTTCACCCAGCCGCCCATGCGCCTGGTGCGTATTGGCTTGGGCGCGGGCCGCAAGGAGTTCGATTGGCCCAACGTCGCCCGGCTGTGGCTGGCGGATGCGCTGCCCGCGCCGGGCGAGAACGCGCACGACAGCGGCACAACCAAGCCCTTGGTGGTGCTGGAAGCCAACATGGACGACATGAACCCGGAGCATTTTGCGCCTGCCAGTGAAAAGTTCTTCGCCGCGGGCGCGCTGGATGTGTGGCTCACGCCGATCCAGATGAAGAAGGGGCGGCCAGGCGTGCTGTTGAGCGTGCTGGGCGAACCGGCTGACGCGGACGCGCTGGGCGCGCTGATCCTGCGCGAGACGACCACGCTGGGCCTGCGCCGCTATACGGTGGATCGCACGGAGACACAGCGGCGCATGGTCACGGTCGCCACGCCCTATGGCGAGGTGCGCGTCAAGATCAAGATGCTGGGCGGGCAGGAGATAAGCGGCAAACCGGAGTATGAGGATTGTCGGCAGCTGGCGCAGGCGCACAATGTGCCGATTCAGCAGGTCTATGCCGCGGCGCTGGCCGCAAGCGTGTTCGACGCCGCGTCTGCTTCGCATTCCTAATCCACATGACGGAGTGGCCCACGAAGTTGTCGCTGGACGATGCTAGACGTTGCTCCGAACCGGCTTAACTGGTTCAGGACTTGTCCAAAAAGGAGATAGCGCATGATTCGTAAACAGCCTTTTGGCCGCACCGGGCATAACAGTTCGGTCACCATTTTCGGCGCGGCGGCCCTGGGCCGCGTGACCCAAGCCGAGGCGGATCAAACATTGGACGTTTTGCTCGAATATGGCGTCAACCACATCGACACCGCGGCCAGCTACGGCGATTCGGAGCTGCGGATTGGCCCGTGGATGGGCCAGCATCGCGACAAGTTCTTCCTGGCGACCAAAACCGGCGAACGCACCTATGAGAAAGCCAAGGCGCAGATTCGAGAATCGCTCAAGCGGCTCCAGGTTGATCAGATCGATCTGATCCAACTGCACAATCTCGTCCATCCTGACGATTGGGACACAGCCATGGGGCCGGGCGGCGCGCTGGAAGCCGCTATCGAGGCGCGCGAGGAAGGGTTGGTGCGCTTCATCGGCGTGACGGGGCACGGCTTGACCGTGGCCGCCATGCACCGGCGCAGCCTGGAACGCTTCGACTTCGATTCGGTCCTGCTGCCCTTCAACTATCCCATGATGCAGAATGCCAAGTACGCGGCGGACTTTGAGCGGCTGGCGCAGATGTGCCAAGATCGCAATGTCGCCATCCAGACGATCAAGGGCATCACGCTTGGTCCGTGGGCCACAGCGGAAAGAACCCATGCCACTTGGTATCAACCGCTGGAAGAGCAGGCGGACATCGACACCGCGGTGCATTGGGTGATCGGGCGGGCCGGTCTCTTCTTGAACACCGCGAGCGATATCCACCTATTGCCCAAGATTTTGGACGCGGCCAACCGCTTCGAAGCGCGTCCAGCCGACGAGGAGATCGCGCGCGTCATGGACGAGCGCAAGATGACGCCCTTGTTTGCAGGGTAACGCGATGGGCCGCTGATCTTCCGGGACCTACGCCCATCTCGCGAGCAGATGGGCATGAATCTCCGAGCGTCCTGGAAGGTAACATAAGACGCAAGAAAAGGGAGGCTGCATCCGGTGTGCGGCCTCCCTTTTTTTTCTCCTGCGGGGGCCGGTTTGCATCTACCGGCCCCTTTTGTTTAGGCTGTACAGCCTACTCGACGATCACCCGGTCGCTGCTGCCGCGGCCAAAGACTTCAGGCGAGTACATCTCCTCTGCCTTGGTCGGGGGCACGACGAACTCGCCGGGCGTGGTGGCGCGGGCCACATACGAATAGGTGTAGACGCCCTCCCAGAGCAGCGTGGTAAAGGCTTCGGCCCGTTCATCGCGCAGGTTCTGGTGTTCGTACCATGTCCACCACCACCAGCCGCTGCGCTCGCTGGGGTCGGCGGGCAGGTCTTCGCTAACCGCCAAGGCCGGGTTGATGGCCTCCAGCCCCGCGGGCAGGGGATCGACCAGCGCCACATGGTAGCGGCGGTTGTTGGCGACCAGGGTCAGCTTGACGCGCACGCGCGCCCCGGCTTTGATGTGCCATGTCCCATCCTCGTCGCGGCGCACATCCTCCGGATCGTCGACTGCCTCATAGACACGCTGCACGGTGAAGCCCATGTCCAGCGGGTCGAGGTCCAGATCCTCCGGTGCATAGCGCAGCCCCAGGCGGTAATAGAGCCGCCCGTCGCCCTCCTTGGCAATGACCAGATCTTGCGTCTCGCCCTCGCCTTCTAGGCCGCCCAGTGCAGGATCGACCAGGTAGCGCATGGGAACCGTTGTCTCACGCGTGTCGGTGGTGCGCCCCTCAAATTCATGGCTGCCCACATAGGTTTCGCCCAGCCAGAGCCGCGCCACGAAGTCAGGCGTGACCGACTCATAGGTGTTGAAGTAGCGATCCAGCGCCAGCAGGACAAAGACATTCTCCTGGGTGTTGCTCCAACGCCCCTTGGTGCGGTGCGCCAACAGCCCATTGACGATCTTGGGGATCAGGTCGCTGTCGGGCTGGTCGTTGATCATCGCATCCAGCACAATCGCGTCGGTGCGCCGGTTGGAATGGAGCATCAGATAGGCGTCGTCGCCATAGGAGGTGGTGAAGTTGGCCGCGGACGCGGTTTCGACAGCCCGGTTGTTGACGTGGGTGCGGATGCGCTCCACCTCGTTGACCGAGGCCGCGTCATCGCTCAATACCTGCCAGAGCCAAGCAATCGCTTCGAGCGACTGCTGCTCCAGCGGCATCTCGTTGAGCAAGGTGCGCGCCTTGAGCGTATCCACATCGCCCAAGAGATCGCGCACATAGACGGCATAGGTGCTCAACGCGTGGCGCGTCTGCGCGCTGTACCAATGGGGATAGTAGGACTCGATGTTTCGCAGGTGGCTCAACGCCCGGTCGATCATCTCCTGCGGCACGGCGAAGTCTTTTTGCTGTGCCCGCGCCAGCGCATGGGCCACATGGATACTGTAGTAGGGCACAGACTCATGGCCGCGCGACCAGATGGGCCAGCCGCCATCATCATTCTGCAACTGCTGTAGGCGGGCAATGTCTGCATCGACCTGCTTTTGCAGCGCTTCCGGATCGGGCAGCCCTTCGGCCTCGAACGCGGCCAGCACGTCGCGCAAGGCAGCAATGCCCAGGATGCGCGACGCAAGCTGCTCCGAGTATTCATATGGGTAGGTCGAGAGATAGAGCACCGCATCGGTCAGCGCTTGCAGCGCGGTGGACGATGTGGAGATGGTCAGCCCGCCGAACTGCGGGAAGACATTCTCCGGCGATGCCACCGGCTGCACCACCGCGCCTTCGTCGAGCACGCCATAGGTGGCGAACGCTTCGGTCGTGGCCGGGGTGTAGACCGGCAGATCGACCGTGGCCGCGTCGGCATAGTCGCCTGCCACCGCTGCAATCTGCAGGCGAGCCGTGCCTGCATTCTGGGTGGTCACTGGGAAGCGCACCTCTCGACGGTCATTGGGGGGCACGTCGAGCCGCTGCCCCTGATCGGCCAGCAGATCGAGATTGCCCGCTTGCACCACCACGTCCACCGTCATGGGGTCGTCGGTCTGATTTTGCAGCACAATGGGCAGCTGGAAGCGGGGGGCCGATGGACGCACCATCAACGGCAGGCGAGCCGTCAGGTTGGCCTCGGCCGCGCCGTAATACTCGCCCCCGGCCACAGCCACCACCATGATGCGGTAGCGGGTCAAGTTGTCGGGCAGGCGTACATCCACCTGCGCTTTGCCTTCGGCGTCGGTGCGAACCGCGGGGTCAAAGAGGGCCAGCGGGTTAAAGTCGGTGCGCACGGTGATGGGCGACGGCGCTGCGCCCGGTGCAGCCTCTGCGCTTTCGGCCTCCGCCATGTCGAACGCCATCGCACTTTCTTCGGCTGCGGGCGCAGGCGCGGCCGCTGCCATGGTTGGCATGGCGCGCATCGCCATGTCTCCGTCACCGGCAATGCCGTTGGCTACCCCCTGGGCTAGGGCAGCGGGGTCGGCCAGCACCAACGATGCACGCCCGTGCACCGCACTGACATTGCTGGGCCGGGTGCGGTAGAAGGTGGCAACCGGGTCGGCCAGTTGATAGCCGGTCAACGCCAAGATCGCCTCGTCCACCACGACAACGGCCAACTCGGCCCCTTCGACCGGCGCGCCTTCGGCATCGAGCACTTGCAGGTCGATGCTTGTCTCGGCCCCCGGTGCGAATTCAGTCGTCTCTAGGGTTGCGGTCACGTCCAGCGTGCGGCTGATGGGCGGCACCGCGAGATCAAGCGTGCCCACGGCATACGCGGGCCGCGGGGGAACGCCCTCGACCGGCTCGCCCTGGTCATCCAGGCGCTCTGCTGCACCGGCCAGATCCACCCTGACATAGATGTTGGGAATATACGCCTCCTCAATCGGAATTTGCAGCGTATAGGTGCTCTCGGTCATGGTGAAGCGTTCGGTGGAGACAATCCCGCTGCGGCTCAAGGTCAGCAAGCCCTGGGCCGGGACAAAGGGCGACTGCACCAGGATCTCGGCTGTGTCGCCCGGCTGGTAGGTCTCTTGGTTGGGGATCAACGTCGCTTCTTCCTGCTCGACGTTGCGCTGCGCCGGGCGCTTGCCGCCCGCAACCCAGCGAGTCAATTCGGTGCTGTTGGCGCGCCCTTGACCGTCTTGGATGGTGGCAACGATGCGATATTCGCCGCCCGATTCCGTTTCAAAGGTGCAGCTGACCGGCTCTAGCTGCGAGCCGACCGTGCATTCCTGCACATCCTGTTCGACCTGCTGCCAGCGGTTGTTCTCGTATTCCCACGCCAGGTTGGCGGCGCGCATCTGGATAGGCCGGTCTTCTACGGGTTTGCCGTCCAGGTCGACCACAACCGCCTGAATCTCCAGCGGGTCGCCTTGCTCGACGAAGGTACGCTCGCTGCGCAGCCCCACATAGAGCGAAGCGGGATGCACCAGCAGATTGGTTGTCGATGCCCACGCTTGGCGGTTGACATCCATGACCACCGCTTCGGCCATCACCGAGTAGGGGCGCGGGACCGTTGGCGTGCCAAAGGCCATGTTCAGGTAGTGTGTGCCGGACGCGTCGGTGCGCGCCTCGTAGGTGTAGCTGGTCGAACTGTATTCAGGTTCAGCCGAGCGCCACCACGGAACCCAACGGCCAAAGGTCCACCCCGGCCAGTTGGGCGGCGTATAGGTGCTTGGCGAAGCAGTCACGTTCCAGATGGTTTCTGCATTGGGCAGGGGGCCGCCCGCGAAGTAGCTGGCGCTGACCGCGACGGTCGCGTCCTCCTGGGCAAAGAACGGCCCTTCTTCGTCGTTGCGGGCGCGCACTTCAAATTCAGGCCGCCGGAACTCTTGAATCTGGAACGAGTGGTACATCTCGGTCGCATAGACGCCGGTAGCGCCCATCACCTGAAGCTGAATATTGGCATAGCCCAGGTTGACGTTGGTGGGCAGCGTAAAGTTGAAGTCGAAGCCGCCGAGGTTATTCACATCGGTCATTTCATCGACCAAGAGGCTGCCTTGCGGGTCCATGACCTGATAACGCACCGCGGTCACGCCGTCGAGCAGCGTAATGCTGCCTGCGGTGTTGTTTTCCATGCGCCGCACCCATCCCTTGACGTGGACTTCTTCGCCGGGGCGGTAGAGCGCACGGTCATCAAAGACATACCAGAGGACTTCGTCGTTCTCTTCGAACGCCAGCCAGCCGCTGTCTCGCCACGGGTAGGGCGTCGGCGGCAGAATGGCGCTGTCACCGTCTTGTTGAGCCACCAGCAGCGGCGAACGCATACCGGTCGGCTGTTCAAGGCGGACAACGCCATCGCCGCCGGTCGTGCCGCTAATTTCGCTGTTCAGGAACCTGATCTCGGCCCCGGCGAGCGGCGCGCCGTCCTGCAAATTGGTGGCCCAAGCGACCAGATCGTCGTTGTCATAGTAGGCATCCAGCCCGATCTGGGTGACTTGCACCCAGGCAATGACGGGCATGATGCGATTTCTATTGCCAAAGATGTTGAGCGAAGGCACATCCACCACAACAATCAGATGGCCGGTTGCGCCGTCCAGCGAACTGCTTAAGTCAATCGTGGACTCGATCAGCGTGTCCGGTTCGCTCTCCAACTGAATGATCGACGAGCGCACCTGTTGGCCGGGCGGCGTGGGCAGCGTCTCCTCCCAGCGTCGTTGGACAAATTCCAGGTACGCGGGCCAATCTTCGGGCGTCACGGCATAGGCGCGCACGCGGATGCGTTCGATGTTGGTCGTGTAGACCAGGAAGGACGGCGTTGTGCTGGAGGGATCGACTGTGATCAGCACATTGTCCGTGCCGACCAACTGGCGGCTGGCCGATCCGGTTTGGATCTCGACCGTCTGATCCTCGCCCAAGGTCTGGCCGAAGATGTCGCGCACGTCGCCGTCGACGGTGATCTTGTAGGTTGTGCGCCCCTGGGTCGCGCCCGAAAGCTGGATCGAGTAGTCATAGTTGGCAATGACCAGGCCGGGGATCTCCGGCTCGACGGTGATCCAGCCCTTGTCAAAGGCCTCTCGATCCAGCGGGTTGTTGAAGGCGATCTCAAATGGCGTCAGCGGCGGGCACTGCTCACCGCCCCAACTGCACCTGGCCCGCTCGATACGCAGCGCCGAGTAGGTTTCAAAGCTGAAGGATTGCACCTGTTCAGTGGTGCGGGGGCCTTCGGCGGAAGGGGTATTCGGCCCCACGTTGACCACGACCGTTGTCCCTGCCGGGAGTTCTTGCTCCGGCTTAAAGGCTAGCCAGCGGCCTTCGCCTGCACGCGCCGCCAAGCCCTTTAAGCGAAGATCCGTCTCGACTTCGCTCTGCTCGATCAACTGCACGGGGTAGGTGTTGCCGCCTGCGGTCACGCTGACCGTCTCCAGCACAGCCGCGGGGTCGATGCGTTGATCAAAGGCGACGAAGATGTTGGGCTGGCGCGGCTGGGGGCCGTAGCTGGGCGAGGTGTAGGTCATGCGCGGGGGCGGCGTCATGAAGGTCCATGTGACCGCTTCCTCCAGCGTTTCGCCTGTGGCGGAGGTGGTTCCCGCGGGCACGGTGGCTGTGAAGACCGTCGCCATGGGGAAGCGCTCATTTTCGCCGCCGCTGTATTCAAAGGTCAGGGTGCGCGTCCCGGCCCAGCGCCAGATGCCGGGCAGTTCAGGCGTGAGTTGGACCGGCACATCCGCCGCAGCCAGTGCCTCGACCGTGTTGAGCGGGACCATCGGTTGATTGAAGGTCACACCGAGGAAGGGAGCCAGGTCGATCTCGCCTTCGGGCGAGAAGCGCAAGACCTGCAACGGCCCTTCCGTCACCTCCTCCGGCGGCGTGAGCGTCTCGGTGACGGGGAAGGTCTGGGTGATTACGTCGCCCGTGCGCGGCCGCGGCAAACTCTCTTCAGGCAGGCGCAGTTCTTGTACATCCTCTACCTCGGTCGCCAGTGGCGGCAGCCGGTCGAGGATGGTCTGGGTCGTGGCAGCATCTAGCGGCTGCGCGGGCGACGGTGGCGGCATCTCCAGCGGTGAGACAGGCTGTTGCGCGCCTTCGCTCAGGGCAATGGGCAGCCCCGTCGTGCCGCTGCTGGAACCCGGTTGATCAATTTGGGCCATAGGCATGATCTCCTGACGCATGCCGCTGCCGGTCGCGGCGGCAGGGTAGAACGGCCGGCTTTGCAGCGGGCTGCTGTATACCGGCAGCATTGGGCCGATGACCAGCCCCGCGATCAACAAGATAGCCAACACGGCAAACGTGCGACGACTGGTAAGCATACGGCGGAATCTGCCGCGCATCTTCGCCTCCCCTTCCCTGGAACGAGCGGTCCTTGCTGATTTGCTGAATGGATCGGGCTGCTGTGTGTCCTGGTGCAAGCCTGGGCGGACGTCACAGCCTGGCGGGTAGGGCGGCTGGCGCGGCCACCTAATCGATCACGCTACAGGTCACGCTACAGATCATGCTGATGTGTGACTGTGTGACCGCTGTCCCCTCTACCCGTTTATTAAGACAGAGGTAGCTCTGTCCGCTTATTGGGACGGAACTACCTCTGTGATTGTTCCACAAGTTAGGGCTGCTGCCGCCTAATAGCCGTTGCTCAGGTTTTGCAGAAATTCATTCAAGAGCAGGAGCGGGCCAGTGCCGACGAGGATCATGAAGACGTACTTGGCACTCTTGCCTAGGCTGACCGCGGCGAGAAAGGTCGTCACACGCATCTTCATCATGCCCGCAATGATGCCCGCAAAGTCGAACAGCGGGAACGGGATCGCGGCAAGCAAAACCAGCAGCGCCGCGCCATAGCGATCCGTGAGCCGCTGTAACTGTTCAAACTGGGCGCGACGATGGCGCGGAATCAGGGCGCGGCCGCCCCGACCGGCCAGATAGCCGCTCAACTCGCCCACCGCGCTGCCGATGCCCGCCACAATGCCGAGCAGAATAGGGTCCAGCGCCGCGCCCATGGCGATGACCACGGCGATCCCCGGCGCGGGCAAGATGATCGTTGCGCTGGCGATCAAGCTGATGAGAAATGCGCCTAGATAGCCCCAGCGACCGAAGCGAAGCACCAATTCGGGATTGTCGACCAGGTAGAGGCTGGCGGCGAAGATGGCGATAACGACCAGAACGCCGAAGATCCAGCGCAGGGGATGATTTGTCGATGTCTCGTCTGTGCTGAATGAGACAGAAAAATCTTGAACTGCAGGGGTCTCTTCGGGCATGGCCTCTCCTAACGTTTTCCATAGAGGTAGGATGGAAAACAAGATAGAAAAGCGGTGGAAACCTGCAACCTGCGCGGTCTCCACCGCTTACAAGCAATCCTCGACACGCACGCTTACTCAACCGGGGACAACAGGGAACGGGCTAATTTGATTCGTCCGTCTCCGCGTCTCCTGCATCGTCCCCCGCACCGTCCGCTGTGCCGTCGTCTACGGTGTCGTCTGCGGTATCATCTGCGGTATCGTCCACAGTACCGTCTGTCGTATCCTCTGCTGTGCCATCCACAGCGTCATCCTGCGAATCATCTGCGTTCTCATCCGCCGGGCTGTCTGCCGCGCCTGCTGCGCTCTCTTTCACCTCGCCTTCGATCTCGATGGCAAGGATCGAGTCTGCCGTGGTCAACTGGTTGAGCACCGCTTCGCCGTCGATGATCTGGGCGAAGAAAGCTAGCTGGGCGGCTGCCTCTGGCGGCGGCTGGATCAATGCAATCAGTAATTGGCTGCTGCTGCTCAGTATCGTCCCATCGGGCAGTTCTTCCATGGGGATATACGTAATCGCGCCGATGTCGGTTTCAGTGACCTCGCCAAACTCTGCTGGGAACTTATAGCCTGCGTCGTTGAGCGGGTTGTTGTCGGGCGCGCCGAAGATGATCGAGTCGCCGGGCCGCACGAGGCTGATGGGCGTCTGGTCATAGAAGCCCAAGTTCGCCAGCACGACGAAGTTGTTGGATGCAACCGGGGCTTGGTCGGCCAAGAGCGTCGCGGTCAGGACGCCCTTGCTGGTGCGGATGGTCGCGGTGTAGTGCCCTGCCGGGTCGATCACCATCTCCGGCGGCGTGTTGAAATAGTTGACACGCTGCGCAGCCGGGATCTCGGCCAGGGGGCGATCTCCTTGCAGGCTCGTCGGCGCGTAGGGCGTCGGCGTCATGGTGGGCGTTGGTGTGGGCGGCGCGGGCGTCGGCGTGGGCAGCACGCTGCTATCGCTCTCGTCGATGGTGACGGCATAGATGGTATCGCCGGGTGTATCGGATTGGGTGTTGGGGTCGCGGCGCGTAATGCGGCTCAAGACCTCCTCGCCCTCGATGACCTTGCCAAAGATCGTATGGCCGCCGTTGAGCCAATCGGCAGGCCCAAAGGTGATAAAGAACTGGCTGCCGTTGGTGTTGGGGCCGCGGTTTGCCATCGCCAGCAGACCCGATTGATCAAAGACCAGGCCGGGGTAAAACTCATCTTCAAATTCATAGCCTGGGCCGCCTGCGCCGGTTCCGGTTGGGTCGCCCGCTTGGGCCATGAAGCCGTCGATCACCCGATGGAAAGAGGTGTTGTCATAGAAGCCCTGGCGCGCCAGAAAGACAAAGTTGTTGACTGTCTTGGGCACGCGCTCGGCAAAAAGCTGCACGCGAATATCGCCCCGGTTGGTCATGATTGTGGCGTAGTAATATTTGCCCGGGTCGATGCTCATTTCCGGCGGCGCATCGTACATGCCGTTGCGGTCGATCGGTTCTAGCTCCGCGGCAGGGCCGCGATCCGCCAGATCGGGCGGCGGCACGGTTCCTTCAGGGACAGGGGTGGCGACCGGCGCGATGGCCGCGGCCTCTTCGGGCACGGTCGCGGCTGCCGGTGTCTCCGCGATCACGGTCGCGACAGGCTCCTCGGATCGCGTCGCGCAGCCGGAGAGCAGCAGCATAAGCAGTAGGATGAGCGCGCCGATCCAACGGACGGAGCGGGCGGGCAGCGGGCGCGCCAAGATGAGAACGGTTGATTGTGGATAACTCAAGAAAGACTCCTAGCTTGTGCCTGGGCAGGTTCGGTTTCGCGAACGCCCCCGTTGCGAAACTCCAACCACCAGATACCAAAAAGTGCTATAACGACAATAGCGCCTGCTAGAAACAAGGCCTCGCGTAAGCGGGCTTGGGTCAAAAAGATAGCGCCCAAACCCACCGCGCCCGCTAGCAGATACAGGAGCAGCACTGCTTCGCGCTTGCTGCCCGTCATGCGGGCCAGGCGATGGCTGATGTGATCTTTGCCGGGGGTGGTCAGTGGGTTCTTGCCCCGGCGCAGGCGCGAGATAAAGACCAACGTTGTGTCAAAGAGCGGAACGGCCAAGACAAACAGAGGAATCATCCAGGTGACCGTTGGGCTGTTGCTGGGAAAGCGCAGCTTGATCGCCACCGCGGAGAGCAGAAAGCCGAGGAACAGACTGCCTGTGTCGCCCATAAAAATATGCGCCGGGTTCCAGTTATAAATCAGGAAGCCAGCACACGCTCCGGCCAAGGCCGCGGCCAGCGCGCCGACCAGGTATTGATTGCTCATGGCCGCCAGCAGCGTGAAAAAGACCGCTGCAATCATGGCAATGCCGCCCGATAGCCCGTCCATGTTATCAAGCAGGTTCATGGCATTGGTAATGCCGACGACCCATATTATGGTGACCAGAATATCGAGCACGCCGCCGAACAAGCGCACTTGTACGCCGCTGAAGACCAAGATGCCCGCCGCGGCCAATTGCCCCAGGAGCTTGATATAGCTGCCCAGCCCCCAGCGGTCGTCGATGACCCCCATCATGCTCATCAGGGATGCACCGACGAAGATGCCGATCACTTCGTTGACATAGCCGCGATCGCCGAAGAAGATCAAGACCAGGGCAAACGAAACATAGATGGCCGCGCCGCCCAGCAGAGGAACCGGCGTCAGGTGCAGCTTGCGCGCATTGGGGTTGTCCACTACATGCCATCGTAGCGCCAGCCTCCGCATGAGCGGCGTGCTGCCGATGGCAACGACCAACGCGCTAAACGCTATCAGGAGATAAGGCGTCATGGTTTCCCCATACTCTACGCGTCCGATCCGATTCCAACTTTCTGTCGATTAACGTCTTGTTACCTTCTTGTTGGCTAACTTCCTGCTGATCCTGTTGATAATGTATCGATCAACTGGGCAATCGCTGGTTTCTCGCCGTCAGGGGCTAGATCCAGCGCCTGATTCGCATAGGTCAGCGCGTCCGCTTCCTGGCCGATCTGCTGCATGAGTTGGGCCAGCGCCAACGGATGTTGGTAGTTGTCCGGCTCCAGCACAGCCAATGCTTGCAGCGCGGCGATGGCCTGGTTCCAATCCTGGCGCTCGACATAAAGGCTGTACAGCGTTGCCAACACCGTCGTATCTTCCGGCGCAATCTGGTGCAGTTGCTCGTAGTGGGCCAGCACCTGATCCGGCTGATTGGCCTGTTGATAGAGTTGGGCCGCCAGTTGGTGCAGCGTCTTGCGCTCTTCCACGTTGGCATCCGCGGTGATGGCAATGGCGCGCTCGGTCCACTCGATGGCCTCTTGCGTCTTGCCCTGGTCGCGGTAGATGACCGCGATGTTTTGCATGGCCCCGACGTTGCCCGGCTGCAAGTTGAGAATCTGCTCGTTGGCCGCGATGGCCGCATCCATGTTGCCCACGCGCGCCTGGGCAACGCCTAGATAGCTGTACAACTGGAGCGCGTTGGGCTGCTTTTCGATCCCTTGCTCCAGAATAGCAATGCTCTTGTCGAACTGCTCACGACGCTCGTAGAAGTCGGCCAACAGCAGGTATGTCTGGAGATATCGGTTGTCGATCTCCATGCTGTGCAGGTAGGCTTCTTCGGCCAGATCGTCTTCCCCGCGCGCCAGGTGTGCATTGCCCTTCTCGTTCCACAGATGCGCGGCGTTGGGGCTGAGGGTGACCGCGGTGTTGTAATACTCGATGCTGCGGTCCAGCATGGCCTGGCGTCTTTCGGGGTCGGTAGATAGATCCGCCCAAGAGCGATAGAGGCGAGCCAGGTTTGCTGTATGATCAGTGTTGAGCGGGTTCACGCGCTGCGCCTGCTGCAGCACCACCTCCGCGGCGCGCAGCAGTTCTTGGCGCGACATCTGGCTGACCGCTTCGGGTGTCAAGGCCAGCACATCGCCCAAGGTGGCACTTTCAGGCAGCGTCACTGTCCCTTCCTCGCCGCTGGCCTTGGCCTGTTCCAGCAAAGCACGACCGAGGAAAAGCATGTAATGATCTTCCGTGCGCCGGGCATTGAGCGCACGGCGATACAACTCGACACTGCTCACCCAGTTGCCCTGGGCATCGAACTGCTGACCCTGTTTATAGATGATATCGGCGCGCACCAGCGCGATGTTGACGTTGCTGATGGCTGCAAAGATGACGACCGTCGCCACTACACCGACACCCACGCTGAGGGGCGCGCTGCCAAAGAACGAGACGCGCCGGTCTTGCAGCGCAGACCAGGCAAAGACCAGCCCAGTCCCAAACAGCCAAATGACCACAATCCAGGTAAAGAGCGCAAAGTGTCCTGCGACCACGCCCAATTGGCTGTTGAGGTCTGATCCCGCCACCCCCGGAACCAGGCGCGTCGCCTGGACCAAGCCGTAGACGAGCCAGCCGCCCCAGACCACTGCGCCATGCAGCACAACGCCGCGAACCCACCACGACGCGCTAGGCGTGCGCCGGTGTTGCAAGGACGCGGTGGTCAGACAGATGGTCACCGCGATCACCCAGGTAAAGAGCAGCAAGAAGAAGATATAAGGGCTGAGATAGGTTTCGCCGCCGCTGGATCGCCGAAAGATGCTGTTGGTTAGGATGGTGAGCGGGTTTGTCTCCCCGCGGCCATTGGTCGTGAAGAGGAAAACCAGCGTCAAGAAGATCAGCAGATCGATCATGACCGTGGCGGGCAGCGCGGGCATCCCCCAATTGGCGTTGCGGCTTGCGCTGCTGCGCCCCCGGTTGCGGCCGCGTCCCCTGCGGCGGCCCCGGCTGCTCTCCGGCGGTTCGGCCTCTTCGCTGCTCTCGTCCACAATCTCTTGCGCCTTGGTAAAGCCGGTCGGCTGCAGCCAGCCTGTGCCGATGACGAGCAGCATGGCGGTTTGCACCCAGAAATAGGTGCGTGTAGCGGCGATGGCGATGCCGAAGTGGATTTCGATGAAGTGCGCGGTGATCGACGCCAGGAGGCTGATCAGCAGCAGTTGCCGCGGCAGATCGCCGCGCGCAGACTGACGCCCGCCGTGTAAAAAGGCCGAAATGGTGACATAAATGCCCAGTCCGCCAATTAGGCCAATCGGCAGGGCCACGCCAAAGAAGCGCCAGCCGCCATCATACAGATAGAACAAGACGGTCATGGCGACGGAACTGAGCGCCAACAGCCCGATAAAGAGCCACGTATCGCGGCGGTTGATCAACAGCCCCAGCCAACGCAGCGCCCAATAGAAGATGCTGACAAAGAGGGCAAGATAGGCCAAGAAGCCGAGAAAGCCGGTGATCACCAGCGCGTCCCACGTTTCATTGTGCGCCCGGTCCGGGCTGGCATTGCGCGCTTCGATCTGCGCCAATTCGGGCGGATAGAAGCGGTTATAGGCGATCCACATCGCCTCTGGCCCATAGCCAATCAAGGGGCGAACGGGGTTGAGCGCGTCCTTGCTGCCGTCGGGAAAGGTCAACGCTTCGTGCGGCGCAACCATTTCGGACGCGCCCTGCCAGATCAAGACACGCACGCGGCCCGTGCCTGTGTCCGCCTCGAGCATGGTGGTCAAACGACCGAGATAGGGCACGCCGCGCAGCGGTTGAAAGAGGGGGCTGGTGTTCATCAGCACCAGCAGCAGCGCGCCGCCCACGCCCAGGCCAACCCAGGTGGAGGTCAACAGGCGGAAGCGCGCCGGTCGCAGCGCGGTAAAGAGCAGCAGCACAAAGAGATAAAGCCCGAAGAACAAGCCCAACCACGGCCCGCGGCTCTGGGTCCAGAAGATGGCAAGCAACTGGACAATCAGCACAAAGAGGTACGCGCCCCCGGCTATCGACGTGGGCACATCTTGGTTTTCACCCTCGTCGTCGGTCTTATAGCCCAGCAAATAGGCAAAGCTGCTGTAGACCCGCTCCAGCGTGAAGAAGAACGCCATGATCAGATAGGCAGCTAGGAAAATGGCGTTGCCTGCATTGGCCGCCACGCGCGTTGACACATCGCCGCCCCAGGGCAGCGGGTCAAGCTGGCGATGTTGCAAAATGCCGTAGATGGAGATGGGCACGCTGGTCACGATAATCGCATGTTGCAGCCGCCGCAGTTGTTCCGGGCGGCGCAGATGGCCCATTGCCAGCAGCGCGATGATGGTGTAGCTGAGGAAGGTATAGGTCCCTTGCAGCCGCTGATAGGAACCCCACCAACTGACAAAGCGGGCGATGCTGAAGCCTGTGCTGACCAGATAGGCAATGATCAACAGCACAATCGGCAGCAGCAGCGGCACACCAATGGCGCGCCGCCACAAGGGTCGTGAGCGGTCCGCGTCGGTTTCTGCTGCCTCTTCCTGCGGGTCTTTATGGCTGGCTCTGTGTGAAATTGGCTCCCACGCGCCGCCGCCATTGGCAAGCTTGATCAACCACGCCAGGAGCATGACCAGCGCAATCGACCGGATCAAACTGATTTTGTCCGGCTCGAAAACGCGGCTCGAAAAGACGTTGAAGAAAAGGGGAGCAAGGACCAATGCGGCCAGCCAACCGGCCTCGATGATGCCGGTGAGCCACGCGTCAAGTTTTGTCTTATACGGCATAGAGGTTTAATCCAACCAACCTGTTATTTTTCGACGCCGAACGCCCGCTGGCGCGGTGCGGTGAATAGGCGCCCCGGCTTGGGTCTTATCTGCTGTAAGCACTGCACAGCAGTTGCGTATCGTACCCTACGCAACTGCCTGGGTCAAACTGTTTTGGCGGCTCGTGGTATGTTGGCCTATTCCTATTGTGTTGGCCTATTTGTGTTGGCCTATACTGCCGAGCCGAACCTATCGGGCACAGGCTGCACCATCACCTCGCGGCCAGTGCGCGCCGATTCGTAGATCGCCAAGACCAGTGCCAGTGATTTGCGTGCTTCGGGGCCTGGCGTGCCGGGCGTGCGATCAGTCAACACAGCATCGGCAAAGTCGCGGATCACTTCGCGGTGGCTGTAGCCGTAGACAGAGGGGGGATCGACCCGCTGACTTGTCAGCAGTTCGGCTTCTTGCTCCAACTCGCCGTCAACTTTCCACAACGTAATGCGGTTGAGCGCGGTTCCACCGATCTTGACCGAGCCGTGCGCGCCAAAGACGGCGATGGAGCCTTCCAGGTTCTGCGGCCAAGTCACCGTCGAACCTTCGATGGTCGCCAGCGCACCGCTGGCGAAGCGCACCACAGCCACCCCCACGTCCTCCGCCTCCATCTCATGCGCCAGGGTCGCGGTATAGGCATAGACCGACGCCACCGGCCCCATGAGCCATTGCAGTGCGTCGATGTGGTGAATGCTCTGGTTCATCAGCGCGCCGCCGTCCATAGCCCAGGTTCCATGCCAATCGTCGTCATAATAAGATTGAGGCCGGTACCAGCGCACGCAGACATTGCCCAAATAGAGCGGGCCAAGTTTGCCCGCGTCAATGGCGCGGCGCAACTGCTGCACAGGTTGGTTGTAGCGATTTTGCAGGACAACGCCCAACTTGCGCCCCACGCGCTCGGCTGTGGCGATCATGCGGTCGGCATCTTCCAGCCGGATCGCAATCGGCTTTTCGACCAGCACATGCTTGCCTGCTTCCAGCGCGTCGATGGCGACCTGGGCATGCAGCCCGCTGGGCACGCAGATGCTCACCGCGTCGATGTCTGGGCGCTCCAGCAGCGCATGATAATCGGTGTAGGGGTCGGCTCCATACTCCTGGGCGAAATGCTCTGCACGCGGCGCACGCACATCCGCGACCGCGACGAGCCGGGTCTGGGCCAGTTGGCCCAACGATTGGGCATGGCGAGGGGCAACGCGCCCACAGCCGATCAACCCAAAACGGAGTGCAGGCGTGCCAGGGTGAGAAGAACGAGAGAATGTCACGCGGCCAGCGCCTCCTCATAGAATGCCAGCGTGTGGCGAATCAATGCTTCCTTGCTAAAGAGCCGGGTGGCGCGCGCTAAACTGGCCGCGGCCATGCGCGCACGCAGGTTCGCGTCGGCCAACAGACGATTGAGGGCCGCGGCCAGCGCGGGGACATCCCCCGCGGGCACGACCAAGCCCGTTTCTTCATGTTGGTTGACATAGGAAGTGCCTGTGCCCAGCTCTGTACTGATGAGCGGCAGCCCCGCGGCCATGGCTTCGAGCAAGACCACGCCAAAGGCTTCGGCGCGGTTGGTGGATGGCAGCACAAACAGATCGGCCGCGTGCAGCATCGCCACCTTTTCCGCCTCGGGCCGCTCGTCCAAAAAGAGCACCCGCTCGCCCAGTTGTAGATCTGCCGCCAGCGTGCGCCATTCCGCTTCCATCGGCCCGGAGCCGACCACCAGCAGCCGCGCCTCGACCTGGGTCATGGCCCGCAGCAGCACATCCAGCCCCTTGTAATGGCGCAATTTGCCCACGAACAGCAGGAGCGGATCGGGGCCATAGCGGGCGCGCACCTCGGCGGCCGCGCTCGCTATGGCGGGCGTAGACTGAAACGCGCTTAAGTCGATGCCCAGCGGGATCACGCGGCATTTGTCTGCCACTGGAGCCAGAAAGGCCGACGAGCGCACATAGGCATCGCTCGTCGCGCTAATCAGGTGTGCGCGGCGCAGCACTTGGCGCAAAAAGGGGCTGTAAAGCGCGCCCAAGAGCTTTTGGCGCACAATATCGCTGTGATAGGTCACCACAAAGCGGCGGCCGCGGCCCAACATCAACTGGCCCAACTCGCCCGGCGGATAGGGCAGGTGGGCGTGGACAATGTCCGCGTTGTGGGCCAACCGGCGCAGCCAGAGGTAGAAATCCAGACTGACCGGCGCGGAGGAGACATTGAGCAGACGCCCGGTTTTGGTCACCGGCACGCCGCCGATGACGGTGCGCTCGGTTGTGGGGCCTGTATTGGTGACCAAGACCTCCACGTCGACGCCCGCACCGGCCAAGCCCTCGACCATCAGCCGGATTGTATTCTCAATGCCGCCCACGACCGGGGCATAGTCCTTGTAGATGTGTAATGGCAGATCAAGCGCGCTTCTGGCTAGAAGCAAGTGCCGCGGCTTATAAAGTAGTTCATAACCACTAGGCGCTTGCGCGCTGCCGTCAACCTGTCGCCAGGGCGCGGTAGAGGGCCAGTGTCGCCGCGGCCGCGCCTGCCCAAGTCAACGTGCGCGCGTGGGCCAGCCCGCGCGCCTGCAAATCGGCGCGCAGGTTCGGCTCGTCCAACACGCGTTGGATCGCTCCCGCCAGCGCGTCTGTGTCATGGGGATCGACGCGCAGCGCCGCGTCCCCGGCTGCATCGCGCAGCCCTGGCGCGTCGGCGCAGACCACTGGCGTGCCGCAGGCCATGGCCTCGACCACGGGCAGGCCAAAGCCCTCATACAGGCTCGGAAAGACAAAGAGCGCAGCCCCTGCATAGAGCGCGGGCAGGTGGGCATCATCCACCCGGCCAATGAAGTGGACGCGGCTGTCCAGCCCCAGGGCCGCGGCGCGCTGCTTGGCTTCTGGGTAGCGCGGGTCCCATGCGCCGCCGATCACCAATGGCGGCGCGCTGGCGGGTAGCTGGGCATAGGCTTCGACCAGCCGCACCAAGTTCTTGTGGGGCTTGTTGATGCCGACATAGAGCAGATAGGCTTGCGGCAGCCCTAGCGCACTGGCCGCGGCGTCGATGGCCGCGCGGCTCTGGGGCTGAAAGCGCGGCGCGGGCGCGTAGGGGATGACCGCGATGCGCTCCGGCGGCACATGGAAATGGCGAACCAAGTCGTCGCGCGTGTCGGACGCGCCGACAATCACCCGCTGGGCCGCGGCCAGCGCCAGCCGCACAGTCAGCTTGAAGAAGCGACGGGCACGCGGCGAAACCGTCTCCGGCAGCACCAACCCGATCAGATCGTGCAGCGTGACCACGGTCGGCGCGCCCGTCCAATAGGGCATGAGGTAATAGGCGCTGTGATAGACGCGCGCACCCCGCGCGGCTGCGCGGATCGCACGGGGGATCTGCCACTGCTGTTGCAGGCTGAAGGGGCTTGCCGCCACAGGCGTATAGACGACTTGTGGGTGGTCGGGGCCAGGCCGCTCCCCCGCAGGACTCAGCACATGCAGACACTCCCCCTCGGCCAAGTGCGGCGGCATGGCTGCCACCAGATTGCGCACATAGCGCCCGATGCCGGGAAAGTGCGGGGTGGCTGTGCGCCCGTCCAGCACATAGACCGGCCCGCTCTCGCTGCTCATTGCGCCCTTCGCTTCTGTTTCCCCTGGCTGTCGATGCTGTCCATGCGGTGTCATCTTTCTTCCAGTACGGCGCGGTAAACAGCCAAGGTGGCGCGGGCAGTCTTTTCCCAGGTGAATTGGGCAGCTTGGCGATAGCCTCTCTCCTGCAACGCTGCCCGCCGCGCCGGGTTCGCCGCCAGATCCGCCATGGCTGCCGCGAGCGCCTCCGCGTCGGTGGGGTCGACCAGCAGCGCGGCGTCGCCTGCCACTTCAGGCAGGCTGGAGACGTTGGCGGTAATCACTGGCGTGCCGCACGCCATCGCCTCCAAGACCGGCAGGCCAAAGCCTTCATAGCGCGAGGGCAGCAGAAACATCTCGGCCAGGCTGTAGAGCGCGGGCAAGTCCTCATCCGCAATATAGCCGGGGATCAGGATGCGCGCCGCGGCGGCATGGCGGCGCAGTTGGCGCATGACCCGCGTCGATTTCCAGCCGATGCGCCCGCCCAAGACCAGGTGCAGATCGTCCACCCCGGCCTGCTCAAAGGCAAGCAGCACATTGTCCAGGTTCTTGCGCGGCTCCACTGTGCCGACGAAGAGGGCAAAGCGCGGGGGCAGGTGATATTTGGCCTGCACACGCTCCAGGACAGCCGGGTCTGTCACGCGCTGGAAGCGCGGGTGAACCCCTGGATAGATGGTGGTGATCTTTTCGGCAGGAATCTGATAGAAGCGCTGGATGTCCTGGCTGGTGTTGTGCGAAACCGCGATGATCTGCCGTGCATGTTGGCAAAAGCGCGGCATCATCATGCGTAGATACAACTGGTTGAGTTGTGTCTGCGTCTCCGGCATGACGCGAAAGACCATGTCATGAATGGTGAGCACGCTTGGCGTGTCGGGCAGGTAAGGCAGCAGGTGATCCGTTCCGTGAAAGAGATCCATGGGGCCAAAGCGCGCGGCCTGGCTCTGCTGGGTCGTGTGCGCCACGAGCACCTGGGCGCGCCACACCTTGTGCGGCAGCGGCGACGTGGTGGCGGGCAGCCAGGCCAATGGCCGCGGCGCGTGGACGCTGCGGCTGTCGTTGTAAAAGCCGGTGAGCGGCCCGATCTTGCCCAATGTCTCTTTGCCCAATGCGGCCAGCGCGGTGACCAGCTCCTCCGTATAGCGCCCAATGCCGCCGTGACGGTGAACCGCGGGGGTGATGTCGATACAGGTGGTCATGGCTGCGCTACCTCTGCCGGCTCTGTTGCCGACCCTGTTGCCCGCTCTGTGGCTCGGCGCATAATTTGGCGGTAGGCGGCTGCGGTCTGACCGGCGACGTAGCGCTGCGTATAGCGGCTGTGTACATGCGTCTGGCCCGCGGCGACAAGCTGTTGGCGCAGGTCGGGATCGTCCACCACCTTGCACAGCGCTTCAACCAGTTGATTGACATCGCCCTCGTCAAAGACCAGCCCGCCGTCGCCAATCACTTCCGGAATCGCGCCGGAACGCGCGCCGATCACCGGCACGCCAACGGCCATGGCTTCGAGCAGCACCCGCCCCAACTGCTCTTGCCACAAGGGGGTCGAGCGGCTGGGCAGAACCAGCGCGCTCAAGGCGCATAGGGCTGCGGGGATCTCGTCGGGCGGCATTCCAGCCACGAACTCCACCACATCCTCTAGACCGAGTTGCTTGACCTGGCGGGCCAGCGTCTCGGCCAAGGGGCCGCCGCCGATGATACGCAGCCGCGCCTGAGCGTCCGGTCGCAATTGGCGCAGCGCGGCCAGCGCGTCGATCAGCAGGTCGATGCCTTTTTCCGGCACAAGCCGCCCAATGTACCCAATCACAAAAGGGCGCTGCGGGGGCGGCTGTGGGCAGGGCGCAAAGCGGTCTGTGTCCACGCCGTTGGCAGGCAGCAGCCATACGGGTTTGGTATAGCCGTGGCCGCGCACGATTTGGACCGCGGCGCGGTTGGCGCAGAAGATGCCCGCGCTGGCGCGCAAGGTCAGCCGGTAGATGCTGCGTACATGCGGCGACATGGGCCGGTCGATATTCTGCCAGGTGTGCAGCAAGAGGCGTGCCCGCGGGGCAAAAAGCCGCGTGGCGATAACGGCTTGCAGCGCGGCCAGGCTGTCCGGCTCTTCCTCCACATGCACAATATCGGGCCGCACACGCCGCATGGAGGCGTGCAGCGTGCGATACAGAACGCGGTGCGGGTCGGCCAATGAGCCGATCATGGGAACAGTCTCCAGGGTGAATTCGCGCGCCTGGCTCGGATCAAATGTGGCGCTAAAGAACACATCTTGCCACACCCGCGGCCCCACGGCATGTAGGCAAATATCCCCCTCGCGGCCCAAATAGACCAGTTTCTTATACATGGCCTCGCTGCTATAGCGCGCCACGAAATAGACACGGATGGGCGCGGGCTGCGCCGCACTGTCTACGCTGTTATGCATGGTGATCCACTGAATGATCCGATTGACCGGCCCGGCGGTTGTGCAAGGCATCGCGCAGGATCTTCTTCAAGTAACCGATCTGGCGCGGGTCAGTCCAAAGCGCGCGCAGCAGATAGGAGAAAGCCTTTGGTTTGGGTTCGCTGTGCCATGCCGTAGCAAAGCGGAAGTAGAGCAGCTTGGCGCGGAAGTGGGGCGGGTACTCATGAAAATAAGGAGATTCGACCACCAGCTTGGACGCAAGCCGGTTGCTGGCATCCATCTCGGCCTGCCGCGCCGACACATTCTTGCCATGCAAACGATAGCGCGCCAGGGGCGCGTCGATATAGGCCATGTTGTAGCGGCGGGCCATGACCACCCACATCATCCAATCTTCGCCGATACGCAGCCGCGGTTCGAACAGGCCGACTTTGTCAAAAGCTTCACGCCGCACCATGACCGCACTGTTGTTGAGGTTGTAGGTGGCGACTTCCCACCGGAAATTGGCCGGGTTTTGGGGCTTGCCGCCGCTTGCAGAGGCCAGGTGCAGATCGCCCGTCTCGTCGAACATCATCAAATCGCCGCAGACCAGCCCAATGTCAGGATGCTGATCGAGATACCCCGCCATGTTGTCGAGCGCGCCGGGGTAATAGGCATCGTCGGCGTCGAGCAGCGCAATATAATCTCCTTGCGCGGCGAGGATGCCGGTGTTGCGCGCACCTGCCACGCCTTGATTGTCTTGCTCGATATAGACGATGCGATCTCCATACTTGCGGGCAACCTCGGCGGTGTTGTCGGTCGAGCCGTCATTGACCACAATGATCTCAACGTCGTCGCGCCCCTGTGCCAGAACACTCTCAATCGCTTCGCCCAGATAGGGCGCGGCGTTATAGCTGGGGATCACAACGCTGATTCGTTTTTGCATACCTGCCTCTCACATCTGCTGCATGTGCTGCAGAGCGTGAGGCGGAAGGTGGGGGGCCGCGCCTCACCTACGCAATTTCACATGCCAAAGTTGCCGCCAAGCGCGGCGTATGACAAACCCAAAATAGCCCAACTGGCTCGGATCGGTCAGAATGGCACGACCGAGAAGCCACAGCGCGGTTAGTTTCGGCTCGCGCCGCCAGGCCGCGGCAAAACGATAGTAGAGCAGTTGGGCGCGGAAGTGGGGCGGGTACTCGTCGAAATAGTCGGACTCAACAATTTTCTTGACCGCATACCGATTGCCCGCGGCCAACTGCTCGATGCGGCGTGTGGCGTTGCCAGGGTGCTGGCGATAGCGAGCAAGCGGTGCGTCGATGTAGGCCATGTTGTAGCGCCGCGCCATCTGAATCCACATGAGCCAGTCTTCGGCTGCGTTCTTGAGCGCCTCGTCGAATAGGCCGATGGTATCGAATACCTCTCGGCGCACCATGACCGTGTTGGAATTGATGTAATAGCCGACCGTCTCCCAGCGAAAATTTTGTGGGTTGCGCGGCGAGCCGTCGCGCGCCGACTTCAGCCCCAATTCGCCTGTCTCGTCAAACAAGATGACATCGCCGCAGACCAGCCCAATATCGGGATGCTCATCCAGGTACGCTGCCAGCCGATCCAGCGCACCGGGCAAGTATTCGTCGTCCGAGTCGAGCAGCGCGATATATCGGCCCCTGGCCGCGCGAATGCCGCTGTTGCGCGCGCCGGAAAGCCCGCGGTTCTCCTGCTCGATATAGACGATGCGGTCGCCATACTGCTGCGCCACGGCTGCCGTGTTGTCCGGCGAACCGTCGTTGACCACAATGACCTCTACATCTTCGCGCGCCTGCGCCAGCGCGCTCTCAATGGCATCGGCCAGGAAATGGGCCTGGTTGTAACAAGGAATGACAACGCTGATCTTGATGTCCATACGCTCTACTGCTGCTCGGCAACTTCGGCGTGCTGCACCGATGGAGGGCTTTGCCCTGCCGCCGCGGTCTGTACGCCCATCTCCGCCAAAATGGCGATGAAGCGGGCGGCAATGGCCGCGGCGGAAAAGTGATTGACGGCCAGTGCACGCGCGGCCTGGCCCATGCGCGCTTGGCGCGCCTTATCGTCGAGATAGTCACGGATGGCGCGGCAAGTGGCCGTCACATCGCGGGGATCGACCAAAAAGCCTGTCTCGCCCTCCACCACACATGCCTGCATACCTGGATAGGGGTTGGCGATGACAGCCTTGCCGCAGGCCGCGGCTTCGATGATGACGTTGGGCAGCCCTTCCAACTGGGAGAAGTGGACCAACAGATCACACCCATGCAGATAATCCACCGGGTTGTCAATCCAATCGAGCGCGGTCATCTGCGCTGCCACCGGCGAAGCGGATAGCTCCTGGACAAACCGAGCACGATGTTTGCCTCTGCCGCCGATCAGCCACCGTATGGTGGGATACTGCGCGCACAACTGCTCAAATGCAGGCAGAAAATCGAGCAGCGGCCTAACCTTCTCCCAATATGCAAAGTTCGTCAAGGTGAGCAGGATGGGGGCATCGTCTGCCAGCCCCAACCGGCGGCGCGCCGCTGCTTGCTCGGCGGGCGAAACCGGCTTAAAGCGATCCACATCCACATAGGTCGGCAAGGCCACATATGGGATCCCGCTTAACCCTGCCTGCGCCAACATCTCGGCTGCGAGATGCTCCGCCACCGGCAGCAGACAGTCGGCGCGCTGCATGACGCGGCGGGTGATACTGCGTTGGAGCCGCGCAGTCTGCTCCTGGTTGCTCACCCCGTCTTGGCGCAGCTCCTCATCGAGCGCGGCCAGCGTGTTCCCACGCAGACGCACCAGGTTCAGCGTTCGCCGCCAGCGCGCCAACCACATCACCGGCAGCGTATAGACGGCAAAGGTGTCCCAGATGATCGCATGGGGACGCTGGCGCGCCAAGAGGCTGCGGGCGATGCGCAAAAAGGGCATGAAATTCTCTGCCCGGCTGCGCCGATGCGCCACGTCATAGACGGTCGTGTGCAGCGAAGGCTCCTCGGCAAACGCGCCATAGGTCTTGTGTCCGCGCGCTGCGGTGACGTAGGCAATGCGGATCGAGTGCATAGAGGCTTTGTTCTGCTCTAGATGAGACGCTTAATTAATTTCCTAACCTTCATGAGTCTACGGATGTCTTATATCGGTCTGCTGCCCCTACGATCTTGACAGGGCTACCCGTCACAGCGGTGGTTTTGACACTGCCGCTCCCAACACCGAGTGCGCCCAAGATCGCTCTGAAACGATGGGTGATAGCCTGGGCCGAGTAATGTTCTGTGACAAAGGCACGCGCCGCTTGACCCATCTGCATTTGGCGGTTAGGGTCGTGTAGATAGCTGCTGATCACATGAACTGTGCGCTCAACATCCGCCGGATCGACCAAGAATCCAGTTTCCCCATCGACTACACAATCCTGCATGGTCGGGTGGGGATTGGCAATGACTGCCTTGCCGCAGGCCGCGGCCTCGAGAATGACGTTGGGCAGCCCTTCCAATTGCGAGAAGTGTACCAGCATATCGCACGCCTGTAGATAGTCTACCGCATTAGGAATCCACCCAAGCACCGTGACTTGTGCCGCCACAGGCGAGGCGGCTAGCTCATGCATAAAGCGTGCATGATGCTTGCCGCTGCCGCCGATCAGCCACCGTATTGAGGGGTGCTGCGCGCACAACTGCTCAAACGCAGGTAGGAAATCGAGCAAGGCGCTGGCCTTCTCCCAATAGTCGAAGTTGCTGATAGAAAGCAAGATAGGCGCATCCTCAGCTAATTCGAGTTGGCGTCGCACTCGTCCTTTGGATGTGGAGGACGTGGGCTTGAAGCGGTCAAGGTCAATATAGGTCGGCAGCGCTGCAATCTGAACAGCGGTAAATAGATCAAGGTGCGCCAGGGTTTCAGTGCCCAGAAAATGCGACACAGGCAGCAGGCAGTCCACTTGCCGTATGGTGAGGCGTAGGATGGACTTTTGAAGCCATATCAGGAATTTTCTTTTTGTTTCGCTTTGGTCGTTTCGACCCGTCTCTGTTTCCACCTCGCGCGCAAGATTCCCGCGCAAACGCAGCAGGTTTACCGTGCGCCGCAGACGTGCCAGCCACAGCACCGGCGGCATATAGGTTACAAGCACTAGGTACGAAAAGGTATCCCAAACGATTGCGTGAGGACGTTGGGGCGTGAAGAGGCTGCGGGCGATGCGTAGAAAAATCTTGATGGTTTCGATGCGACTGCGCCGGATGCCCATGTCATAGACCGTGATGTCCAGCGAAGGATCCTCGGCAAACGCGCCATAAGTCTTTTGTCCGCGTGCGCTGGCAACGTAGGCGATGCGTACTTGCTGCGCTGGTGGGTGACTGCTGTTCGCGTGCATGCGTACTTACTGGCTGCTCCTGGTGAAAATGCTTGTGCGGCTGTGGTGTGCCAAGGCGGGCGCTCCACCCCAGCCATGCAAGCGTGCGCCCAATCGTGGGCGAGGCTGGCGCTCCATCACAGCCGTGCAAGCGTGCACCAAATCATGGACAAGGCGGCGATGCGCGTACTGCTGCTCGGCCATTCTCCGGCCTGCTGCGCCCATTGTCTGCCGCAGCGCCGCGGCGTCAATCAACCGGCTAAGGTAGTCGACCCATTCTGCATGGTTGCGCGCCAGAAAGCCATTCTGACCGTGCACAACGATGTGGCTATTGGCCCCCACCGGCGAGGCGACACAGGGGATACCCATTGCCATGTATTGCAGAAGCTTATACCCTGCCTTGCCCGCGGCCCATTCGTCACCATCGGGCAGGGGCATGATCCCGATGTCAAAGCTGCCCAATTGGGCCAACTCGGTGTCTAAACTCCAGTGGTAAAAGCTCGCCCCCGCCAATGCTTCTGCCGCTGGATCAGCGCCCACATAGCGCAACTGGATCCGATCGCCATACGCGGCGGCGAGTTGGCGCAGCGGCTCTGCAATGCCCTGTAGGTACTTGGTGTTGGACGGCGAACCAATCCAGCCGATTACAACTGGGGCCGGTTGGTTCGTCGATTGGCTGCGGGCCGTCTTGTCGACAGGCACATAGCGATCCGTATCAATCGGCGTAGGGATGACCACCACACGCGGATTGATCGTTTCGGCATGGTGCGCCAACTGCTCATTGGCCGCAATGGTCAAATCGCTCATGCGGATCTGCTCGTTGACCGCTTCCGGAGACCCCAGATGAATGGCATCGTCAAAATCATAGATCAGCCTGGCCGCGTTCTGGCGCAGCATCGCGTAGCGTGCGGGCGGCAGAATTCGCCTTTGCAAAAAGACCAGGTCAGCCTTTGCGGCTAGCCCGACTGCGTGCCTGATTCGACGGTCGATTACCCGCCGAAGGACATGCCGCTCTACTGGGTAGTACAGCCGACTGTACACCTTGCGCCCCAGCCCGCGCAGCCGATAGCGCTGATAATCGAAATAGCGTGCCCATGTGGGTTCAATCGGATAGACCGCTGCCGTAACGCCCAGCGCCGGTAAGTGCGGCAGATATTGATAGACTCGTGTCCGGCTGCTGGAAAAAGCATCTGTGCCCTGAGTAATAAACAGCACCCTCATACGTGCCGTCTTGGCCTCCCCTTTTGCGCCTATGTAGGTGTCTTTGTGTAGGGACGGTGTGACACGTCGTACCGATTAGCGATTCGCTTGCAGCCGCCAAAGCGCGGCATAGCGTTGGCCGAGCGCAAGCAACTCCTCATGCGTTCCTTGTTCCACCACGCGGCCCTCGTCGAGTACAATGATCCGGTCGGCGTCGACAATGGTCGAAAGCCGGTGCGCGATGACCACCAGCGTACATTCCTGGCGCAAGGATTGCAGCGACTGCTGAATGAGCCGTTCCGAGCGGCTGTCCAGCGCGCTGGTCGCCTCGTCAAAGAGCAGAAGCGTGGGCTGGTGGACGATGGCACGCGCAATCGCCAGCCGCTGGCGTTGGCCGCCAGACAGCCGATATCCCCGGTCACCTAGCTCGGTGGCATACCCTTGCGGCAGCGCCATGATGAAGTCGTGGGCGTGGGCCGTCTGGGCCGCGGCGATGATCTCTGTTTCGGTGGCGTCGGGCTTGCCAAAGCGGATGTTGTCGGCCACAGAGGTGCTGAAGATGAGCGTCTCCTGGTCGACCACGCCGATCTGTCGCCGCCACGCTGCCAGGTCACTTTGCAGCAGATCGTGGCCGTCCACCAGAATCTGCCCCTCGCTTGGTTCATAGAAGCCGAGCAGCAGGTTGAAGATGGTGGATTTGCCCGCGCCGCTCGCGCCCACCAAGGCCACCATCTCGCCCGCGGGAATGGTGAAAGAAACATCCTTCAGCGCCAGGTTCTCGCTGCCTGGATAGCGCAGATCGATATTGCGCAGTTCAATTGCACGCGTGAACGAGAGCGCCGGGCGGTTGGGGGGATACTCCGCGGGGCTGTCGCCTTCGCGCAGCAACCCCGCGATCCGCTCCATATTGGGCCAGTCGTTGATGACCAGGCCGATGTGAAAGTTGATCGAGGCCATGCGCGGCATGATGCGGTAGAGGACGAACACATAGGTTGCCAAGCCCGCCACCGAGCCGATGTGCCCTTGCGCGGCCAACCAACTGCCCACCAACAAAAAGAGCGCCACGCCAATCACTGTTGTCGATTGGAAGATCGGCGTCAACATACTGCTGCGCAGCAGGCCGCGCCGACGTGCAACGACCCCTTCGTTGATCAGCGTATTGACCTCGTTGATGACCTGCTCTTCGCGCACAAAGATATGGATCAGCCGCAGCCCCTGCAAATACTCGACCATGGTCTCATTCAGCCGCACGCTGAGTCGCAGGAAGCGCGCCCCTGCCTCGCGCACGCTGCTGCGGATGCGCCGCATGGAGGTGAAGAGCAGCCCCAGCCCAACCGCCGCGATCAAGGTCATCTGCCACGAAAGCCAAAACAGAACGCCCACATAGGCGATGATCATGGTGACATCGGCCAGAATTTTGTTGATATTGGAGATCAGGTTGCCCACGTTGGCGATCTGCGCGGTGTAGCTGGTCAAATTGCCCAGCCGGTTGGCGATGATATCGCGGTAGCGCATGGTGACAAGCCGGTTGAACGTCTGCCGCTGTAGATCCGCCTCCAGCCACGCGCGCAGGTAGATGGCCGCTGCCTGGCCGCTAAAGTCCAACAGGCTGCGTGCAATCTGTAGCACAACGCCAATGCTCAAGAGCAGGGCCAGCACTTGGCCGCCGGAGAAGCGCGCTGTGAGAAAATTGACCAAGGGCGCAATCGTCTCGTCCACAGCCACGTTCGCGTCGGTAACGCCCGCGGTCAGTAGATTTAAGGCGACTGTAAGCGTTGCCATGGTCGCGGCTTCGGCCAAGCCCGCGCCGATGTTGGCAAGCAGGGCCGAGCCGCTCAAGACACGATAGCGCCAGAGCAGCCCGCGCATGAACCGCGCCGTCCAATCGTCGCCACCCGTCAAGCGGCGAATGATGCGGCGCAGGGGGCCGGGGATCTGCTCTGTGGTTGTTTCGCGCGTGGCGACGAGCCGCCGGCGCAGACGATCTTGCATGCCTCTCAACTCTCTGCCGATCTCATGCCCGGCCGTTGCTGTGGATCCCCACTGGCGATTGGCCCGCGGCATAGCGGCGCAGCGCCTCGAACGCGACAGCCGGCGGATTGGGCGTGCGCGCGTGTTGGCGGCCTGTATTATAGGTGACGATCAATTCGCGGCGTGCGCGGGTGATCGCCACATAGAGCAGTCGCAGCCGTTCCGCGGCCAGTTCATGCCGCGCGGCTTCAGTGGCCTGCCCTTGCACATAATCATCCAACGAGCCACCCGCCAACTGGCGCACCTGGGCAATCGCTTCGGCCACTAAGTTTATATTATCACGCGCGTAGAAGCGTTCGCTGCGGTAGGAGTCGTCGGGGCCGCCGCTGGGAAAGCTGTAATTGTTGACTGCCATCAGATAGACCCGGTCCCACTCCAGCCCCTTGGCCGCGTGCATGGTGGCAACCGTCACTTTTCCCGGCACGGGCGTATAGCCGCCACCGTCTTCGCTGAAGTTCAGCCCGCGGCGGCGATTCTGCGCAATGGCCTCCAACTCGCTTGCCAGTTCCGGCAGCCGCCAAGCCGGATTCTCGGCAGAGAGTTTGCCCAGCAGCAGGGCAAGATGATGGGCAAGCGCCAAATCCGCGGGTTGGCTAAAGAGGTCATTGCCCACGGTCAAGACCAGTTCGTCGATAGGCAAGACCGTGGCGCGCGTCCAACGCTGTAAGTCGCGCCGGAACGCCTCGATCACCGCGCGCAGCAGGGGGGCGCTCTCCAGCCACGCTAATTCATCCAGCCAATCGTCGGCAGTTGGAAAAAGAAAACGCTCGGTCTCTGTCAGCCCGTGCAGCTCTTGGGCAAACTGTCCGATAGCCTGGGGTACTTCCTGCTTGCGCCGCACAGGCGCGGGCAGCGGCGTGCCCTCGACGCTGGTCGGGTCTTGAACATGGGCCAGATGGGCCTCGCCGAGCCGCGGCCACCACACCTCGCGCCAGACGCGTTCTAAGGCGCGGCTCAATTGCGGCTGCGCGATGTAGGTGAGCACCGTCGCCAGTGCATTGGCCGCGGCGCGTGTGGCAACGTCGGTGCGCAGCAGGCTGTCGTCAAACTCCAGGCCCGTCTGCTCCAGCGCGGCAGTGACATGGAACCCGCGCTGGTTTTCAGGCACAAGCACCGCCACGGTCATGTCCGGGTGTTCGGGCAGCCAGCGCAGCAGGCTGCGCACCACGATTTCCACCTCTAGTTCAGGCGTCAGCGGCGTCTTGTGGAAATAGTAAGCCGGTTCGCCCGGCTCTGGGTTGGGCTGTGGATCGCCCAAAGGCGTCGGCTCGATCAGCGGCGGCGTCAGCGCATCCTCATCGCGCAGGATCGGGTGGGCTGCGCGTGACCACTCGATCAGGTGGTTTGCCAAGTCGATAATGGGCCGGCAACTGCGCCCGGAGTTGGGCAGATCGCGCGCGCCCGCGGGAAATTCCTCCATGAAGCGGCGCAGAAAACGCGTGTTCGCGCTGGTAAAGGTGGTGTTGATGGCCTGGTTAGGGTCGCCCACCCGCACCCAATTGCCGTGGCTTTCGGTCAAGCGGCGCAGCATTAGCTCTTGCAGCAGGCTGCTGTCCTGCGCTTCGTCCTCCAAGACATAGGGCCAACGCTCTTGCAGGCGCGCCAGGAAGCCCTGGTCGGCCTCCAGTGCCTCCAGCGCCAGGAGGATTAAGTCGTCGAAGTCCACCGCGCCGCGCACAAAGAGGCTGCGTTGATAGTCTGCATAGACATGCAGCCCCAGATCAAGCAGGGGCCAAGTGCCCGATTGGCGGCGCAGGGTCGCCTGCAGCACATGCGGCTGTAGGCGCATCTCCTTTGCCACGCGGATCACATTGCGCGCGACCTCGATGGCGTCATCCTGGATGTAGCGGCCAATCGACCCGGCCCGCGCCAGGTAGTCGGGCTGGATATAGGGCGCGAACAGGTCGGGATGCCGCCGCAGGTAGCCAATCACAGACTCGCGCTGGATCTCGGTCGCGGTGCGCTCGTCGATGATGTCAAAATTTTCGCTCAAGTTGACCAGCCCTGGCCGTTCACGCACGATGTCATGGGCCAGGCCATGCAGCGTGCGCACACGGTAGCCGACGCCGGGCAGCAGCCCACGCTCCGTGTGCAGGAAATGGCCGATGCGCGCGCGGAAGTTCTCGGCCGCGCTGTTGGTGCAGGTCACAATCAACACTTCGCGGTCGACCAAGTCGCCTTGCGCGGCCAGCCGTTCAACCAGGCGCGCCGCCAGCAGGCTCAGGGTAAAGGTCTTGCCGCTGCCCGGAACCGCGCTGATCCCCATGGGGCCGCCTTCATAGGCAAGGATCTGCTCTTGGGCCGGGCGCGGGATAAATACGTCTGGGTTCATCTGGCTAAGATCTGCACTCCGCTGGCTGTTGCCTGTGCCATCCATCCTTCTATGACGGCACCGTCCGCCGCGCGGTAACGGATCAGCCACCAGGTCAAATTATCCGCCGACGCGCGGTCGCCGACAATTTCCACGCTGCCGCCAGGCGGCACTTGGGCGATGATGTCGCCGCCGGGCTTGCTCAAATAGCCAGGTGTAGCGCGCACATTCACCACGCTGGAGGTTGCATTGCGTAGCTGTTCGCCCGGCTGAAAAAGGCCGCTTGCCACCTCTTGCGACTCTTCGATGATGGGCGTCTCCGCGGCTTCGGGCGTTGGGGTCACCGGCGGCGGTGTCCAAGCCCGCCCCCCGGCTTGCAGATCGCTCAGGCTGAGGCGCGACAGGCCTGTCGCCATGAAGAGGCCGCCGCAGCTTGCGATGCTCAACAGCAAAAAGCTGAGGGCAAATCCAGCCCAAAAGCGTGTACGCCCACGGCGCGGCGCGGCGTCGCCGCGTGGCGTGGTGGGTGCGGTTGGCTCCGTTACATCAGACGGCAAAGCTCGTGGTGCTTGATTGTCCATAGAAGATTCAGATGGGTTAGACCGGGCGAATAAAAATGCCGGCCATCTGCGCTTGCATTTGACCGGCATTCCAATTTAAGCGAAAGCGTTGGGCAAACGTACGCAGACTCGCCGTATTAGTCGGCTAGACCATCCAGTACGCGCAGGACACCCACTGCATTGCCCTCTCTGTCCATGCTGGCGTGCTGGAGAACAACCGAGCAAGTGCGTCCATCGTCGAGCTTGAGCACCATCTTTTTGTCACGGTGCAGCTCGACCATGATCTTGCCCGTATGGAGTTTCGCCGATTTGTATGTAATCCGATAGGGGAAGTCCGGATGGTTATCGTTCATCTTGACGATCTGCACATCGTCCAAGACGGCAACAGGGTCCGCCTTATTGGGCAGATAAAGCATGGCTGGCATGTTTGGCAACTCCTGGCTGTCGGCTGGACCATAAGGCCGCCGGTCGCAATGGTCAAACGAGTCAAACTAGCGGTAATCGCTCGCCGCGTCAAACGCAAGGATGCCGCTGGTTGTTTCACAGATCAAGAATATATTGACATTCTAGCATCGTAGCAGTGCGCCAGCAAAAGTGTTCTGCTTCAATGGCGCAAGCCTTTCCGGGGAGCTTCGCAGCAGAAGTAAACTTCCGGGGAGTTTGATGGGCATGAAGAAATTAACAGGGTAATCACTGGTCGCCTGGGGATTGAGCCTGCGCCGCAAGAACGATTACCACATTCATTTTTCAACCATCATGACGCTCCCCGGAAGTGTAAGCGTCTCTAGTTGCTGCCGTCCAGCGTGAGCAGATAGGCGATGATGTCGGCCAGGTCTTGCTCGGTCAACGTGTCCTCATAAATTTGCAACATGACGTTGGGCTGGAAACCTTCCACCACATAGTCGTTAGGGTGGAGGATGCTGTTGTAGAGATACTCGACCGCATTTTCACCTTCGACGCGAGTCTCGGCGACATTGGCGATGTTGTGCCAAGTGGGACCGGCCATGATCTGGTCCGGGTCCATGGAGTGACAGCCGATGCAGCCGTTCGCCAGCGTAAGCTGCTGCCCGTTCTCCGGGTCCGCGTTTTGCAAGGCGTCGAGCACCGCTTGGGGAACAATGTCGCTGCTCAGGCTCTCGTCTGCCGCATCGTCGGAATCGGCGGAATCGGTGGAATCGGTGGCGTTTTCATCCGCTTCGTCGGTGGCTTCAGGATCATCGCCAGTTTGATCGTCGACCGACGCCGCACCAATCGATGCGGCGCTGTCTTCTTCATCGTTCGCTTCGTCATCTGCTGCGTCGTCCCCGGCGGCAGCAGTGGGGGTCGCCGTCGGCACAAGCACACCGGAGGAGGAAACCGGCTCATTCTCATCTTCCGCCGCGTCATCCTCTGCAGCAGCGTCACCCGCTGCCGCGTCATCATCTGCCCCGGCGTCAGGGGTCGATTCTGCTGTGGCGTCGGCTTCGGGTGTCTCCTCCGCGTCGGCCTCGTCAGCGTCCTCCGCGTCGGCATCTTCCGTATCCGTCAGCGCCTCCGTCGCGGTCACTTCCTCCGTGCTGGTGACGGCTGCGCTGGACCCCACCTCCGCGTCGTCTGTTTCGGTGGCTTCTTCCGTCTCAGTCACTTCTTCCGTCGCGGTGACTTCCTCTGTCGCGGTCACTTCTTCGGTGACTGTGAGTTCGCCGGTGGCGGTAAGCTCGTCCGTCTCGGTTAACCCTTCAGTCTCGGTCAGGCCCTCGGTTTCGGTCAACCCCTCAGTCTCGGTCAACCCTTCGGTTTCAGTCAACCCCTCGGTAGCCGTCAGGTCGTCGCTATCGGTAATCGCATCCGTTGCGGTAATCGACTCACCTGCTTCAACCTCGTCGGCTTCGTCGGCTGCGGCTTCAGTCGGCACGGCGGTTGGCTGTGGGGTCGGCGTGTTCGTGGGGATTGGCGTAACGGCAAATGCGTCGGGCGCTAACGTCGGAATCAGGGTGGGTAGGGCTGCTTCATCGACCTGTCGGGCGCCGCCACAGGCAGCAAGCGCCAAGGCCAACGTCAAACAAAACGCGCTGTAAACCAAACGATTCATGCAGTTTACTCCTCACATTCTCTGTTTCTAAGCGTTGTGCAGCGAGTGACTGTTTTGGGTTGCCTGCAAGGTTACCGACCTCCTTCGCGTGGGCAGAGCTGCCGTCGGCTCCAGCAACCGGACAGGTTTGATCCTGCAGCATGGGCCGCTTGCCGGTTGAAGCAGCAGGGGAAGCGCCGCCCGAAGGCCAGGTGTGTGCGAATCTTCACAAAAACAACCCTATGATTGTGCCTTGAAGCCCCGTAGCTGTCAATTTGAGAGGATAGCCGGACAGGTGACATTAGGCCAATTTACGAACGGGATGGCGCGCCTGCGGATTCTGCCTCGATCTTTGGAACCGAGTTTCTTTTTCTATGTCCCGGCTTGCTTTATCATGAGCAGTCATAACTTACCCGTGCCATAGGCTGATCGCCAGAAGGCGAAGTGTACAGCAAGATGGCCGCACGATCCATCGCGGTGATAGACCGCGATGGATGACAAATCAAAATCAGTTAATCTTCCATGTAGGGACTAGGCCCTTGCACGGCGCGCCGCCTAAATGGATTAGCGTAAAGGATTGACTATGTCGATTGATCCCGAAGACTTCAAAACGGCAATGGCCCATTGGGCCAGCGGCGTCACCGTGCTGACGTCGCATCACGATGGACAACGTGTGGGCATTACCGCGAGTTCCTTCAGCAGCCTGAGCCTCGAACCGCCGCGCATCCTTATTTGTGTCGCCAAGCGGCTCTATACCCATCAGGTCATCGCTCAAAGCGGCGTATTCGCCGTCAATATCCTCAACACCGAGCAGATGGAATGGGGTATGCTCTTTGCGGGCATGATCCCCGAACAGGGCGACCGCTTCGCCAATATCGACGTGCAGACAGCCGTCACCGGCTCGCCCATCCTGCCCGGCGTGCTCACTTGGGTAGACTGCCGCCTCGCCCATGCCTATGATGGGGGCGATCATTCGATCTTTGTGGGCGACGTGGTGGCCGCGGGCACGTCGGACACGGGCGAACCCATCCTGTACTATAACCGGACGTGGCGCACCTTGTCTCCCCAGCCCATTGAATTCAATGCAAAATAAGCCCGATCTCGCGCCCATCGCCAGCCAATAGACAGCGGCCCGACCTGGCAATGCACCAGGTCGGGCCGGTTTCACTGTGAATCCAAATCAAAGGTTTAGGCTAATCTTTGCGCAGCGAGGGCAGGTGAATGCGAAAGACCGGGCTGCCCGAATCACAGATATAGCCTGTGCATAGTTGGAACGAGGCGCTGCTAGACGATGTTTCGCCGATGCCGCCCATGGATGTGACTAAGTGATAGCTTGCCGACTCCATCGCCGTGCCCCCGGCGTATGCACCTAGGATCGTATGCCAACCCAGGTCATAGTTGGCCGAAGTTTGGGCCTGGGCTGCGCTGAAATTGAGCGCCAAGGCAAGCAGCAGCCCAACCCCAGCCCACAACAACTGTTTACGCATTGGGATTCCCCTTTCGTGAAAGCCCTGTACGGTCGCATGGCTACTGGAGCAGCAGGACGACTTCGATCACGCCGGTTCCGCTCGTTAACTCGCCCATTGCCTTGCCCAGGATGGCCCCTGGCACATAGTCAGTTGCCAACATGGCGTGGCCTGGCGTGGACGAAGTGGTCAAGAGATCGCCGCGCCGGATTGCGCCGTTCTCCGCGCTGACCTTGACAGGCACGATGCCGACAATGCCGACTGGCAGCATATCGGTGTTGCCTTCGTCATCCAAATAGCGACCGCCACCCAATAGCGCGGGATCGGTCGAGTAGACGCCTATCACGGCTGTGGAGTAGGGTTCGCTTGCCAACTCTACGGCGCGATCCTCGGTCGGGCTGATCACCAGCACGTCGCCGGGCGCATAGGCGTGATCGGCTGCCAGATCGACGGACGGCTGCTCGGCCAAGCGAATGTATTCCGCGAAGTCTGCGCCGCCGCCGGTGAAGTTGCCGTCTGCCGTCACATTGCCGTTGGCCGCAACGCGAAAGCGCAGGTTGCTGCACTCGCGCGTGTTGGTTCCCCCCAGCGCGCCTGTGCAGGCGCGGATCAGATCGCCCTGATTGGCGTGGACGCCCAGCGCGGTCCCCTGTGCGCCCGCGGCCACGACGCTCAAGGTAGCATAGTTGACGTCGGTTTCATCGTTGCCGCCGGGGCCATCACCCTCTTGCAAACCAATGACGACCGCGCCGCCCGCCAAGGTCATGGCATAGGGCGAGCCGCGCAACGGCTGGCGAGGGCTAAGGGTTTCGCCCTCGATCTCAATCTCCAGGAACAACTGTTGCGTGAAGATGGCCGGGTCGATGCCATCATTCGGCGTAATGCCGCTGGAGCCGATGGGCAGATCGAAGAGGCCGTTGGTCATCTGCACGTCGTTTTGGGTGAAGGTGTACTTCAGGCTGTCGTTGTTGGTGCTGGTGGCGTCGCTCCAAAGCCGAAAAACCATGTCATACTGTCCGTTGAGCGCGTTGCCGTTGGCGTCGAGCAGCCGCCCCTGAAAGCCTAACTGCTTGCCTGGACAAGCTGTCAGCACCAGGGCCGCCAACACGAGCGCGGCGCAGATGCTCATGCGCCGGTTAAAATGTTGGAAACCAGATTGCAGCAATCCAACCGGAAGCGAAGTAAGCGATTGCATAGCGTCCTCCTTGTGCTACAAGAAAGCGTACTGTTTTGCGATGTGAGTACGTGGAAATCCGCTGGCAAGCGATTGGCTGCAGAGGCGCATCCAAGGGCGCATACGAATTTCTGATTTTCAGTGTAGCCAAGGAGGAGATCGCACGGTGTGTCGCACGACACAGGGGACGTGTGGGGTTGGTAACGGGGCAAGCGGTCTGCAGACAGACGCAAAACGGGTAACCACGGAAAGATAAACTCCCCGAAATATAAACTTCCCGGAGAGCTTTGCAGCTTCCGGGAAGATCAGAGCATTGGCCCTGTTTGCTAGGTGTGTGCTAGAGAAAGAGGTATCTAGCGGCGCGGAATGATGATCCAGAGCAGGATATAGGGCAGCAGCCCCGGCACCCCACCCGGCACCAACAAGATCAGGAAGAGAATGCGAAACCAGATCGGGTTGAGGCCGAAGAATTCGCCCAGCCCCCCACACACACCGGCAATGACGCCGTTTTGACGCCGCAGTTTATTTTCGCTCATCTCCACGATTCACCCTTCTCCTATTTCTCCTATGCATCGCTGTCTATGCACATCTCTGTTCGCATGCAGCCGCATGGTCGCTATCTGTGTATCGCGCAGGCTCGCATCGGCCAGACCTGTCGCGGGGCTGTCTCTTATCCTGCTTATACAAGAGGCAGCCTCTTGTTATGGGCCTTCAGCGCACGCTAATGCCCATTCATAAAGCCCATTCACAAAACAGTACGCAGCACGCGAACAAAGGTTTCAGCCGTGACCCCTTATGCCGTTGCGGGGACGGGCCAGACTTTGCGCTGCGCGGCGACGAGCTTGTCAATGGTCTGGTCCATGGCCGGGTCCACCACTTGGCGCGACGGGTCCGCGTCATACCAGGCCATGATCTCTTCCGCGCCGCGCACAAAGGGGATCGTGGCGGCAAAGCCGGGGGCCAGCCGCTTGACCTTGCTGTTGTCAAAGACGACGCTGTGGGCCTTATCGCCCAACAGCCCAGCACCCCAGGCGGGATCGTAGGCCGCGATCACCTCGGAGGGCACATAGACCAGGTCGGGCGAATCCACGCCCGCGGCCTTGGCGCAGATGGTGAAAATCTGGTTCCAGGTCAACAGTTCGTCCGACGTAATGTGAACCGCTTCAGCAATGGCATGGTTGTTGCCCAACAGCGGCACAAACCCCTTGGCAAAGTCGCGATGATGGGTCAAGACCCAGAGCGATGTGCCGTCGCCGTGGACGACCACAGGCTTGCCCTTGCGCATCCGCTCGATCACCGTGTAGCCGCCGTTGAAGGGCAGCATGGTGCGGTCATAGGTGTGGGACGGGCGCACAATGGTGAAGGGAAAGCCATCCTCCCGGTAGGCGGCCATGAGCATCTCTTCACACGCGATCTTGTTGCGCGAATATTCCCAAAACGGGTTCGCCAGCGGGGTTGATTCGGTGATGGGCAGCCCGCTCAACGGCTTTTGATAGGCCGACGCCGAACTGATAAAGACATACTGCTGGGTACGCCCGCGGAAGAGCGCCAAATCCGTGCGGATGTGTTCCGGTGTGAATGCGATCCAGTTGACCACCGCGTCAAAGGTCAGGTCGCCCAGCGCGCTTTCGACGCTGCTCGGCTCGCGAATGTCGCCGTGGAGGATGTGGAGGTTTTCGGGGATGGGCCGGGTCGTCTGGCCTCGATTGAGCAAATAGAGGTCAATGCCTTGGTCAACGGCGAGCTGGGCACAGGCTGAGCTGATCTTGCCTGTGCCGCCGATGAAGAGCACGCGCATACTGCCTCCTTTGGGGCTGGTTCATCTTTGGTTGTTGTGGATCTTGGATTATTGCATCTTACTTTGCATCCGTCGTCAATGCAGCAGTCGATTTGGCGCTGTAACGGGTTTGCATCGCACGGCGCAGCGTCCTATCATGGATCTGTTGATCGGCAGACGGCTGCCGCGCTGCCAATCCGGTTGGACCAATCACGCGGCTATCACAGCAACCGGCGAGCGAGCCTTTCCTCACACCCAAGCGCATCGACTGATTTGTATTATACACGACTCGCGTCATGCCGGTGCGCGGGATATGATCCACAGGTGGGAGGAGCAATGCAGGCAGAATCGGCTGAGGTGGTATCTCAGTAAGGTAATAGACCAGCAAGATAATAGAGCGTGAGGTGATAGGAGACGCAGCGTCATGCGGCGCGGCGATGTTCGAACGAACGGGAGATTGGAAAAGCGATGCTGGACACGA
>CAZZNG010000001.1:26416-88917 GCA_964655505.1 uncultured Litorilinea sp. | reverse complement strand
ACGGATGGGATCTTTGCTTGTGGACCCCATGGGATGTTGGCGGCGCTAGAGGCGCTTGGTGCAGCCCATGGGGTGCCCTGCCAGTTGAGTTGGGAGGCGTATATGCGCTGTGGCATGGGCATTTGCGGCTCGTGCGATCATCAGGGGAAGTTGATCTGTCTGGATGGGCCGGTGTTGTCGACGCCAGCGGCTACGACGACATAGCCCTGTCTGTGTGATGCAGCTTTGTGTGATCTCAGCGCAGCACCGGTGTGGTCTTACTGGTGTGGTCTTGATTCTCTTGTCAGACGTGTCTAGTTTATTTGAAGGAATGTAACGCAAATATGGAAACCTCTTTGCCGCGCGCGGAAGTAAAACAGCCCAGCTTCGCCAAGGCGCGCAATCTTACCGGTTACCTTGCTGTGTTTGCGCGTGGGGTGGTGATGGGCAGTTCTGATGTTGTGCCTGGCGTTTCGGGCGGAACCATGGCGTTCATCCTGGGCATCTACGAGGAGTTGATTGAAAGCATCCGCATGGTGGGGCGGCCGCCCTTCATTAAGGCTGTGACGCGGCTGCGCGTGTTGGAGGCGATGCGGCTGGTGAATTTTCCCTTTCTGGCCTCGCTGCTGGCCGGAATTGGGTTGGCGATCGTTGCGCTTGCACCGGGCATCGAGTGGATGCTTGAAAATGAGCCTGTGCTGCTGTGGAGCTTCTTCTTTGGGCTGGTGCTGGCATCGGTCGTGACGGTGATTCCGCGTGTGAAGCAGTGGGGGCCGGTACAGATCGTTTCGTTGCTTGTGGGAGCCGTGGGCGCGTATTGGCTGGTTGGGCTTGTGCCGGTGCAAACGCCGACGACCTGGTGGTTCCTGATTGTTAGCGGCGCGCTTGCCATCTGTGCGATGATCTTGCCGGGTATTTCCGGCTCGTTTATTTTGGTGCTGCTGGGCAAGTATCAATACCTGATCGGCGCGGTGAATCAACGGGATCTCCTCCCCTTGTTCTGGGCGGCCTTGGGCGCGGCAGTGGGCATTGTCAGCTTCGCGCAACTGCTTGGCTGGCTCTTTAAGCGTTACCACGATTTAACTGTTGCGCTGCTGATTGGTTTTATGATTGGCAGTCTGCGCAAGGTGTGGCCGTGGAAAGAGGTGCTGGCGACGATCACCGGCAGCCACGGCGAGATCATTCCTACGGTCGAGCGTAACATCTTGCCCGCGTGGACGGTCAACGGCGCATTTAACATGGAGATTGCGATTGCCCTGGGGTTGGCGCTGCTGGGCCTGGTGATCGTGCTGGTGATTGACGCTGTGGCGAACCGCAAAGGAGCGACGGCTAAATAGGCACTGCTATGACTGAGCCGGTTCAGGCGCAGGCCATTGCCGCGGTGGTGGCAGCCGCAGGACGCAGCACACGTATGGGTGAACCCAAGCAATTGATGGCTTGGGGAGAGCGCACGATCTTGGGCACCGTCGTGGCGAATTTGGCCGCGGCGGGCGCGGTTCCGGTGATCTGCGTGGTGGGCCATCGCGCCGAGGAGATCACCGCCGCGTTGGGGGACGCCCCGGCTGAGGTGGTGGTCAATCCCAACTATTTGCAGGGAGAAATGCTCAGTTCCTATCAAGCCGGGGTGCGCCGTCTGCTTGAGCAGGGGCGGGACTACGCCGGAACGCTGTTGGCACTGGGCGATCAGCCGCATGTGCCGGTGTCTGTGCTGCAAGCTGTGCTGGCCCAAGCCCGGCGCACGCCCGACAATATTGTGATGCCGCGTTATCAAGGGCGGCGCGGCCATCCTTTTTACTTCCCGCGCCGCTTGTGGCCCGCGATGCTGGCCTTGGGCCATGACGAGACGCTGCGCGCCATTGTGCGGGGGGCGGGCGAAGTGATTCAGTACGCCGAGGTGGAGACGGATGCGATCTTGCGCGACATCGACACGCCAAGCGACTACCGCCAGCTAGCTGGGAACGATCGGGCGAACGATGTGTAGGGTGGCGCGGCTGCGCGTGTAACCCGCTCCGCTGAGCAAAGGGAAGCCAATAAAGAGGGGGTAGGCCGGACGTGTCAGAATGGACGCGGCCTGACTACCCTCTCTGCTTATGTTTGTGCTACAATAAATATAGTAGCCCAGGCTGAAGTGCGGGCTAGGCCGGCGCGCGCCGGTATGGACGTGTATGTAATTTCTTCTTGGGTATCAAACCCAGGGATAGGACGATAATGGAGAGGTGCAGATGTCATCGGCCACGATCTATCATCAACTCAAACAATTAACGGACAGCGGCATGACGGTCGCCGTTGCCACGATTACCGATGTCAAAGGCTCTGTGCCGCGCGAGGTAGGCGCGAAGATGATCATCCATCCCTACGGCCAGCATGTCGGCACGATTGGCGGCGGCTGTGGTGAGGCTGATGTAATTCGTGCTGCGCTGGACGTGATCCAGGATGGGCAGCCGCGCAATGTCAATGTGGACTTGACCGAAGATATTTCGATGCAAAGCCTTGGCGTGTGCGGCGGGATCATGAATGTCTTTATTGAGGCGTGGCGGCAGGAGTCGGCATGAACGATTCTGTCTTATCCGCCTTGCTTGCGTCGTTGGAGCGGCGTGAGGATGTGGCAATGTTGACCGTGACCGAGGCAAGCGGCCAATTTGCCTCGGCAGAGGGCAAGCATTGTGTGTTGTGGTCGGATAAGGAACGCGCGCCGGTGGGTGATCTGGGCTTGGGCGCGCTGATGGATTCGGTTGCTTATGATGCGCGGCGCGCGCTGGACGAGCGCGAGCATCGCCATCTGGAATATGAGCAGCCTGAGGGTCGCGTGAAGATTTTTGTCGAGGTGCAGGCGCAGCCGCCCAAGTTGATCATCGTGGGCGCGGGGCACATTGCCATACCGCTGGCGTCGATTGCCGCGACGTGTGATTTTGAGGTGACGGTGCTGGACGACCGGCCACAATATGCCCATCCGGATCGCTTTCCAACGGCCAAATCGGTGATTGCAGGCCCTTTCCGCGAGGAGTTGGGCAAGCTGCGCGATGCCGGTGCGCTGGACAGCCATACCTATATTGTCCTGGTCACGCGCGGCCATTCGTATGATGTCGAGAGTATGCTCGAGGTGTTGGATGAGCCGTTGGCCTATATCGGCATGATCGGCAGCAAACGGCGCATCCGCGCGGTGTTTGAATTGCTGGAGCGGGAGCAAGGAATTGCGCCCGAGAAGTTCGACCGAGTCCATGCGCCGATTGGTTTGGACATTGGCGCGCGTACACCAGCCGAGATTGCCATCTGCATCATGGCCGAGATCATCAACATCATGCGCAATGGCCCGGCTGTCTCATTGAGCACGCAGATCCGCGAGGAGCGGCAGGCGCGCCGCGCGCGGGCCGCGCTTCGGTCGCAGGTTGCTTAGACGAAACGAACATTCTTCTGCCTCGCCGCAGCACTTCATGTGCTGCGGCTATCCTTATCCCACACCCAACAGAAAGGCCAAACGTATGGCTCAGGAACTTGTCTCCGCGCAGGTCAATTCGTATTTGGATGAATTGGTTCCCCCGCGACCGGATGAAATGGTTGTTATGGAGGAGTATGCGGCCCAGCATGGCTTTCCGATTGTCGGGCCGGTGGCCGGTCAGCTGTGCTATCAGGTGGCGCGCATGATCGGTGCGCAGCGTGTCTTTGAACTGGGGTCGGGCTATGGCTACTCGACTGCATGGTTTGCGCGGGCTGTGGCCGAGAATGGCGGCGGCGTCGTGCATCATGTGGTGTGGGATGAGAAGCTGTCGCAGATGGCGCGGCAGCATTTGCACGCACTTGGCTATGATGACATCGTGCAATACCATGTAGGGGAGGCGGTTGAGACGCTGAAACAGGTTGATGGGACGTTTGACCTGATTTTTAACGATATTGAGAAGGATGGCTATCCGGCTTCGATTCCCCATGTGGTGGAGAAATTGCGCCCTGGCGGTGTGTTGATCATCGACAACATGCTTTGGAGTGGGCGCATCTTTGATCCCAACGATACGTCGGCCTCGACCAAAGGGGTGCGTGAGGTGACGGAACTGCTTACAAGCGGCGACGATTGGATTGCCTCGCTTGTGCCCATCCGCGACGGTTTGATTGTGGCAATGAAGAAATAGGTGCCGAAACTAGGTGAAGAAATAACAGCGCATCCCCCGGTGTATACGGGTAGAAAGAGCAGCTTGTCATGAGCGAATCACCTTTACGTATTGGTATCGTCGGCTGCGGCAATATTGCCGGGCCTTATGCCAGGACGCTGCAACCTTATCCTCAGATCGAATTGTTGGGGGCGAGTGACATCGATCCAGAGCGCGCCGTCGCCTTGGTAGAAGCCTACGGGGGGCAGGTCTATCCCACGTTGGACGATATGCTGGCGGACGACCGGATCGATCTGGTGGTGAATTTGACCATTCATCATGCGCATCCTGCGGTGATCACGCGCTGTTTGGAGGCGGGCAAGCATGTCCACAGCGAGAAGCCGTTGGCGCTGACCTATGGCGAGGCGAAGCAGTTGGTCGAACTGGCCGAGGCGAAGGGGCTGCGACTTAGTTGTTCGCCGATCACGTTTATGGGCGAGGCGCAGCAGACCGCGTGGAAGGTGATTCGCGAGGGAACGTTGGGGACGGTGCGCGTGGTCTACTGTGAAGTGAACTGGGGGCGCATCGAGACGTGGCATCCGAACCCCAGCCCCTTCTATGAGGTGGGCGCGCTGTTCGACGTGGGCGTCTACCCGCTGACGTTGGTCACCACCTTCTTTGGCCCCGCGGTGCGTGCGACCGCGTTTGGCACGGTGCTGCACCCTGACCGAGTGACGAAAGAGGGGGTTCCTTTTCACATCGACACGCCCGATTGGGTGGTGGCTGCGGTGGTGTTGGCAAATGGCGTGGTCGTGCGCCTCACGACCAATTTCTATGTGGGGCAGCACAGCAAGCAGAAGGGGCTGGAATTTCACGGCGACCGCGCCTCGCTCTTCCTGGATTCGTTCCAGAATTTTCACGCAGCGGTCGAGGTGGCGGAGTTCCGCGGCGAGTATCAGCCTGTTCCGATGGTGCGCGAGCCATTTCAGGGCACGGAATGGGGCCGGGCTGTGGTTGAAATGGCGGATGCCCTACGCGAGAATCGCCCCCAGCGCGCCACGGGCGCACAGGCGGCGCATGTGGTCGAAATTCTGTGTGCCATCCAGCAGTCCTATCGAGAAGGGCATCCGGTCGCGATTGAGAGTACGTTTACGCCGCCTGCACCGATGCCCTGGGCAATGTAGATCTGGGTAATGTAGGCGCGCTCATCCAATTCAATCTAATTCAATCATCTACTCCATAAAAGGAGTTAGCGCATGGCGCAGATTCCGGTGGGATTGAATATTTTCTCTGGTTTGGTCGAACAGACCATGCCGTATCTGGATGCTACGGTCGCCCCATATGATTCGATCTGGATGCCCGATCATGTCATGTATGCTGACCGCAACGTGGCCGAGGGGTGGACGCTGCTGGTCTACGCGCTGGCGCGCTACGAGGACAAGATCGTGGGCCATCAGGTGCTCTGTAACAGCTTTCGCAACCCGGCCCACCTGGCGAAGATGGCGGCTACGAGCCAGGCGCTTTCGGGCGGGCGGGTCGTGCTCGGCATTGGCGCGGGGTGGAACGAGGAAGAGTATCACGCCTACGGCTGGCCTTTCCCCAGCGCGCGTGTGCGTATTGAGCAGTTGGCCGAGAGCATTGAGATCTGCCGCGCGATGTGGACAAATACGCCTGTCACGTATGAGGGCAAGCACTACACGGTCAAGGGGGCCTACTGTGAGCCTAAGCCGGACCCTGTGCCGCCGGTGATGGTGGGCGGCGCGGGCGAACGCTATTTGCTGCGTGTGGTGGCTCAACACGCGGATTGGTGGAATTACATCTATGTGACCGCGGACGCGTACGCGCACAAACAAGCGGTGCTCAAGGAGCACTGCCGCGCGGTGGGGCGTGACTATGATGAGATTGTTCAGGTGGTGGCGTCGCAAGTGCTGATCGCGCAGAGCGAAGACGAATTGCGCCGTCTGCAGGCGCGCGACGATGTGCGGCCGGTCGCGTCTAACGGTATGGCCGGAACGCCGGAGCAGGTGACCGAGCGGCTGCTGCAAGCGGTCGAGATGGGCGCACGGCGTATCCATGTGAGTTTTGCCGACAGCCCACGCACGGACGGCACGCTGCTCTTTAATGAGCAGGTGCTGCCGCATCTGGCAGTCTGACGGCGCGGTTTCTTACCCTTTGGCGTTGACTGCAATATGCACTAGAACACAGTCGCTGCTATGTTAGCACCTCTCTTTGGCCGGTTGGGGCGCGTCAGCCGTAACGTGCGCATTTACCTGCTTGCCACGTCGGTGTTGGGCTTTACGTTGGATGGCGGCGTCTTTGCCGTGTTGTTCAATCTCTTTTTGCTGCGCTTGGACTTTGGGCCGGAGTTCATCGGCCAAATCAATTCTGCGGGGCTGTTGGCTTTCGCGCTGAGCAGTATTCCCGCGGGCGCGCTGGGTGCGCGCTTGGGCAACCGGCGCATGATGCTGGCAGGCTTGGCGATGATGGTGGGGGGCGGCGTTGTGGTTCCGCTCGCGCCGCTGCTGATGGATGGGTGGGTCCCGATGGTGTTGAGCGTGGCCTACATCATCCTCTACACAGGGCTTGCGCTCTACTTCGTCAATTCCGTGCCTTTTGTCATGGATATTAGCAGCGTAGCCGAACGCAGCCATGCGTTTTCCATGCAGACTGCGCTGCTGGCATTGGCGGCTTTTGGCGGCGCGTTGATCGGCGGCCACCTTCCCCGGCTCTTTAGCCTGCTGCTGCGTGTGCCGGGCGATACGCCGGTTGTCTATGGCGCGGGGCTGTTTTTGGCCGCGCTGTTGATCGCTCCCGCGGTGTGGGCCATTTTGTGCATTCCACAGCCCGTGAGCGAGGTTGAGGAGGGCGAGGCCGGGGAAAGCGATGCCGGTGAAGCGCAACCGGCGCGGCGCTGGCGCTGGGAATCGACCGTGCTGGTTACGCTGCTGCTCTTGTCGGTGGTGCGCTTTTTCCAGGTGTCGGGGACTGCAACCGCAAACACCTTTTTTAATGTCTACATGGACAGCGCGCTGCATGTGCCAACGGCCAATATTGGCCTGGTGGCCGCGTTGGGGCGTCTGCTTGGCGTGCCCGCGGCGCTGGTCACGCCGATGTTGGTCGCGCGCTGGGGCGCACCGCGTACGGTCATACTGGCGTCGGCGATCTCGACGTTGAGCATGGTGCTGTTGGCCGTTGCGCCGCACTGGACAGGCGCGGGCATTGGCTATATTGGCGTGACCGCGTTTTCCTCTATGCGTTATCCGGCCTTTTTGGTCTATTCGATGACGCTTGTACCGGCGCGCTGGCGCGGAACCCTGGCGGGCGCGGGGGAGATGGCTGGCGGCCTCTGCTTTGGGGGGATGGCGCTGATCGGCGGCTTTTTGATCGAGGCGCAGGGCTTCTTTTCGCTCTTTCTGTTTGGCGGCGTCTTGACCCTGGTGGGCACGGTCTTGTTCTTGCTCTGGTTCATGTTGCCCCATTCCAAGCCCGCCACCGCGCCCGTGACGTAAGCAGAGCTAGGCGCTGATTTCATCCAGCCGCACAGGGCGATTTTCCGCGACGGAGCGCTGCGCGGCCAGCCCCATGACGACCGGCACGCGGCCATCGTGACCGCTGACAGGAACCGGCTTGTCGTCGACGATGGCCTCGATAAAGGCCGAAAGCTCGTTGACGTAGCTTTCGGTGTAGCGCTCCATGAAGAAGTTCAGGGGCAGATCGCGCTGAATAGCGGTGCTGGTGCTGAGAATCGCGGTGTTGGGGTAGTTGTTGCCGGTGGCGATGGCTCCCTGGCTGCCAAAGACCTCGGCGCGCTGATCGTAGCCATAGACGGCGCGGCGGCTGTTGTCGATGGTGCCGAACGCGCCATTGGTGAATTTAAGCGTGACGAGTGCGGTGTCCAAGTCACCTGCTGCGCCGATGGCCGGATCGACCAGTACGCCGCCCGTCGCATAGATCTCCTCTACTTCACAGCCCATCAAGAAGCGTGCCATATCAAAGTCGTGGATGGTCATGTCCAGGAAGATGCCGCCGGATACCTTGATGTAAGAGATGGGCGGCGGCGCGGGGTCGCGGCTGATGATATGCAGCAGTTCCGGCTGGCCGATTTCTCCCTCGGCCACGGCGCGCTGCACGCGCGCGTAGTTGGCATCGAAGCGGCGGTTAAAGCCAATCTGAAGCTTGACGCCTGCCTTGTCTACTGCGGCCAGTGCCGTGTCGATGCGGTCGAGCGCGTGGTCGATGGGCTTTTCGCAAAAGATGTGCTTGCCCGCCGCGGCCGCGTCGATGATGGCCTGGGCGTGGGTGTCGGTTGCGGAGCAGACCAGAACCGCATCGACAGCCGGATCGTCGAGCAGGTGGCGATAGTCGTCCGTGGCATAGCCGTTGCGGGTTTGATCGACAAGTTGCTCGGCTGCGCTGCGGTTGACGTCGGCCACGCCGACCAAACGGGCCGCGGGGAGTCGGTGGGCGATGTTGAGGGCGTGGACGCGCCCGATGCGGCCCGCGCCGATCAGACCGAGGCCCAGGCCCGAGCCGGATGGTGATGATGTCATAGAAGATTCCTGATTGTTGCTGCGATAATCGATAACGGTGAAGTCTTTGGACCGGCCAGCGGCGCGTGCTGCCTAGAGGCCGGTGCTGCCTAGAGGCCAATGCTGCGCAGGTAATCGCGGTTGCGCTGCGCGCTGGCTTTGGGCGTGCCCATGCCGGGGAGGACATCTTGCTCCACGGTGACAAAGCCGTCGTAGCCTTGCTGCCGCAGCCAGTCGACCACGCCGGGGAAATCAACACAGCCCAGGCCCAATTCGCAGAATATGCCGTGGCGCACAGCCTCGAAGTAGTCCCAGCCATGCGTTTGGGCTTTGGCCCCGATGGTTGGGTCAAAGTCTTTGAAGTGAACATAATCGATGCGGCTGTGGAAGCGGTCGAGCGCGTCGAGCAGGGACTCGCAGCCGCCTGCACCGTAGGCGTAATGGCCTGTGTCGAAGACAAGTCCCAGGAGGTCTGGGTCGGTCAGGTCGAGCAGGCGGGCGATCTCGTCGGGCGTTTCGACGTAGCCCCCGCAGTGGTGGTGAAAGACGGTTCGCAGCCCTGTTGTGTCGCGCACGGCGCGGGCGATGCGGTTTGCGCCCTGGGCAAAGGTCTGCCAGGATGGCTCATCCAAGCCTAGTTCGGGGGTGATCCGTCCGGCGTTGAGCGTGCGCGCCGGGTCGGTGCAGTTGGCGTCAGCCAGAACCAGGAACGGGCGCACCTCACTCGACAGTTGATCGGCAGTCTCTGCGAGCAGCTTGGCTGTTCTGACTACTATTTCCTCGCCGGGCGCGTGGGCGGCTGGGTTGCGCAGCTCGACGCCGACGAACGCGCCGGTCAGCGCCAGGTCGCGCGTTTGGAAGGCCGCGGCCAGTGCCGCCGGATCGGTGGGCATGAAGCCCCAATCGCCCAATTCGGAGCCGGTGTAGCCGGTCTCCACCAACTCATCTAGCATCTGTTCATAGGTGAAGCGGCCCGCTTGCGCGCCGTCAAACTCCAATGTCCCCCAGGAACAGGGCGCATTTCCCACAAAGATAGCCATGATGGTGGATTCCTTTGCCGGGTCGCACGGCGATCTGGACAGCGGTTCTTGTGGCGCGGGAGTCCTGAATGCGAAAGGACTCCCGCGCCGGAACCATTAGACGATGACCGGTCGCTGATGGCTGGGGCAGCCGCGCCTAGAATTTGCGGCTCCAGGTGCGCGGCCAGCGTTCGACAATGACCTTGGTCTGGGTGTAGAACTCGACGCCGTGGTGCGCCTGGGCGTGAAGATCGCCAAAGAAGCTTGCGTTCCAGCCACTAAAGGGGAAGTAAGCCATGGGCGCGGCCACGCCGATGTTGATGCCGATGTTGCCCGCGTCCGCGGCGTAGCGGAATTGGCGAGCGTTGGCGCCGCTCTCGGTGAAGATGCAGGCCATGTTGCCGAAGGCGCGCTGGTTGACGATCTCAATCGCCTGGTCTATGTCGTCGGCGTGCATCAGGCTTAGGACAGGGCCAAAGATTTCGGTGGTCGCAATTTCGCCGCCGGGGTCTACGTTGTCGAGGATGGTGGGGAATACCCAATAGCCGTCGTCGTAGCCGCTGACCGTCTTGCTGCGACCGTCGACCAAGATCTTAGCGCCCTCTTGTTCGCCTTTGGCGATAAGCCCTTCGATGCGGTTCTTGCTCTCTTGGGTGATTACCGGCCCCATCTGCACGCCTTCGTCCAACCCATAGCCGACTTTGCGGCTGCTGGCGACATCGGCCATGTATTCGGTGAAGACGTTGTGGGCTTCGCCAACGGTGACCGCGACCGACGCGGCCAAGCAGCGCTGTCCCGCGCAGCCAAAGGCCGAGTCGCCCATGATGCGCGCGGTCATCTCCATGTCGGCGTCGGGCATGATGACCACTGGGTTTTTGGCCCCGCCCTGGCATTGGGCGCGTTTGCCGCTGGCCGCGGCGCGGCTGTACACATACTTGGCGACGGGCGTGGAGCCGACAAAGCTGATGGCGCGGATGGTGGGGTGATCCAGCAGCGCGTCGACTGTTTCCTTGCCGCCGTTGACCAGTTGCACCACACCGGGCGGGAATCCGACTTGCTCCAGTACTTGGAAGAGCTTTTGGCTCGTGATGGGCACTTTTTCGCTCGGCTTGAGGATGAAGCAGTTGCCCGTGGCGAGCGCATAGGGCATGAACCAGAGGGGGATCATGCCGGGGAAGTTGAACGGTGTGATGGCGGCGACAACGCCGAGCGGCTGGCGGATCATGTGTTCGTCGATGCCGCGGGCGATGTCTTCGTTGTTCTGACCTTGCATCAGGATCGGCGCGCCACAGGCGACTTCGACATTTTCGATGCCGCGGCGCATCTCGCCCACGCTTTCGGCAAAAGTCTTGCCGCATTCATTGGTGATGGTGCGGGCGATATCCTCGATGTGTTCTTCGAGCAGGTTCTTAAACCTGAAGAGATATTGAATGCGATCCCCAACCGGCGTCATACGCCATTCGGGAAAGGCTTTTGCCGCAGCCTGCACCGCGGCATCGACTTCCGCGCCGGGTGAGAGCGGCACGGTGGAGAGAACCTGGTTGCTGGCCGGGTTCATGACGTCGAGATAGTCGCCGGCGCTGGAGCGACGCCATTCGCCGCCGACGAAGTTGAGCAGTTGGTTGCTGGTACTCATTGTTCCTCTTTCTGAGCAAAGCCGCGCCGACAAGCAGACGACAAGCAAGACACGGCTTGTGGTTGATTACGCCGAGTTTAGACGATGCTCCATCCAAACATTGGGTTCGATTGACACACCTAGGTCTGCGTCCCGGTCGACGTGGAGCAGACTCAAGAGACCTGGGAGCACATAATCGCCCGATGCGGGCAGGGGCAGACCGCCCCATTCCTCCCATTCGGCTACGCTTCCCCCATGGAACGAGGAATGGTTGCAGATGGCGACGATCTGCGCGCCCAGGCGTACATGGGTACGCAGCCAGGGATCGAGCGGCAGCCCCTCTTCGTTGACCCAACGGGCGAATTCAGCCATGGGGGTGATGGGGTAGCGCTCTTTCCAGATGGGACGCACCGGTACGATCAGGCGGCGCAGATGATGGCGATGGGCTAGCCGCGCCATGGCTTGTAGCGCAATGCGGCTGACATGCTTGCCGCGCCATGCGGGGGCCACGGTCACCGATAGGCCCGAAGCGGTGAGCGGCGGTTGGCCTGCTTCGAGATCGCGCACCGCGGTCTGCATGGCCCATGTCCAACCGCGGTCGGGCAGTTGATCCGCGGGGCCATCCCACGCAAGCGCAAGCATGTTGCCGCAGGCGGCCAAGTCGTCGCTGTCGGGCGCGATCAGTGCGAATTGGAGATGGGGCCAGCGCCGGTAAATGCCGAGCCAATCGGTCTGGGCGTCGTAGCCTGGCGGCGTGCGCCCTTCTGTGACATAGCGCGGCCAGACCGACTTCACCAGCGCCTCTATGCGTTCCGCCAGCGAAGGATCCTCTGCGGCGGTACGCAACTCAAAGCCGGCCAGTATCTCGCTCATGGATCGGCGCGCCTTCCTGCGCGCAAGCTTGAACGTGACATGATCCGCTGTCTAAAAGAAATAGCGTTCGCGGCTGCGCTGTTCGGCCCATTCCTCGCGCGCGGCATTGACTGAATCGCTTTCGCTCACTTCGGCGACGGGCACATCCCACCAACTGTGATAGCCGGGCACACCCACATAGCGGTCGTTGGGCACATAGATGACCGTCGTATGGTCAATGGCTTTGGCATCTTGCAGCGCTTGGACGACCTCATCATAGCTGCTGCATTCTATGACATGCGCGCCGAGGCTGCGGGCATTGGCGGCCAGGTCGAGCGGCAGTGTTTCGACGGCTTCCGCTTGGTCGTCGGGCAAGCCGCCATTTTGCGGGAATAGGTAGCGCGTGCCGAACCCCTGTTGGCCCAATGAGCGGCTGAGTGAGCCGATGCTCTTGTAGCCGTGGTTGTCCATGAGGACGATGGTGAGCTTGTAGCCTTCCTGAATGGAAGTGATGATTTCGTTGGAGAGCATCAAGTAGGAGCCATCGCCCACCAACACATAGACTTCGCGGTCTGGCTCGGCCATTTTGATGCCAAGCCCCCCTGCGATCTCGTAGCCCATGCAACTGTAGCCGTACTCTAGATGGTACTGCTTGGGGTGGCGCGCACGCCAGAGCTTGTGCAGGTCGCCGGGCAGACTGCCCGCGGCGCAGACCATGACGGCTTCTGGATCGCCTTGTTCGTTGACCGCGCCGATGAGTTCGCCCTGGCTGGGAAGCGGCGTGTTGCGAATGGCGTAGATGCGATCCACCTCTGCTTCCCAGGCTTGGTGCAGGTCGACAGCGTGCGCGCGCACGGCTGCATCGATCTGGTAGCCTTCGAGCGCCTGGGCCAGTTCTTCCAGTGTGGCGCGCGCATCGCCGACTAGCGGCAGCGCAGCATGTTTGGCCGCGTCGAATTCGGCCACGTTGATGTTGATGAAGCGCACGTCGGGATGCTGGAACGCGGTTTTGCTGGCGGTTGTGAAGTCGCTGTAGCGCGTGCCGATGCCGATCACCAAGTCGGCGTCATGGGCGTAGAGATTGGCCGCGGACGTGCCGGTCACGCCGATTGCGCCGAGACAGAGCGGGTGGTCATAGCGCAGGCTGCCTTTGCCCGCCATGGTCTCGCCGACAGGGATGCCGGTCTGGTCGACAAAGGCGCGCAGGGCATCGGTGGCTTCGCTGTAGATGACGCCGCCGCCCGCGATGATAAGTGGGCGTTTGGCCGACTTGATCCAGGCTGCAGCGGCTTCCAGCGCGCTGCGGTCGGGGCGGTTGCGCGGAACGGTCCAGACGCGGCGCTTGAAGAAGTCGACGGGATAGTCGTAGGCCTCGGTCTGCACATCTTGCGGCAGGCAGATGGTGACCGCGCCGGTGTCTGCCGGGCTGGTCAGCACGCGCAGCGCCTCTGGCAGCGCGGTCAGAATCTGGTCGGGCCGGTTGATGCGATCCCAGTAGCGGCTGACCGGGCGGAAGGCGTCGTTGACTGAGATGTCTTGGCTGTGCTCGGACTCCAACTGCTGGAGTACGGGCGCGACATTGCGCCGGGCAAAGATGTCGCCGGGCAAGAGCAAGACGGGCAGCCGGTTGATGGTGGCTGTGGCCGCGCCGGTGATCATGTTGGTCGCGCCCGGGCCGATGGAACTGGTGCAGATCAGGGTTTGCAGCCGATTGCGGTGTTTGGCATAGGCTGTTGCGGTGTGTACCATGGCCTGCTCGTTGCGGGTCTGGTAATAGCGCAGGCCGCGCTCTTGCTGCAGCGCCTGGCCGATGCCCGCTACGTTGCCATGACCAAAGATGCCAAAGCAGCCGGCAAAGAAGGGCTGTTCCAGGTCGTCACGGCGAACGTGCTGGTTTGCAAGATAGCGCACAACAGCCTGAGCCGTGGTTAAGCGTACGGTATCGGTGGTTGCCATGATCACGACACTCCCTCAATCACACTTTGGATAGACGCGTGCCGGGCACGCGTGACAGCGCGCTTGACGGTGCGGCTTAGTCTAGCCCGCCGCGCTCGGCGACAAACGCCATGACCTCGTCATAGGTGGGCATGAAGTTGGCGCAGCCGTGTTTGGTGACGACGATCGCGCCACAGGCATTGCCTAAGCGTGCGGCTTTGCGCAGATCCCAGCCGTTGACGTAGCCATAGAGAAAGCCCGCGCCAAAGGCATCGCCCGCGCCCAGGATATTGTAGACTTCGACGGGGTAGCCGGGCGCGTCGACTACTTCGCCCGTGGCGTAGTGGATGCGCGCGCCGCGCGAGCCGACCTTTTCGACAACGACCTTTGGCCCCAGACGCAGCAGATGGGCAATGGCCTGGTCAGTGTCGCCGTGCACCTTGGTGTCGGAGACTTGCGAGTGGGTCAGGTGCATTTGCTCCGGGTCGGTCAACATGGAGGCGTTGATCTCGTCCTCTGTGCCGATCACGATGTCCACGTTGGGCAGCACTGAACGCACGACCACGCCAAAGGCGCGCGGATCGTGCCATTGGTCGGGGCGAAAGTCGATGTCGAAGATCACGTCAGTGCCCGACTGCTTTGCCAACTCCGCGGCGAACATGGTGGCGCTGCGGCTGGGTTCCTTGCTCAAGTTGGTTCCGGCAAATTGCAGCACCTTGGCATCTGCTACGGGCGCGTCCAGCACGTCGTCGATGGTTAATTCGATGTCGGCGCAGTTATCGCGGTAATAGACCAATGGAAATTTATCGGGCGGCTCGATGCCGAGCACAACCGCGCTGGAGCGATGGCCTGGTTTGCGCGGGCTGAATTTGGTTTCGACGCCTTCATTTTTGAGGAAGTGGAGGATGAAATCGCCCACCGGGTCGACACCCAAGCCGGTGAGTAGCGCGGTCTTAAGTCCGAGACGGCGACCGCCGACGCTGATGTTTGTAGGCGAGCCGCCCACGTAGGCGGCGAAACTGGTGATCTCTTCAAAGGGTGCGCCCACGTCATTGCTGTAGAGATCGATGGAGGAACGGCCCATGTGGAGCGAGTCATAGGTGCGGTCGCTCGTTCGGGCGGAACTCTGTTGGGTCATCTGCGCTTCGGCCTTCCCAGTGCAGTCAAGGTTGGAAAAGGTCGAACCTGCGCCCGTGCAGGTCAACCGTGATTCAATGATGATTCAATCGAGCGTTAACATTAATTAGTAGAGCGGGAGACGCGGATCAACCCCTTTATAGGTCTCCTTGACCCAAGTCGCCTTGGGATCGTCCTGGTTTGCCAGGCTTTGTGCGCTGCCCGCCAAGACATTGAGGTAATAGGTGGTGTAGCCTGGCGCGCTGACGACGGGATGGTAGCCTTCGGGCACGATTACCGCGCAGTTGTCTTGGGCGCGCACCAGCGCGTCGATGGGGTAGCCTGCTTGGTGCAGAGGCGATCCTTCGTCGGTATAGACACGCTGATAGGCATAGCCATCGGGCTTGTCGATCTTATAGAAGTAGACTTCTTCCAGATCGGCCTCGATCAGATTGCCCTGTTCGTCCTCAATGTGTACGTCGTGTTTGTGGCCTGGATAGCTGCTCCAGTTGCCGCTGGGGGTATAGACCTCGACCAGCACAAGCCGGTGAACCGGCGAGCCGGGAGGCAGTAGGTCATTGATCTGGCGGCTGACGTTGTCGCCGCCGCGGATGGAGATCGGGACATCCTCCGGTTCGATCAGCCAAGGATCGTGGTCTTCGTCGGTGGGAACCCAGGTGACAGCAAATTCACCGCCGGTTTCGGCCATGATGGTGAATTCGGTGTGGCGCGGAAGATAGAGCGCGTGGGCTGCACCTTCGAAGACACTCTTGCGCCCGCCAATGCCCTCCCATGTGCCCCGGTTGGAAGTGACGCTGTATCGCCCTGTAAGGTTGATAATCGCCAGTTCGTTCTCGCCGCTGGCAAAGGACCAACTGCGACCGGTAGCAAGGCGGCGCGCTTGGAATGATATATAGTCCCACCCTGCGCTTTGGGGCGTGATCGAGAGGATCAGATCCGGGTCGGCAGGATCATGGGTGGGATGGATGAGAATGTTCTCTGCGGTATATTGCATCGGTTTTGCCATGGGGCAGCCCTTTGCATGGTTGAAAGGCGAATGGTCTTGGATCTCGCTGGGCAGGTGTGCCATGCCCCTCTGCTGGCAATCTAGCATAGCGCCTTTGCACTGTCAATTGCTGCGCACCTATCGCGGGTGCGCGTCTAGGCAGGCAAAGGCGCTAGGACGGTAGATGGCTGGTGCGTGCCGGTGCTTAGGCTGTGACCGCGGTGGGCAGGCCGAGCCGCTGGAACTGTTCGGGGGGCGCGTCATTCTCCTGCATAAGCTGCACCATGAGGCCGATCATGCGCTCTTCAAGCGCTGCGTCGTCCAGGGGGGTGTTTTGGGCCGGGTCGGTCTGCCTGTCGTAGAGCAGATTGCCGTATTCATGCACGGTGCGTGCGGTGTGGTTGATGCGGCCGGGGATCTTCATGACAGGACAGCCCTTTGTAAAGGAGAAGGGCGGCGCTTGTTCCCATTGTTGAAGTTCGCTTGGATCGAAGCGGGAAGCCATGTGCGTGGGCATCAGGGTGTATTCAAAGAGGGGGGTGTTGTCGCCCGGCGCGGCGCGCATGTAGACATAACGGCCATCGGTGACGTTGACGGCTGCGCCGTGATAGCCGAAGATGACCGCTTCGCGCGTGGGCGCGTTGTCCCCAATGACGGGGCCGAGCGGGATGCCCTGCATGGCAGCCGGGCGTTCGATGCCGAAGAAGTCGAGCAGCGTGGCGGGCATGTCGATCATCTGCACCAGTTGGTCGCGCCGTTCGCCGCGCTTGCGTGTGCGCGGATCCCAGATAAAGAGCGGGGTGTTGGCGACTTCATCCCACATGGGCATGTTGTTTTTGGCCCACCAGTCATGTTCGCTGAGCAGGAAGCCGTGGTCGGTACAGACGATGAGCATGGTGTCGTCCCACAGCTTCAGGTCGTCCATTAAGTTGAGGATGCGCCCCATGTAGTGATCGCACATACTGAGCAGTGCGGCGTATTGCATCCGCATGTGCTCCACCTGCTCCGGCGTCTCTTCGACGCGGCGGTAGAGGGGCCAATCGAAGTGCGGGCCGTCGTAGTCGTGGGGGTAGAGGTCTTTGTAATGCTGCTGGGTGAAAAAGGGTTCGTGGGGGTCGAAGGTTTCGATCTGGAGGAACCAGTTATCTTCTGCCGCGTTGCGGCGTATGAAGTCGATGCCCGCGGCAAAGGTGTGGGGTTGGGGCTGGTCTTCTTCGCGGCGGGTGAAGGCCCGATTTACCCAGTCCTGCCGCCAGCGTCCATGTTCACGCGCAGCCACGACTTCCGGAATTTCCGGCGACGCGACTTGGCCGATCCAGGGGTCGCCTTCTTGGCCGCGGTGAAAATCCCAAGTGGTGTAGCGTGTGTGATAGGTGGCGCCGCCATCTTCGAAATAGTGATAGTGGTCGGTGCTGAGGTGGGTATGCACACCGTTGTCGCGCAGGATTTCAGGCATGGAGTCGTCGAACGGTTCGAGCGGCCCCCAACTGCGGTGGAGAAAGCTGTAGCGGCCTGTGTGTAGGTCGCGGCGCGCGGGCATGCAAGGCATGCTGCCAATGTAGGCGTTATCGAAGGTGACTGTGCGCTCGGCAAGCCGGGCAAAGTTGGGCGCGTGGATCCAATCGCAGCCGTAGGGGGGCAGCATCCGGCGGTTGAGCGAATCAAACATGACCATTATCGCACGCATTGGCGGAGTACTCCTTCAGAGTTTTGGCTTGCAGGCAGATCCGGCTGGTTTACCCGCGCCGTTTGTGACCGTCTTATGGCTGTCTTGCGGCCGCGCGGGTATCCAGGTAGATGCTCAAGCCCTGCGGGTGAGTGGGTTGGGAAGAGTCGAACAGGCGTCTGTGGGCTGTGTTCGTGTTGCAAGTTTAGTGCAGATTGGGGGCGTTGCCAAGCCGTCGCGCGGCGCTGGATTGACTGCTAGATTCGACCGCGCATCTTCGGGTCGAGATAGTCGCGCAGCGCATCGCCCACCAGGTTGAATGCGAGCACTGTTAGGGTGATGGCGACACCAGGGAAGAGTACCAGCCACCAACGCGGCCGAAATTGATCGGCCAGCACGCCGCCGAGCATGTTGCCCCAACTGGGCATGGGCTGGGGGATGCCCAACCCTAAGAAGCTAAGGGCTGCTTCGGAAAAGATGGCGCTGCCGAGGGAGGCGCTAAACAGGACCAGGGCAGGGGCAATGGTTTGGGGCGCGACATGGCGCAGCATGATGCGTGTGCGCGAGGTGCCGACCGCACGCGCCGCGTCGACAAAGGCCATCTCTTTGACGGATAGGGCCACGGAACGGATCACGCGCACCGTGCCCGCGATGCCGAGCACGGTGATGGCAAAGATGACTGTGCCGATGCCGCCGCCGAGCGCGGATAGGAGCAGCATGGCGAGGATGATGCCTGGAAAGGCGAGCAGTACATCGACCACGCGCTGGCTGCCCAGGTCGAACCAGCCGCCGATGTAGCCGGTTATCACGCCCCAGGCAATGCCGATAAGCTTGCTCAATACAGTCGAGACGACGGCGACAAAGAGGGAGACGCGCGCACCGTGGATCAGGCGACTGAGCACATCACGCCCTAAATTGTCTGTGCCCAGCGGGTGGGCCGCGCTTGGCGCGCTGCGCAGGGCTGTGAAGTCTGCCTCAAGCGGGTGGTAGGGCGCAACTTGGTCGGCGAAAATGGCAACCAGAAAGAGGAGGATGAGAAATACGGCGCTGAGCGCACCCATTGGGGATGTTTTGACGAAGCGCCGGATCTTGTCGCTGCTGCTTTCGCCGATTTGCAGAGAAGGCGCAGCCGACTGCGCATCGATGGCAGCACTGGGAACACTCATGCGTGACTTTTCCTAGTATGCACACTTGCCGGTAATACGAACCTACTCATAGCGGATGCGCGGGTCGATCCAGGCATAGAGCACGTCAATGGCTAAGTTGATAAAGACAAAGGTAACGGCAAAGAGGAGGGTTAGGTTTTGCACCATCATCCAGTCGCGTTCCACCGCGGCTTGGGCTAGGGCTGTGCCCAGACCAGGGAAGCCAAAGGCGCGCTCCACCGCGACCGAGCCGCCCAATAGACCAGCCAGGGAGAGGCCGGAGAGGGTCAACACGGGCAGGATGGCGTTGCGCAGGACGTGGCGCAGCATGATGCGATAGTCGTTCAGCCCTTTGGCACGGGCGGTACGCACAAAGTCCTCACTTAGAACTTCCAATACGGTTGTGCGCGTCATGCGCGCGATGATGGCCGCCAGCCCGATACCAATGGCAAGTGCTGGACCCAGCACCATGAGCATGTTTTCGCGCGGGTTGTCCCAGAATTGCACAATGGTAATGGAGGGCCGCCAGTTGAAGACCAGCACCGTAAAGAGGATCATGGTGAGGCCTAACCAGAAACTAGGTACGGCCATGAAGAGCGTGACCACCAGGCGCAGAACGTTGTCGAGCATGGTCTCGCGCCACATCGCACCGATGACGCCAGTGGGCACGCCGACCAGCCAGGCCAGCACAATCGCAATCAGCGCGATCTGCGCGGTGATGGGGCCGCGGCGCAAGATGGTGTCACGAATGGGGGTATCGACCCAGAAGGAATAGCCCAGGTCGCCGCGAGCTACATCGGCCATCCAGTCTAGGTATTGCATGTGCAGCGGGCGGTCAAGCCCCAGACTTGCACGGGCGGCGGCGACCTCTTCCTCGGTCAGGACGTAGATGCCTTGACCTTCGCCGTAGATCATGGCGAGGGGATCGCCCGGCAGGACACGCATGGCGAGAAAGATGACGATGGTCACGCCGAAAATCGTCACGAAGGCCAGTAGCAGGCGGCGCAGCAGGTAATGCAGCATTCAACGGATCTCTTGTTCGTTTTCTATACGACCGTCACTGATCGCGCGAGGGGCCGCTTCTCGGATAGGCCCCTCGCGCTGTTTAGGGCGCGGGTATGTCACCCACGCGGGTCGTGCTTATTCGCGATCGAGCCAGGCTGTTTCAAAGCGGCCAAATTTCGACCACTGGCGCGCCTCGATGTTAAGCCCCTTAACATCTGTGTTCCACATGGCGGAGTGGGCACAGAAACCAATCAGGAAGAAGGGCGGGTCTTCGTCCAGGATGTCAAGCCCCTGGTTGACCAATTCCTGGCGCTGCGCCGGGTCAAGCTCGGTGGCTAGCTGGTCGAGGATGGCGTCGAAGTCGGGGTTTGAGTAGCGCGACCAGTTTTGCGAGCCGCCGGTTTGCAGATGGCTGGCCCAGAAGGGATAGGGATCGAGGATCGACGTCGTGTAGATGTCCGCTTTGAACATTTCAAAGTCGCCGGTACGCAGCACTTCGGTGGTCAGGGCACGCTCCACAACCTCGATCGTGCCTTCGATGCCCAGGCTTGTGCGCAGCAGTTCGGCGAAGGCAGGAACTGCGACTTCTGACGAAGCGGCCTCTGTCCACGCGGTGAACGTGGCTTCGAAGCCGTCCGGGTAGCCCGCTTCGGCTAGGAGCCGCTTGGCCTCTTCGATGTCTTCGGTCTTGTCAGGGCGATAGCCGGGCATCTGCAGCATTTCTTCTTGCGGTGTCGCATAGGGCGAGGCAAGCGGCAGCCAGCGCGTGACGAAGGCTGGTTCCCAGACCGGGGCAAAGGTATCGATCAACTGTTGGCGATTGACGGCCAGATGGATGGCGCGGCGCACGCGTGGATCGTTGAAAGGTTCAATTTCGTTGTTGATCGCAATCATATGCGAGTTGAGGCATGGGGCGCGTGCTGTGCCCATGTCGTCGCGGGTGGCTCCCTCTTCCCATGTATCGACAGAGACATTGAAGGAGAGATCGGCTTGCCCGGTCAATACGGCGGTACCGCGGTCGGCCCAGGCCGCGACATTGAGCAGTTCGACGCCGTCTAGGTAGGGCAGATTGGGGTTCCAGTAGTCTTCGTTGGCCTCCAGCACGATCTTTTCACCGGGGATAAACTCCACGAATTTGAAGGGGCCGGTGCCGGTCGGGACGGTTACGCCGCGTAAGTCTTGATCGTTCGCTTCCAGTTCTTCCGCTGAATAGATGATGGCGCTGTCGCCCGCCAGGATCTCCAAGAAGTAGGGCGTGGGGCCATTTAGCGTGAAGACGACGGTCATGTCGTCGGGCGCGGTGACTTCGGAGACCATATCCAACTCTTCGCGCAACCCGCCGATAGAGAGGCTGCTCGGCGGGTTGACGATGCGCTCGAAGGTAGCGACCACGTCTTCGGCGTTAAATTCGGAGCCGTCGTGGAAGGTGACGCCTTCACGCAGGTGGAAGGTGTATTCAGTGGCATCTTCCGACACGTCCCATGAAGTCGCCAGGGCCGGGACAAACGAGCTATAGCCGTTGGTGAGGTCCCACATGAGCAGGCCATCGTAGATCATATTGCAGCCGGCGCAGCCGCCGCCTTGATGTAAGTCAAAGTGGGTGGGGTTGGCCCCCCAAGCGGTGCGCAAGATGCCGCCTTGCTTGGGGTTCTCTTCGGGGGCTTGCATGAGATATTCAGGGTCGGGCGCCGAGGTGTCGATGACCACCTCCTGTACTTCCGCTGGTTGTGCTTCTGCGGGCGCCGGAGCTGGGCCGCCGGTCTGCGGTGTGGCGCAACCTGCGATCGCTACTGCAAACAGCGCGATCAGCGTCGCGAACCATGACACTCGTTTCATAGAAGTTGGTCCCTTCTCTCTTTGGTTCCTGATAGTGGATCGGCTGATATTGAACCCGTTCGTAGGATGAATTCGTAGGATGAAAAGGCGGTTGAGAACAACGCGTTTGACTGAGTATTCGACTGGCTGCATAGATTGGTCAGATGGGAGATGAGCCAGACGCGATTAACCTGGCGGAAGAGGTCGTTGCTCTATGTGTGCGCTGATGCGATTTACAAGAGATGGACGAATGAAAGTCTAGTCGATGGGCGCACGGCTTGTCAAGTTCGACCGGTATGTCCGGGTCAAGCTGCGCGGCCTTGCTGTGAACCGGCCAGACAGATGTTGACACGGCAGGGCGTTAGCGCGTTGTGGCGTGACGCGAGCCGGTCAGGGCGCGCATGGGTTCGCGTCATGTGTTTTAGTGTGCGACGCGTTCGAAAGCAGTTTTGACATGTTGGGGTTGAGTTGATACCATACGTGCGTCCTCGGTTGTGAATCGTATTACTGATACTGTATGCCCCATTGAAAACGCAGCCGCGGCGTATAGTCTTCCCTATACGGTCTTTAGAATACAGTATATAGATACATACTATCTGCTTGTATCCCCTTGGATTATGCAGAGGGTTATTCGAGCCAACCGTATAATCATTTCAGATTCCTAATCTAGCGATTTCACCTCATTAATCGTCCTGTTTTGAAATCTCATTGCTGAGTCCACACACGTTTGTAAAACGTTTAGCGCCGTTGAATTAGCGCCATTGAACCATTGAATTGGTATGGCTGTATGGTATGCCAATCTGCGTGTTGCTGCCATCGCGCCGGCATTGATCAACTGTGCAACACCCGTAGGCTCTGCGTGGGATGGAAATAATGTTCTCCATAATCGAAGCATGTACCAGGAGGAGTTAGATGTTACGTGACGACCATAGGTCAAGATCGTTCCCCTTGCTGCTGATCCTGCTCGTCGTCGTGGCGTTATTCGCCGCGGCGTGCAGCTCGGACTCAGAAGTGGGCGATCAGGAACCCGCACCCGCTGCACAGCAAGAGAGTGCGCCGGCTGAAAGCGCGCCGGCGGCAGAAGCACAAGAGGATGCCGCGCCAGCCGCTGAGCAGCAGGCTGCTGCGGGCGCGCCCGCCAACGAGTATCAAGCTCAGCGTGAGGCTTGCACCAAAGAGACTCCATGCTGGCCTGAGATCGTAGACACGATCCCAGAGTCATTCTCGGAAGCGCCCATGCTGGCTGAGTTGGTTGAGGCGGGTGAACTGCCTCCTGTCGAGGAGCGCTTGCCGAGTGAGCCGCTCGTCATCCAGCCGGCTGAGGGCATCGGCCAGTATAGTGGCACGTTGCGCCGTGCGTTTACCGGGCCTGGCGACCGCCAGAACATTGAACGCTGGAACAATGATTACCGCATCTTTTGGGACACCAGCGCCACTGAACTGCGCCCGCGCGCTTTCATCAGCTGGGAATCCAATGAAGATGCGACGGAGTGGACATTCAAGCTGCGCGAGGGGATGAAGTGGTCTGACGGCCATCCATACACGGTCGACGACTACATCTGGTGGCATGAGCACATGCTGCAAAAAGAGGGGCTGATCGCCTCGATTCCCTGGTACCTGGAGTGGGGCGGCGCGTTGGTGCAGTTTGAGAAGGTGGACGATACCACGCTCAAGATGATCTTTGCCGAGCCGTTCCCGACGTGGCCGGAGACGCTGGCTTCCAGCACGGTTAACGGTCATTTCCAGAATGGTCGCAGCGGCACTGGTTTGGTTGCGCCCGGCCATTACCTGGAGCAGTTCCACCCCGATTTCATCGGCGAGGAAGAAGCGAACGCCAAGGCCAAAGCCGCCGGCTTCGAGACTTGGAATCTTTACTTGCTGGCGTTGAACGACTCGGCCATGAACCCGGAATTGCCGGTGACGACGCCGTGGGTTCCGACCTCGCGCGTGGCTGATAGCGAATTCGTCTTGGAACGCAATCCCTACTTCTGGGCTGTGGACACGGAGGGCAACCAACTGCCCTACTACGACCGTCTTGCGTTGGAACTGGTCGAAGAGCTTGAGGTGTTGAACCTGCGGGCCATTGCCGGTAACTACACCATTCAGGGGCGGCACATCGACTTTGCCAAGCTGCCGGTCATTCGTGAGAACGAGGCGCAAGGCGACTACTTCGTCGACTTCTTTGGCAGCAGCACGCGCCATCCGCTGGCAATCTACTTCAACCAGGACTGGAATGAAGACCCGGAGATCGCTGAGTACACGGCGCGCAGCGTTGAGTTCCGCCAGGCTCTGTCGATTGCCTTGGATCGCGAAGAGTTGAACGAGACCTTCTTCTTGGGGGTCGGCACACCGGCTTCCTTCTGCCCGGCGAATACGCCGCCCTTCTTTAACTCGGATCGTTGGGACAAGACCTTCGCGGTGTATGATCCTGACCACGCCAATGAGATTCTGGATTCGATTGGTTTAGATCAGAAGGATGCGGAAGGGTTCCGCCTGCTGCCGAGCGGCAGACGGCTGGTTCTGCGTGCCGACTCCGTGAGTGGTGCGTTCTTGGACTATCCGGCCATTGGCGAGCGCATCGCGCAGATGTGGGCCGAGGATATCGGCATCCAGATGATTGTCAATCCTGTCGAGCGCAGCCTGTGGATCGAGCGCTCCGAGGCCAATCAGCCCATGATGAGCCTGTTTGAAACGGGCGAATACAACCCGGCTGCGCTGCCCCGGTTGATCCCGGATACGCGCACGGCGCCGGTTGCGTCGGTGTGGGGCAATAATCCCAACCCTGATCCGGCTGAATATGAAGGCCCCGATGCCATTGCACAGCAGGTGCTCAAGCACTGGGAAGCGATCCAGGAGGTCGATCCGGATCGGCGCTTGCAACTCTACATCGAAGGCACGGAGATCATGTGCGACAACCAGGCTATCGTGGGCGTCGTAGTCGATGTGCCGGTGTACACGACGTTGATCAAGAACAACGTTCGCAACGTGCCGAAGCCGCTGGAGTGGGTTGTGTATGCCCAGACGCCAGGAAACGGCTATCCTGAGACCTTCTACGAAGTTCAGGAGTAAGGGCACTTTTGGCTGAACCCGCAGCCGCTACGCCTCCAGGTTTCATTCTGGGCTGGCGGCTGTGATTCTCTTCGCACACGCACAACTTCTTGCCGGGGAGTTACAGTTCCCCGGCAAGAAGTGTGGCTACCCCCGACCTATCTATGTGAACCTTAGCGCCCATTGAGCGGGAAATGAACGCCATGAGAGCGGGCGCAGTTGGTGACTTTGTCTTCTCTGCTGTAGTGAGGATGTGCCAATGATTGGCTATTTAATCAAACGAACGGCCTATGGTCTCTTGACCATCTTTGCCGTGTCAATTCTGTCGTTTGTCATTATTCAACTGCCGCCGGGCGACTACGTGACGTCGTATATTGCTTCGCTGGAGGCTCAAGGCGACCAAATGTCGGCTGAGGAAGCGCAGGCGATCCGCGAGTATTTTGGTCTCGGTCAGCCGATGTACATTCAATACGGCAAGTGGATGTGGCAGATTCTGCACGGCAATTTCGGCCTGTCATTCCAGTATCGAATTCCTGTTGCCGAAGTGATCGGTGAGCGTCTCTTTCTGACCGTCATTTTAGCGCTTGGCAGCGTCATCTTTATATGGGTGACGGCGATCCCTATCGGCATCTATTCCGCGGTGCGCCAGTATTCGCTAGGCGATTATGTGGCGACGACAGTTGGGTTTATTGGTTTAGCCGTGCCTGATTTTCTCTTGGCGCTTGTCTTGATGTATGTCGCGTGGGATCGCTTCGGGTTGAGCGTCGGCGGGCTTTTCTCGCCCGAATATGCGATGGCCCCCTGGAGTATGGGGCGCGTCATTGATCTGCTCAAGCATATGATCATCCCGATCATTGTGTTGGGTACAGCGGGCACAGCGTCACAGATTCGCATCACGCGCGCCAATCTGCTGGATGAACTGCGCAAGCCCTATGTCACGACGGCGCGTGCGAAAGGGCTGAACGAGTGGCGGCTCATTCTGAAGTATCCCGTACGTCTTGCTTTGAACCCCATCATCAGCCTCACAGCTTATATTCTGCCCTTTATTGTTTCGGGTAGTGTGATTGTGTCGGTGGTGTTGAGTCTGCCGACTGTGGGGCCGGTGCTGTTGCGTTCGCTTCTTTCGCAAGATATGTTCCTCGCCGGTGCGATCATTCTCTTGATTGGTGTGATGACGGTTATCGGTACGTTCATTTCCGACATACTCTTGGCCCTTGTCGATCCAAGAGTCAGGCTTCAATAGCGGTGCTGAGAGACGGTGCTTAGATCATGACAGTACAAAGCGAAGGCGCACACGAATCACCCAAGGTAAGGGACGAACGTCCGCCAGAAGTTGAGGCAGAGCAGCCGAACGTTGAGCAGCGCTTGAGTGTCGCTACGCAGCGCCAACTGATCTGGTGGCGCTTCCGGCGGCATCGGTTGGCTGTGGTGGCGTTGGTGATCGTGGTGCTCTACTATGTGGTTTCGCTCTTTGCGGGCTTCTTCGCCTACAGCGATCCCCAACTTGGGCGTTCTGCACGGGCGCTTGTGCCGCCGCAGCCGATCTACATGTTTACACAGGGGAAGTTCTGGCCCCATGTGTGCGCTGTGGAAGGCGCGCGCGACCCCTACACCATGGCGAAGACGTACAAGCGCGATTGCACGACCAAGATCGGCGTACGGCTCTTTGCGAAGGGGTTTGAATATAAACTCTTTGGCCTGATCCCGACCAACATTCACCTGATTGGGGTCAGCAATCCCGAAGAGTTCAGCGCGGAGGAGTCGATCTTCTTGCTCGGAACCGACCTGCAGGGGCGCGATCTCTTCTCACGCATCATCTATGGGACGCGCGCGTCGATGACAATTGGTTTGGTCGGCGTGACGTTGAGTTTCTTGTTGGGCATCTTCTTGGGCGGCATTTCGGGCTTCTTTGGCGGGGTGATCGACAACATTATCCAGCGTCTGATCGAGATTGTCCGTTCGATCCCGACCATTCCTTTGTGGATGGGGCTGGCCGCGGCCATGCCGCAGAACTGGTCGATCATGCAGATTTACTTTGCGATTACGGTGATCATTTCGCTGTTCGCATGGACAAGCCTTGCCCGTGTGGTGCGTGGGCGCTTCTTGGCAATGCGCGAGGAGGATTTTGTCACCGCGGCTGTGCTGGCTGGGGCCAGTTGGCAGAGCGTGATTTTCCGTCACATGGTCCCCTCGTTCTATAGCCATATCATTGCTTCGGCGACTCTGGCGATTCCGGGGATGATCATCAGCGAAACGGCGCTGAGTTTCTTGGGACTAGGTCTGCGTCCCCCGGCGATCAGTTGGGGCGTGTTGCTGCAGGCGACACAGAATGTGCAGGCGATTGCGCTCACGCCGTGGTTGATGATTCCGGCGATTCCGGTGATTATCGCCATCTTGGCCTTGAACTTCTTGGGCGATGGTCTGCGCGATGCCGCCGACCCGTACAGCACCGGAAGCTAGCCGGCAGCGGACGATCGCCGCACCTGTAAACGTGGTGTAATAGAGATAGAGACTGTGAAGATATGACGGAGCAAATCAAGCAAACTGCCCCTGCGGCAACAGCAGCCACGGGCAATGGACTGAGCGCCGACGAGCCGCTGCTGCGTGTGAAGGAGTTGCAGACGCACTTTTTTACGCGTGAAGGCATTGTGCGCGCGGTGGACGGCGCGACGTTCGATGTCTATCCCGGCAAGACGCTTGGCATCGTTGGCGAGAGCGGCTGTGGTAAGAGCGTTGCGGCCAAGTCGATCTTGCGCATTGTCGATGAGCCTGGTCGAGTCGTGGACGGCAGCATTCTATACAGCTATGTTGACGAGGCAGGGCGTTTCCGCCAAGAAGATCTGGTGGCGCTCAAGCCCACCGGGCAGACCATGCGCTCGATTCGGGGCGGCGAGATCTCGATGATCTTTCAAGAGCCGATGAGTTCGTTCAGCCCGGTACATACGATTGGCAATCAGCTGCGCGAGGCCATTAAGCTGCATACGGATTTGGACGATGCCGCGGCCCATGAACGAACGATTGAATGGCTTGAGCATGTTGGCATTCCCAATCCGCGCCAGCGAATCAGCGAGTATCCCTACCAAATGAGCGGTGGGCAATGCCAGCGCGCGATGATCGCGATGGCGTTATCCACCAACCCCAAGATTCTCATTGCCGATGAACCGACTACGGCGCTCGACGTAACAACGCAGGCCCAAATCCTGAATCTGTTGCAGCGGCTGCAGGCGGAACAGGGCATGGCGATGATCTTCATCACCCATGACTTGGGTGTGATTGCGGAATTGGCGGATGAGGTGGCGGTGATGTACCTCGGCCGGATTGTGGAGAAAGCGCCGGTGGACGAACTGTTCAACAATCCGCAGCATCCTTATACCAAGGCGCTGATTGCGTCCATCCCAAGCATCGACACCAAGCCGCGCGAGCGGCTGCCATCGGTCAAGGGGTCGATCCCGCATCCGCACAACCGGCCTACCGGCTGCCCTTTCCATCCGCGCTGCCCGGCCTATATGCCGGGGATATGCGAGCGCAAGGAGCCGAAGGCGACCACTGTCGGTCCGAATCATACTGTTAATTGTTTCCTTTATCCAGGAGCATAGATGTCATGACGAACGCCGTTAACGGCGCTGCGTCCACGCACACAGAACTGAGCGAGGATACGGTACTTGAGGTACGCAACCTTCGGAAGTACTATCCCGTTACGCGTGGTTTTCTCAGGCGCAATGTAGGTGTTGTACGTGCTGTAGACGATGTGTCATTCAAAATCCGGCAGGGCGAAACCGTCAGCCTGGTCGGCGAAAGCGGTTGTGGAAAGACGACCACGTCGCGCTGTATCGTGCGTGCGGTCGAACCCACTGACGGGCAGATTTTGTTCCGGCGCAGTACGAATGAGGTCGTCGACCTTGCGGCGCTGCCGGAAAGTGAGATTCGGCCCATGCGCCGCGACTTTCAGATGGTCTTTCAAGACCCTTTCTCGTCGCTCAACCCGCGCATGACCATCTATGACATTATTAGTGAGCCGCTGCGCGCCAACAAGATCGGCACGCGGCGCGAACGTGAAGAACGGGTGGCGGACTTGCTTCAGCGTGTGGGTCTGCGCCCGGAGTATATGGAACGCTTTCCGCACGCGTTCAGCGGCGGGCAGCGTCAGCGCATCGGCATCGCCCGCGCGCTGGCGGCAAGCCCGCGTTTGATTGTGGCGGACGAACCGGTCTCCGCGCTGGATGTGTCGGTGCAGGCGCAGGTGCTCAACCTGATGATGGACCTGCAAGACGAATTGGGGTTGACCTACCTCTTCGTCTCCCATGATCTAAGTGTGGTCAACCAGATCAGCAATACGGTGTTGGTGATGTATGTGGGGCGTGTGGCCGAGATTGGGCCGCCGCGCGCGCTCTTTACCAATCCGAAGCATCCTTATACGGCGGCGCTGATCAATTCGCTGCCCAAGCCTGACCCGTCGCTGCGGCATGAGCGGATTATTCCTGAAGGTGAAGTGGCGAACCCGGCCAATCCCCCCTCTGGTTGTTACTTCCACCCGCGCTGCCCCTTTGCCGTAGACCACTGCCGGCAAGTGGCCCCGCCGCTGGAAGAGATCGAGCCGGGGCGATATGTTAGCTGTCACCGGGCGCGGGAGCTGGATCTCTCTGTCTGATTTGGCGCAAGCCGCTTCCTGACCGGTGTAAGCAAGGCGCGTCCCCACCGGTAGGCGCTAGTCGAAGACGCAATTAATCAGGCCAATCGAATCGTATACTGTGAACGGCGTAGATGATGTGTTCATCTGCGCCGTTTTTTCTTATTGGGGACGGGGACGCGGTTGGCGACGATTAGGGGACGCGCTGGCGGTAGTGTATGCGTGCGATGGTTTTTAGCCATCGCGGGGAGATGAATGAAAAAGGAGAGATCAAATGGAACCGTCTAAATTTGTGGCGCGGGAGAACGAGCTTGCCATCCTACAGAAGCATCTTGATGCGGCCATGCGTGGACAGGGCCGCATCTGCTTCGTAACGGGGGAGGCCGGCAGCGGTAAGACTGCACTGGTCAATTACTTCTTGCAGCAGGCAATGGCTGCCAATCCAAAGTTAATTGTGGCAACAGGCATGGGCAACTTGCAAACAGGGGTGGGCGATCCCTATCTGCTGTTTCGCGAGGTGATCGACATGCTCACGGGCGATGTGGCCGCGAATGAGGCGTCGGGCCGCATTTCGGCGGAGAACGCGCGGCGGCTGCGCACGATCATGGTGCGCAGTATCCAGGTGCTGGTCGAAGTGGCCCCTGAATTGGTCGGCGTATTGGTTCCTGGCGCCAAACTGGTGGCTTTGACAGGCAAGGCAATGGCGCAAAAGGGCGGATGGATGAACCGGCTTGAGGAACTGACCAAGCGCAACGATCTGCTTGCGTCGGGCAGTGATCCGGCCGCGGACCAAAGCCGTATCTTCGAGCAGTTCACCAAATTTGTGCGCCGGTTAAGCGCCGAGGCGCCCATCGTCCTATTTCTGGACGATCTGCAGTGGGCTGACAGCGCGTCGATCAACCTACTCTTTTATTTGGCGCGCGAAATTCAAGAAAACCGCATCTTGGTTTTGGGCGCTTATCGGCCCAACGATCTGGTGATCGGCCGCGGGGGGCAACGCCATCCATTGGAGCCGGTCGTGCATGAGTTGACGCGCCATTTTGGCGATATCTGCATTGAATTGGACGCGATTCCCCCGGAGCGCTCGCGCGCCTTTGTGGATCGGCTCTTGGATGCTGACCCCAATCGATTGGACGAGTCTTTCCGTGCGGCGCTGTTCCACCAGACGGGCGGCCATGCGCTCTTCACTGTGGAACTGCTCCATGCTATGAAGGATCGCGGCGATCTCCTGTTGAACAGTGCCGGCGAGTGGGTAGCTGCGCCTACGTTGGATTGGCGCGGGCTACCGGCCAAGGTTGAAGGGGTCATTGCCGAGCGGATCGAGCGGCTGGACGAGGATCTGCGCGAATTGCTGACGGTTGGCTCGGTTGAAGGGGAGGAGTTCTGGGCCGAGGTGGTCGCGCGCGTGGAGGCAGTTGTGGAACGCGAGGCGATCCGCATGTTGAGCAATGAGTTGCAGCGCCGACATGGGCTTGTCGATCTGCGCGGCTTGGTTCAGATCGGCAGTTTGCAGCTTTCGCTCTATCGTTTCGCGCACAATCTCTTCCAGCAGTATCTGTATAACACCTTGGATCAGGCCGAGCGGCGCTATCTGCATCGCGATACGGGTACGGTGCTGGAGGCTCTATTTGCTAGCGAGACCCAAGTGGTGGCCGAGCGGCTGGCGCGCCACTTTGAGCAGGCCGGGTTGCCGGACAAGGCCGCGACGTACCGGCTGCAGGCTGCGAACAAGGCGCGGCGTATGTCGGCGTATCCAGAAGCGATTGCACACCTGCAACAAGGGCTGAAACTGGTTGGTCAGATGCCTGCTGGTCCGGCCCGGAATAGGCTGGCATTGATGCTGGAGACGGCACTGGGGACGTCCTTGGTCGCATCCCACGGCTACGCGTCGAATGAGGTGATGCAAGCCTTTACGCGGGCGCGTGAACTGTGGCGCGCAGTTGACGATCCGCACTTGGTAATTCCAGTGCTTTTTGGGCAAGCAGTGTATGAACTGGTGCGCGGTGATCTGGCACAGGCGATCGCGTCTAGCCAGGAACTGTTGGAGATTACCAAGAAGGTTGGCGACACCAACTATGAGATGGGCGCGAACCTGACGATCGGTGGGGCGCTTGTATACAGCGGGCGTTTTACGGAGGCAAGGGCCTATTTGGAGGAGTCGATTGTCGAGATGGAGCCGACATACCATGCAGAGTTGGCTCTGGTTCAAGGCCAAGACCCGCATGTGGCCGCGTTGGCTTTCTTGGGGCTGGTGCTGTGGATGCAGGGATACCCAGAGCAAGCGCTGGTTGTGAAAGATCAGTGTCTGGCGCTGGCGAACCGCATCGACCACCCTTACAGCCAAGCGTTTGCCTCGGCCTTTGCCTCGCAATTGTTGATTTTGCTTCGCCTGGACGAGACATGTGCGGCGCAGGCTGCGGAGACGCTTGAGCGCAGTGAGGGGCGTTTTCCGATGTGGCAGGCTGTTGCTATGAACACGCAGGGGTGGCTGCTTGCGCTGCAGGGCCAGTACGACGAGGCGATGCATACCATGGAGGAAGCTGTCGAGCTTTGGGAATCGACGGGCGCGTCTACCTCGATCACCTTCTTGCTGACGCGCATGGTGGATGCTTGCCGCATGGCGGGACGCAGAGCGGAAGGGCTGGCGCTGCTGGCTGAACGTCGCAGTGCTCCACAAGAGGTCTGGATGCTGGCGGAAGAACACCGTCTGCGCGCTGAACTGCTGCTATTGGAGCCGGGCAACGAGAAAGAGGCCGAGCAGATTCTGCGTCAGGGGCTGGACATTGCCGAAGCACAGCAGGCGCGTTCGTTCGCGCTGCGCCTGGCAACCAGCTTGGCGACGTTGCTGCACGGGCAGGGCAGGACAGAAGAGGCGTACCACCTGCTTAGCGAGCATTACAGCCAACTGACTGAGGGGTTCGACCTGCCCGACCTGCGCGATGCGCGGGCGCTGTTGGCGACGTTGAATGAGGGGCGCGGGCGGTCAGACATCTTTACCGCGCCTTTGGCGCGACCCGATCAGGAAGATGGCGGGCCACAGGCACAGGCGCGAGGCGATGTGCATAAAGACGCGTTAGGGGACGCATTTAGCGACGCGATGGACGACGTATTGAGGATGCGCGTGGCATAGGATGAAGGCATCTGGCACAGCCGGACTTGAGCGAGCAGAAGATTTGCTACACAAGGAGAACGAACCATGTCACGCTGGACACCTGACCCTTCATTCTACCCATCGCCCCAGATGGCGATGGAGGCCGCGCCGGAACGTTATGGGTACGTCGCCGGTATGAACTACGGACGGAGCAACCGTCCCGACGAGATTTGTGTGGTGGACTTGGACCCCGCATCGCCCCACTACAGCCAGATCATCAACCGCCTGTCGTTTCCCTATGTAGGGGATGAGCTGCACCACTTTGGCTGGAATGCTTGCAGTTCGGCGCTGTGTCCGTCTGCGCCCCATCCTCACCTGGAGCGGCGCTATCTGATCATCCCTGGGCTGCGAAGCTCGCGTATCTATATTGTGGACACGCAGCCCAACCCGAAGCAGCCGCGTCTGGCTAAGATCATTGAGCCGGAAGAGGTGATGAAGCGATCCGGCTACAGCCGGTTGCACACGGTCCATTGCGGCCCGGATGCTATCTATGTCAATGCCATGGCCGCAGCCGACGGCAATGGGGGACCAGGCGGCGTCTTTTTGCTGGATCATTTCAATTTCGAGGTGATCGGCCCGTGGGAGATCGAGCGCAACGGTCAGGAATTGGCCTATGATTTTTGGTGGCACATTGCCGACGATGTCATGGTGACCAGTGAATGGGCCAAGCCGCATCAGTTTGAGAACGGCGTTGTGCCGGAGGATCTGCTGGCCGGCAAGTATGGTCACCGGCTGCACTTCTGGGACCTGCGCAAGCGGCGCAACATTCAGACGGTCGACTTGGGCGCACAGCACCAGATGTTGCTTGAACTGCGCCCGGCCCACGATCCGCGCAAGACTTACGGGTTCGCCGGGGTTGTGATTAGCCGTGAGGATCTGGCGGCGTCGGTTTGGACTTGGTATAAAGACGAGAATGGTCGTTGGGCGGCGCAGAAGACCATTACGATTCCGGCACAGCCCGCGGCAGAAGATGATCTGCCGCCGCTGCTCAAGGGCTTCCAGGCTGTCCCGCCGCTGGTGACGGATATTGATCTGTCGGTGGATGACAAGTTCCTCTATGTCTCTTGCTGGGGGACGGGCGAACTGCACCAGTACGATGTGTCTGATCCTTTCCATCCGGTGCTGACGGGCAAGGTCGCTATCGGCGGCATTGTGGCGAAGCAGGGGCATCCACGACACCCAGGTCCGCTGTTGGGCGGCCCGCAAATGGTGGAGATCAGCCGGGACGGGCGGCGCGTCTACTTCACCAATTCGCTGTACAGCACATGGGATGACCAGTTCTATCCCGATAAGCTGTCGGGCTGGATGGTCCGCGTGGATGTTGATCCCGCGGGGGGAATTGCCTTTGATCCGAGTTTCTTTGTGGACTTTGGCGACACGCGACCGCACCAAGTACGATTGGAGGGGGGAGATGCTTCAACTGATTCTTTCTGCTATCCCTCTTAATGCGGGGCGCGTGCTGCACACGCTGCCGGAGCTGCTGCCTGGGCTTGGGGTGTTGGCCGCGATGCTTGCCTTTGGCGCGTACCATGGGCTTAACCCTGGTATGGGGTGGTTGTTCGCCCTGTCGCTCGGCTTGCAGCAGCGGAGTTCGCGGGCGATCTGGCTGTCGCTTTTGCCGATCACATTGGGCCACGCGGCTGCGCTGGGAGTCGTTGCGGCGTTGATACTGGCGGGGGCGCAGTTTGTTTCGGCGGCTGCGCTGCAGTGGCTAACCGCGGCCACGTTGATCGGTTTTGGGTTGTATAAGGTGTTCAACTACTATCGTCACCCGCGCTGGGTGGGGATGAAGGTAAATCTGCGAGACCTGAGTTGGTGGTCGTTTTTGATGGCGACGGCCCACGGTGCAGGGCTGATGATCGTTCCGGCGCTGCTTGACATCATGCAGACTCAGGCAGGCTATGGCTACCCGGCACAGCACACGCATTTTGCAGCGGGCGGGAGCATGACCGTGGCCTTGATCGTTCATACGGCTTCCATGTTGGTTGTCATGGCGCTGATTGCTTGGGTCGTCTACAAGTGGGTCGGGTTGGCTGTGTTGCGCCAACGCTGGTTTAACTTTGACCTTGTGTGGGCGATTGCGCTGCTGGTGGTGGGCTTGGCGGCGGCTGTTGGTGCGCTGGAGGCTACGTCCATGCCGGTGCAGGCAAGCCCGGGTGTGCATGTGCACTAGGATGGCTCGATGGGCGTGACGCTGCCGGGCCTGGTGAGAGAACCGGCATGAGCTACGCGGCAAGGGGAGGAAGTTGAACCGCAGGCGTTGACCAGGCTATGAGCCGCGCAGCTACATCGGCAACTTCTTCGGCCAGGGCTTGCACCTCTTGGCGAGACGGGAGCAGCGGGGAGTGGCCCTGGGCAAGAAGCTGTGGATTGAGCAGATGTTGGGCGGCTCGCTGCCGCTGGACGTGCCATGTAGCCGGATGGCTGTAACACAAGGAGAGCAGGCGCATTGCCTCGGTGCGATGCGCCTGTTGTTGTGTCTGGGACAAGTGGGCCTGTTCTGCTTCGTGCAGCAGCAACTCCGCGGCGTGATAGATGACGAGCAGGGTGCGGGAGTGGAATTGTGCAGATTGGGCCACGGAGCAGGCTTTGCTCAGGCAGCGCCGCGCGGTGGCGAAATCGCCTGTGCGATACGCGGCCTCGGCGCGGTAGGCGAGATTTTGGCTTAGGTAGAGTGGATTTGGGAGCGCCTCTGCGATTTCTGCACCCTCTTGGCTATGGCGGGCGGCGGCAACATAGTCGCCGCGGTCATTGGCGATCTGGGCAAGCTGGGCGAGCCGGTGTGCGATCTGAAGCCGATGCCCGATGCGGCGGACAGCCTCTAAGCTACGCTGGCTGTAGCTCTCCGCTTCGGGGCTGGTTGCGCCTGCGGTTGCCCAGTAGAGCCAAGCGAGCGCCCCCCACCCTAGTGCGGTTCCCAAAATGTGGCCGATGCTGGAGAAGGCGGCCAACCCTTCTTCGATGGATCGCTGCGCTGCCTCGTAGTTGCCCAGGTAGAACTCAGCTCCCCCGATGGTCAGCGCGGGGTAGCCAATCCAGTCTTTGCGCGCCAGTTGGCGGGCGTAGAAGAGGCTTTCTTCGGCGCGGGCGCGGGACAAGGGGTAGTCGCCGACGAACATGGCGACGCGCGATAGTTCATGGGTCACGTCTGCGACGCCGTTGATGTTGTTTGTCTCTTTTGCGATGGCGAGCGCGGCTTGGAGCCGTTTTTCTCCCTCTGCTGGGCGGCCAAGCCAGGCATAGACTGTGCCGAGTGTGTTCAGCGCCGCACCGATGGTGCGTTGGTTGCCGAGGCGTTTGGCTTCAGCAAGTGCCTGCTCTAAGTAGTTGGCTGCTTCGGTGAGGTCGCCTACGAAGTAGGTGAACGCGCCCAACTCTTGACAGAATTGTTGATGCACCGCGGCAAAGCGGGGGTGATTGCGTGCGCGCGCGGACTGCTGTATGACGTGGAGCGCATGGCGGAATACCTCTTGGCCGACATGGCCTCTGCCCCGCACCCATAAGTAGTGTTTGTAGGGTTGCATGGCCCGTTCGAGCGAGGTGAGATCATCATGCTCCAGCGCCCACTGCCAGATAAGCTGCACATTGTCGATCTCTTCGGCGATCTCACTGAGCACGGTCTGCTGGTGCGGGCCAATCATGCTTGACTGGCGCGATTCAAGGAAGGTGAGGTAATACTCGTTAAAGTGGGCCTTGATGGCCGCTTCGAGGTCGGGCTGTGCTGCCATCTTTTCCAGCGCGAACTGGCGCAGCAATTCGTGTATGCTGTAGCGGCCCTTTTCGGAGAGGGTTAAGAAGGATTTTTCGACCAGGGCCGCGAGGGTGGACAGCCCAGCGCCTGCCACGGCGTGGGCGGCTTCACGGCGAAAGCCACCGCGGAAGATCGCTAACGCCATGAAGATCTTTTGTTCATCCTCGCTCAACAGGGTCCAGGAATGTTCAATGACGACACGCATACTGCGGTGGCGGCGCGGCAGGGAACTTTGGTGCGCGGTCAGAATGTCCGAACTACCGCGGATCTCTTGGACAATGGCCTCTAGGGGCAGAATCTTGAGCCAGGTTGCCACCAACTCGATTGCCAGGGGCATCCCCTCGACCAGGCGGCAGATCTGGGCGACCAGTTCGAGTGTGCCGGATAGAACAAAGCCGGGCCGCGCACGACGCGCAGCATGCGCGAAGAGTTGTACGGATTCGTAGGCCTCTAGGGCGCTGTCTTCTGCTGGTGTGGGGGGGAATGACATCCCGCCGATTGGGTAAAACCAGGCTTCGGGCAGATCCAAGGCGACGTGGCTGGTCACAAGAAGCTTGATTTTGGGGCTGGTTGCCAGGATTTCCCCAAGCAGCGGCGTGGCGTCGAGGAGGTGCTCAAAGTTGTCCAATATGAGCAGTAGATCTTTGTTGGCAAGCGCGTTTAGAAGTTGCTGCCGTGGCGGCGCGCTGCTGGCTGTGGTGACGCCGACTGCTTCGGCAATGGCCGTTACAAGGCCAGAGGCGTCTAGGGCTGATACAAGTGGCACGAAGATGATGCCATCTGCAAAGGGCGGCGTCTCGGCAGGATGGGCGATGCCCGCTAGGTGTTGAGCGACCTGGATCGCCAGGCGCGTTTTGCCGATCCCGCCCAGCCCGACAATGGTCAGAAGGCGGCAGTCGGGATTCAACAGGTGATTGGTGACATCTTGTACCTCTTGTTCACGGCCAATGAAGGGCGTCGCCTGCGCGGGTAGGTTGCGGGTGCGCGGCTGTGATTGAGGGCGAGCCGGTTCGCTGAAGCGGGTTTCGATTTTTTTCGCCAGCCTCAGCCAATCTGTGGCATGCCATAGGCGGCTGGACATGGCTTCGCCCGCGGCAATGGGCAAGGCTGTGAGGCGGTCGCGCAGTGTTTTGGCCTGCTGGAGCGTCTCGTAGGTTGCTGCGGGGTGCTGCAAGATGAAGTCGAGCAGGCGCTCGGCGTAGGCACTATCGCCGACAAGCAGGCTCAAGCGGGCGATGCCGACCATGCAATCGAGTGCGGTGGGGGCGAGTACGTATTGCCGCGCAAGTTGCAGCGCCTGTATGTAATAGCGTTGTGCTGCATCGGCTCGCTGGGTGGCAAGGGCGATATGGCCCAATTGACAGATCGCCATCGCTTCGCGCGGTGCATGTTTGATCTCGCGGAAGCGCTCAAGCGCTTGCTGCTGCATCTGTTCTGCCTGGCTGTACTCTTGCCGGTCATAGGCCAGCATGGCAAGCAGGTGGAGCGCGGATGCAATCCGTCGCGGGGTTTGTGCCTGTTGCAAGGCTTCGCGCGCCACGCGCTCGGCCGCGGCGTTTTTCCCCTGGGCGCGATAGGTTGTGCTGAGGAGTTCGCGCCGCAGACTGTCGTAGTTGACGCCAGCGTTGTGGCGAATTTGGCGGCTGCGTGTCAAGTAATCTTCGGCCAGGGCAAACTGGCCGCGATAGAGCGCTAGGTTGGCTAGATAGATCAGGGTCGTAGATGTGCCCAAGCGATCTCCCAGCGTCTCGCCAATGGATAGGGCTTGGTTTAGCCGTTCTTCGGCATCGTTGTAGTCGCCCCGGTGGACCGCGATGATGCCCAGAAAGGAGGAGCAGAGGAGGACCAGCCGCTGATCGCCGCTGGCCTGGGCCGCGGTCAAGGCCGCTTGGAGAATTTGGCGCGCTTCGTCAAACTGACCAAGCCCCAGCACAGCGGTGCCAAGCACTTCGAGCGTCATGGCTATGCCCCACTGGTTATTCAGCCGGGTATAGCTCTCAAGGCTTTGCTGCGCAAGCTTACGGGCTTCGTCATAGCGACCCTGGTATTGAGCAGTCATTGCCAAATAGGCGACTGTGAAGGCTTCAATCGGCGTATTGCGTTCTCCGGCTGCGCGCAGCTGTTCAATGCTTTGTTCGATGAGGGGACGCCCGCCATCCGCGTTGCCGCGGCGTGCCTTGAACCAGCCCAGTTCGGCGGTTAGCACCGCGAGGAGAACTGTGCGCGCCTTGTCGTCGCTCGACGAGCAGCTGGGGGCGGACTGGAGTTTGGCAATGGCCCGGTCAGCAGCTTGTTCTCCCTCGCTGAGGTTGCCGCGGTAGTGATTGAAAAGCCAAAGCCCCAGGGTGGCATCAATGCCTTCTGCATAGCGGCCTTGTTCGATGATGGTTGTGCGCGCCTCCAGAATGTTTGCATGGTCGTCGGTGATCTCCTGGAGGGCTTCGCGCTGCCGCGCTGTTTTGATGTCGCGGCTGCACGCGGCCAGAAAGGCGATGAAGTAATCGGCGTGGGCTTTTTGTGCGGCCGCGAAGTTGGCGGGGTCGGCTCTTAGCTGTTCGGCCGCGTATTGGCGCAGGAGTTCATGGATCGTGTAACGCCCAGCGTCGTTGAGTTGGAGCAGCGACTTGTCGACTAGCGATGCCAATTGCAGCATGTTGGCGCCGGCAACCGCGCGCGCGGCCGCAGCCGTGAAGCCGTCTTGGAAGATGGCGAGGCGGGCAAAGATGCTGCGTTCGTCGGGCGCAAGCAACGCCCAGGACTGATCCAGCACGGCGCGCATGCTGCGATGGCGCTGGGGAATGTTTTGGTCGCGTGCCGTCAGGATGTCCAACCCACGGCTGATTTCGGCGGCGATGTGCTGCGGATTCAGCACCGTTAGCCAGGTGGCGGCCAACTCCAGGGCCAGCGGCATCCCCTCGACCAGTTGACAGATACGCACGACATGGGGCGCTTCTGCTTCGAGCGAGAAGTTGATCCGTACACGCCGCGCACGTTCTTCAAACAAGCGCACAGCATCATAGCGCAGGAGCCTATCGGGGTCATCCGGGAGAGTCGTGGGGTAGGAGAGGCTGCCGACCGGGAAGAGCCACGCTTCTTGCAGGCGAACGCCGGTGACCGAGGTTGCCAGGATTTTCACGCCGGGCGCTTCGGTCAAGAGTTCGATGAGGAGTTGCGTGTCGTCTTGAAGATGTTCCAGTTGGTCAATGACCAGCAGTATCTGTTTGTCGCGCAGGAAGGTCACCACCTGCTGCTTTGCCGCGAGGCTGCCGCTGGGCAGACCAAGCGTTGCGATGAGCGCGGCTAGCAGATCGGCCGTTGTGGTATCGGCTTCGAGGTTGATCAGGTGGATGCCGCTGGCAAATGGCGGAACAGGCTGCATATCCGCGAGGGCATGGGCGACTTGCAGGGCCAAGCGGCTTTTGCCGATTCCGCTTGGGCCAACCAGGACGAGAAAGCGACATTCTTGTTCGTGGGCCAGCAGCGCGCTGATGCGCTCCACCTCGCCTGTGCGGCCAATGAAAGGGGTGATGGGGCGCGTCAGTGATGAACTGGGTGATGATGAATTGGGCGGTGATGGATCGATCTGTGGCGCTTGCGCGGCGGCATCCGGCGGTTGGCTTGGCGCTGCTGCTGGGGCCTGTGGCTGCGGCGTTGCGACCGGCGCGGGCATGGGAAGTCGTTTGGTGCGAATGGCCTCGAAGAGCGCGGTTGTCTCTTCCTCTGGGGGGACACCTAGCTCTTCGTCGAGGAGGCGCAGGCACTCTTGGTATTGGCGCAGCGCCGCGGCGTGTTGACCGGCCCAGTAGTAAAGGCGCATGAGTTGACGATGGGCGGGTTCGTGCAGTGTGTCGAGCGTAAGGCGGCGGCGCGCGTGGTCGATGGCCGCGCCATAGTCGCCACGTTCGGCGCAGGTGTGTTGCAACTGGTCGAGCAGTTGGGTCGCGCTGCGCCGCAGGCTCTCCTGCTGGAAGAACTGCCATTCATCAAAGGAGGGGGCGTCTTCGAGCGTGAAGCCGGCCAGAAAGTCATCGACATACAGCTGTGCGGCTTGCGCCAGACGGCTGTAGCAGGACGCGTCAAGTTGGTCGACCGGGGCCAGTGCCGGGAGGCACTGGTTGAGTATGGCTTGATAGGCGTGGGTGTCTACCCATAGATCGACTTGCCGCCCAAGCTGGATGGTGTCGGTGCTGGCGTCGATGATGCCGCTGGGCAGCGCCTGCTGCAGCCGGTGCAGGGTGCGGCGCAGGCTGCCGCGAGCTGCCGTTTGATCGCTTTCTGGCCAGAGCAATGTGGCAAGGGCGTCACGGCTGTGAGGTTGTTGGGTGACAGCGAGATAGACGAGCAGGGCAAGCGCCTTGCGCGGGCGAATATCGACGGGCGTCGAGCCGTCGATGAACCGGGGCGGGCCGAAGAGGTGGAGTTTGAACGATGCCATGCACTCTCCGGTGTGCTACAAGATCAGACGCAGCACAGTTGTAACGGCGGCAAGACACGATCAGGCGGGTGGGTGCTGGGAAGGGGAACCCGCTGCTCAGAGTCGGCCGCCGGACATGGGAGGATGACGATACATGTTCATGGTGCTTCTGTTGTACTTGTGCTGGCCCCAATGTAGTCGCCGGGCGGCGATATGTCAAGTCTCTTGAGTGGAAGCGCGGGGACGGAAAGGGGAGAAGCTAGTTGTGTCGCGGCGATGTTAAAGGCCCGACACATAGGGTGCGCCGGGCCTTTAAAAGCTAGCTATGCCTGCTGATTGTGCTTACTGGGCAGGCTGGATGGTGTGGACGATCAGGTTCCACGCCTCCCATGGTGGATAGGGGGCCACGTAGGGATCGTTGGCTGTGGGCCAGTTGGTCCAGTAGGTTTCGTTAAAGACCACGACATGAAGCTCTTCAAGCAGCATGAGTTCGGGCATGTCGCGCAGGTAGATTTCCTCGGCTTGATGGACCAATTCCATGTAGCGTTCGTTGTCAATCGAACCGGGCATGGATTCCATCTCGTCGATCAGCGCGTCGTACTCCGGATTGCTGTAGCGTGTGCAGGCGACGGAGCTGGGGCACTTTTCGCCGATGGGCGGACCCCATTTGCTGTGCAGATCCTTGAGCGTTTCGAACGGCTCGGAGATGCTGCCGCAGTGGACCATGAACATGGTGTCAAAGTTGCCGAGCGTCAGGTCGTCTGTCCAGGCGCTAGAGCCTTCGGGCTCCAGCAGTTCGATGGCTTCAAAACCCGCGCGTGAAAGCTGGGCCGCCACAACTGGGGCCAGCGGCGCCAGCCATTGTGGGGTGCGCAGCGGGACGCGCAGGATTTCGCCGTCCTTGGACCAGATGCCATTGGCATCTTTCTCATACCCGGCGGCTGTCATGTGCTCTTCGACCAGGGCGAGATCGGTCTTGTTGCGGTCATACTGCGCCAGCAAGGCTTCGGTTTCGGGCGTTGACCAGCGGTCTGCCATATATGCGGAGTAGGGCAGGATGATCGGGTAGTTGGCGCTTTGGTAGGCCAGGGTCGAGAGTTCTGTGCGATCCAGCGCGTAGTTGATCGCCAGCCGCACGTCGCGATTGCCCCAAGGCTCTTTGGCGTTGTTGAAGACTAGGTTGTAGCCACACCCATCGGGCGCGCCCCAGATTGGCCCTTCGTCGTTCCATGAGCGGACGTTGGCGTTGCGTCCGATGACGGCGCTGAAGGTTCCGGGTTGGAGCGGGTGGCCGCTGTCCACGTCGTCGGCGATCAGCAATTGAGCCATAGACTCATCGCCGCCAACGGGCACGAGAATGATGCGTTCGGGCGCGGGCAGGTCTTGGAAGCCGATCTTCGCGCCCCACCAATCGTCGCGGCGTTCGAAGATCATTTGCTGCGCATCGGCACTGACCAGCTTGTATGCGCCCGTACCTACGGGCCAACCTGCTTCCAGGTCAAAGTTGGTGAACTCCTTGGGGTCTTTGTCGCCCCAAATGTGCTCCGGCAGCATGACCTGATGGTTTTCATGACCAAGCGCCAGGTTGCTGAGGAACCAGCGCGGGCCTGGCTTGTTCAGGTTGATCACCACGGTCAGGTCGTCGACACACTCCACATCCGCCAACCATTCGTCATAGACAAAGGAATAGTTGAGGTCGGGCGCGTTGTCGCGCAGCATTTCGAGGGTGAACTTGACGTCGGCGCAGGTGAAGGCTTCGCCATCAGACCATTCGACGCCGTCGCGCAGCTTCACGGTGACCGAGGTGTAGTCGTCGTTGTACTCGTAGCTCTCGGCCTGCCACGGGATCAATTCACCCGTGTTGAGGTTGGTGTAGAAGAGCGCCTCGTAGATCGTTTTGCTGCCGATCTGACGTTGGTTCTGGTTGCCCGTCTGGTAGATGTGCCAGTTGTCGGGGTTCATGAGCGGACCGGTGCGGTCGCTCCAGGGAGTAATGACAAGGGTACTGGTCCGGTCAACTGTCCCGGATGTTTGGCTGCTCTGTTGCTGTTGCTGCTGTTGCTGGTCGCCGCCGGTCTGTTGGGGCTGCTGCTGGCATGCAGCAAGCACGGCGCTCAACAGGAACAGCAGCAGCACGGCAATCGAGACACGTATGCGCAATTGTGGCATACAATTCCTCCTCTTCTTCCTCGATGGATTTGTCCTCGATGGATCTAGGCTGCTTGAAGGTTTGGATTCAAATGAGGGAGTTGGATGGGCAAACTATACCCCTGGCGTCGCTTCTTTGTCAAACGCGGAAAAGGGCTTAGCTTGACAGGCCAATGTAAGAAGGTATACTGAAGCCTGCGTTCCCTTGTCCAAAGACACCACTTAACGCTTATCTCATAACGCTTATTTAACGCTTATTGTGCAGCCGGTGGGCGTGTTCTCACCATACTGGCGGCTGCGGCCCCTGCTTGATCTCGGCCAAGCGTTCCGTAAGGAGTTTCCCGTGACAATTTGGTATCTCGTTCAGCGCGTTTTTCAATTGCTCGTGATTGTGTTTGTGGCGATTACGATCAATTTTATTCTGCCGCGCATGATTCCCGGCGACCCTGTTGAGGCGGCGCTGGCTACCAAGATTGCTGTTTCCGGCAATGTGAGTGTCGATGTGCAGAAGGTGGCTGAAGCCTATCGTGCCAAGTTCGGCCTTGATAAGCCGATGTGGCAGCAATATCTTGCCTATTGGAACGATATTCTGCACTTCGATTTCGGCGTGTCGTTGGTACATTTCCCAGAGCCGGTGATCAACCAGATCCGAGCGGCGCTGCCGTGGACGCTCGGTCTGCTGACTGTGGCGACGTTGATCGCCTTTGTCGCGGGTTCAGTGATCGGCGCGCTGCTGGCTTGGCCGCGTACGCCGCAATGGTTCGGCATACTGGTTTCGCCGCTGCTGCTCCTCTCGACCATTCCCTTCTTCTTGATGGGCATCATCCTGCTCTATCTTTTTGCCGTGGAGTGGCGCATTATGCCTGCGGGCGGCGGTTTTTCACCGACGCGCATCCGTGCCTTTGATGTGCCAACCATGTTGGATATTGCCCACCATGCGGTGCTGCCTGCGCTATCGATGGTGCTGGGCGGTATCGGCGCGTGGGCGTTGGGGATGCGCGCCATCATGATCTCGGTGCTGGGGGAAGATTACGTCATGTTCGCCGAAGCCAAGGGGCTGTCGGACCGGCATATTTTCCTCTGGTATGGGATGCGCAATGCGCTGCTGCCGCAGGTGACGCAGCTTGCTCTGGCGTTAGGCGGCGTGTTGGGCGGGGCTGTGCTGGTGGAGGCGATCTTTAGCTATCCGGGCATTGGGACGCTGCTTTTTTCCGCCATTGCGGGTAAGGATTACTTTGTGATCCAGGGCATCGTGCTCATGCTGATCTTGGCCTTGGCCGGCGCGCTTTTCGTTATTGACTTGATCTATCCTCTGGTGGATCCACGTATTCGCTACACCCGCTAACGCTATACCCGTTAAGGAGTTCCCACAATGGGTTCACTGCTTCGAGCATTAAACAGTCCGCGCATTACATCGAATTTGGTGGCCGGCCTTCTCATCCTGCTGCTGGTGGTCTTGATCAGTGTGTTGGGACCGCTGTTTGTGGATGTGGACAAGTCGCTTGTGGGCGCGGTTCCGCCTTCGCTGCCGCCAAATGCCGATTTCGTGCTGGGCACTGATTCCCAGGGCCGCGACATGCTCGCGGTCATGGTGGTTGCTATTCCACAGACGTTGAAGATGGGCATTATCGCCGGGCTGGTGGGCATCTCCATTGGCTTGGTGTTGGGGCTGCTCTCCGGCTTTTTCGGCGGCCCGTTGGATACCGTCGTGCGTATTCTCGCTGATTCGCTGATGACGGTTCCTGGCATCGCCATTCTGATCATCATTGCTTCCAATGTGGAGGCTATGTCGGTTGAGTTGATGGCGTTGACTGTGGCGGCGTTGGCGTGGATGTTCCCGACGCGCACGATCCGGGCGCAGGTGTTGTCGATCCGTGAGCGGGCATATACCGCTGTGGCGCGCGCGAACGGCATGACTGAATTGGGGGTGCTCTTTCGCGAGATCATGCCCAACTTGCTGCCCTATGTGGCGGCTAGCCTGGTCGTCTCGATCAACGGCGCGATTCTGGCGACAGTCGGCTTGGAGTCGCTGGGCCTGGGCGCGGAGAACGTGCACACGTTGGGGACGACAATTTACTGGGCACGGCGCTACAGCGCGATTTTGCGCGGCCAATGGTGGTGGTGGGGGCCGCCCATTGCCATTATTTCGGTGATTTTTGTCGGTCTTTTCCTGCTGTCGGCAGGGTTGGATCGCTTTGCGAACCCAACGCTTTCGACCAAGCTGAGGCTGTCGCGCAAGCGTCGGCGTGAGTTGGCTGACGAGGCAAAGGAGCAGCGAGAAGCGAGCCGGGCACGCAGCGCAGCCTTGGCGCAAAATGGCGGCACGGAGCAGCCGCTGCTCTTGGTCGAGGATCTGCAGGTGGTCTATGAGACGCCCGCGGGGACGGGGTTGGCGGTTGATAGCGTGTCATTCTCGCTAAAGCCTGGCGAGCGTATGGGGCTGATTGGCGAGTCGGGCTGTGGCAAGACGACCATGGCGACGGCGTTGATGTCGTTGACGCGGCCTCCTGGGCGCATTGCGGGAGGGCGGGTCTATCTCGATGGGCGTGATTTGCTGTCGTTGAGCGAGTCCGAGGTGCGCCAGGCCCGTTTGAGAGATATCGCGCTGATGCCGCAGGCGGCCATGAACTCGCTGAACCCGGTGCTGCGTATCCGCGATCAGATTGTCGATGCGCTGGTGGCGCATGATAAGACTTTGTCGGAGCGGCAGCAAAATGAGATCGTGGCCCAGGCGTTGACCCAGGTGGGTCTGTCTCCAACCGTTGCCCAGCGTTTTCCGCATCAACTCAGCGGCGGTATGAAGCAGCGTGTAGCCATGGCGATTGCGACGGTGCTTGGCCCCAAGTTGATCATTGCGGATGAGCCGACCAGTGCGCTCGACGTGGTTGTCCAGCGGCAAGTGATGAATACGCTGGGTCGTGTGCAGAAAGAACTGGGCGCGGCTGTGATCTTGATCGGCCATGATATGGGGCTGGTGGCGCAGTTTTCAGACTCGATTGGTGTGCTGTACGCGGGGCAGATGGTGGAGCGCGGAGCTGTGGACGATGTGCTGGCGTCGCCGCGACACCCTTACACCCGTTTGTTGATCGACAGCTTGCCGGGGCTGGAGATGCGCAAAGACCTGATCGGCATCCCTGGTTTACCGCCTGCGCTCTTTGACCGACCATCGGGCTGCCGTTTCCATCCTCGCTGTCCCTTTGCCTTTGATCGCTGCCGCCAGGAGACACCGGCTGTGCAGCAGGTCGATGGCCGCGAGGTTGCTTGCCATCTCTACCCTGAACATTCCGAACTGCCGCCGCTGCCGGCTGAGGCGATCACTGTTGGCGCGGGCGGCGCGGTCTTGACAACGGCTAATGGTGAAACTGCTGCGCCGGCTACAGATGAGGTCCAGGCATGACGAAGTTGGTTGAAGTTCGCAATGTATCGCGTATTTTCCAGGGCGGCCCTGTTTGGCGGCGGGAGACGACGGTCGCGGTCAACAATGTGTCTTTCTCGCTGGATGAAGAAGGGGCGACCATCACCGGCATTGTGGGCGAGAGCGGGAGCGGCAAGACGACGCTGGCGCTGATGCTGTTGGGGCACGATGCGCCGACTACGGGGCAGGTTATCTATCGCGGGCAGGATGTGGCGACCATGAACGCGCGTCAGCGTTTCGAGTTCCGGCGTGAGGTGCAGCCGATCTTTCAAGACCCATTCTCCGCCTATAATCCGTTCTATCGTGTCGACCATGTGTTGCATACGCCGATCAAGCGGTTCAATCTTGCCGATTCGGAGTCCGAGGCGCGACGTCGCATTGGCGAGGCGCTGGAATTGGTCGGGCTGCGCCCTGGTGAGACGCTGGGTCGCTTTCCCCACCAGTTGAGCGGTGGTCAGCGGCAGCGCTTGATGGTGGCGCGCGCTTTGCTGTGCCAGCCGCGGCTGATTGTGGCGGATGAGCCTGTGTCCATGGTGGATGCGTCGCTGCGCGCGACAATTCTGGCGAGTCTGCAAACGCTCAACCAGGAGTTGGGCATTTCGATTGTATATATTACCCACGACCTGACCACGGCTTATCAGGTCTGCGACAACCTGGTGGTGATGTACGCGGGAGCCGTGGCGGAAGCGGGCAACACCGATAAGATCATCCACGAGCCGCAACACCCTTATACGCAGCTTCTGATTTCGTCCATTCCATCGGTTGATCGGTCGCAGCGTTGGGAGGATGATCAGACCGACGAGGCCGCCAGCGGGCCGCCGCGCATTTCGCACGGCTGTAAGTTCGCGCCGCGCTGCTCGTTTGCGACGGAATCGTGCTGGCAAGAAGAGCCGCCGCTCTATCAAACGGAAGCGGATCGGACCGTGGCGTGTGTTTTGTACAAGGAGCACCATGAGTTGCCTTCACGCGACGTATCGCTGACTTTCGCATAAGCGGGCGCGCATTTTGCCGACGTGGGGCTGGCGTGCAAAGGTTTAGCCACGTAACCATTGCGGCGTTGTGCCGTGTCGCGGCCCGGCAGTGGAAACCGGGCTGCAACGGCTGAACAAAGAAAGGTGAGAGCACGAATGACAACCACTATGGCGAGTACCCCAACGACCAATGGGGCTGCTACGGCAGCAGCGACGGAGACAACTCAGCACAATTTCGTTTTTGCTGCCAAGCTGGACGAGGTGGAGAACGCGGGCTGTTCGGTTGTGCGTCTGAACGGCCACCCGATTGCCCTCTTTGCCCATGCGGGGAAAACTTATGCGGTTGACAATCGCTGCCCTCACATGGGCTTCCCGCTTGATCGCGGTACGGTGGACAACGGCATTCTCACCTGTCACTGGCATCATGCGCGCTTTTGTCTGGAGAATGGCGGTACGTTCGATCTGTTCGCCGACGATGTGCGGGCCTATCCGGTCGAGGTGCGCGACGGCGCGGACGGCACAAAAGAGGTGTGGGTCGATATTGCCGAGCACGGCGACCCGCGGCAGAAGCAGCGTGAGCGCTTGAAGGTGGGGCTGGAGCGCGACATCTCGCTTGTGGTGGCTAAGGCTGTGCTGGTCCTGGCCGGGGACGGCGGCGATGCGGTGGAGCCGTTCCGCTCGGGCTTGGAGTTTGGCACGCGCTATCGCATGGGGGGCTGGGCGCAGGGGCTGACCATGCTTACTTGCTTTATGAACATGCTGCCCTATTTGGAGGCAGAGCAGCGACCCCATGCGCTCTATCAGGGTTTGTCGGCTGTTGCCCGCGATAGCGCAGGCGAGCCGCCGCGCTTCCCTGTGCGGCCCTTGCCCAACAGCGAATCTGTCGATATTGGCACGCTGAAAAGCTGGTTCCGCCAATTTATCGCGGTGCGCGACGCAGAGGGTGCGGAACGCTGCATTATTTCAGCCATCCGCAGCGGAGCAGATGCGGTGCAGATGGCGGATATGCTGTTTAGCGCGGTCACCGATTACCGCTACATCAACATCGGCCACCCGGCAGACTTCACCAACAAGGCATTTGAGGCGCTGGACATTGTTGGGTGGGAGATGGCAGAGCCGGTGTTGACGAGCTTGGTGGCTGGTTATGCCGGAGCCAACCGCATGGAGGAGTCGAACGCTTGGCGCAATCCGGTGGATCTGGTGGCGCTGCTTGGCGACGCGTTCGAGCAGTTGCCCGCTGCCGTGGCGCAAGGCGAACAGGCGCAAGGCGAGTGGGGCGGGCGGGATGACTTAGTCGCCACGATTTTGGACGACGATCCACGCGCGACGATCAACGCGCTGCTGGACGCGCTGCGCGCCGGATGCAGCATGACAGAGTTGGCGGCGACCGTGTCCTACACTGCGCTGCTGCGTATTGCCCGCTTCCACACAAGCAACGAATTCTCCGATTGGGACACCGCGCTGCATACCTTCACCTTCTCCAATGCGATTGAGCAGGGGCTGCGCCGTGCGCCGTCGGTTGACCTGCTGCGGGGCGTTTTTGATGCCGCGATGAGCGTCTACCTTGACCGCTTCCTCAACATCCCCGCCGCGCGCATCCCGCAGCCGAGCGAGAAGGTGGATAATCCAGAGGCGCTGTTGGCGGAACTGCCCGCGCTGCTTGACCGGCAGCAGCAGGTGAACCAGGCAGCCGCGCTGGTGGCGCAGTATTTGTACAGCGGTGGCGATCCGGACAAGCTGTTGGCAATGATGGGGCGGCTGCTGCTGCGCGAGGACCGGGACTTCCACACAATCCAGACTGTTGAGGGGGCGTTCCGGCAATATTCGCGCCTGCGCGGCACAGAAGCGGGGACACATGCGCTGATCGCTGCGAGCCGCTATCTGGCTGCCCATGCGCCAACGGTACGCGCGCAGGAGCAGACCTATAGCATTGCCGTGCGTTTGCATCGGGGCGAGCGCCTGTTCGAAGGCTAACCCCTGGCCCGGCGCAGCCTCTTGGTCAGTTGAGGCGTAAGCCGGTATAATCGCTTTAATAAATAGCTGATTCAGCTTGGCAGGCGGCCCATTGTGCGATGGGTCGCCTGCGCGTTTTGGGTGACTGCGAAGGGCTGCCTGCGGGGGGCTACTGGTTCACCTTAAACTTTGCTAGTTTGATCTTCTAACTATTACAATGGTCTTACGAATACAGTGATTAACGCAAGCCTACGCGTTACCCCCTTTGGAGAGTGAGCTTATGGAGCCGATACGGTTTCTGTTCGTTTTTGCACGACGTTATACGGTAGTTCTGGCGGTGACGGTTCTTAGTATGCTGCTGCTGGTCGGGGCGCAGTTGCTGATTCCCTGGATCATTCAGCAGATGGTGGCTATGGTGACCGATCCAGAGCGAGCGCCGATGTCCTATGCCGCTGTGAACCGGTTGGCGCTGCTGGCGCTGGCTGTCTATGTGGCGCGCGCCATCTTGCAGTTTTTACGCAGTTACATGGCGCATATTGCGGGCTGGGGCGTTGTGGCCGAGGCGCGCAAGATGATCTATGAGCATCTGCAAAAGCTCAGTCTGCGCTTTTACGCGGACAAGCAGACCGGGCAGATCATGTCGCGCGTGGTCAATGACTCGGATAAGTTTGAACTGCTGATAGCCCATGCGATGCCGGATGTGATGGTGAATGCGCTGACGCTGATTGGTGTGACGGCTGTGCTGTTGACGATCAATTGGAAGCTGGCGCTCCTGAGCATGGTTCCGATCCCGTTGATTATCTATGCGCTGCGTGCGTTTGCGCGCTATGTGCGACCGGCCTTTGTCCATCGTCAGGCAGAGTTGGGCGAACTCAACGCCATCTTGCAGGATAATATTTCCGGCATGCGTGAGATCAAGGCGTTCACGCGCGAGGAGACTGAGGCAAACCGCATCCGGCGGCGCATTGACCGCTACCGCGATTCGCTGCTCCATGCGCTGAAGATGATGGCGATCTTCCAGCCCTTTATTCAGTTCTCGTCCAGTTTGGGCACGATCGTCATCATTTATTTCGGCGGGCGCATGATTGTCGGCGAGTCGCTGGCTGTGGATGAATTGGTGGCCTTCTTCCTCTATCTTGAGCTTTTCTATCAGCCGCTGCACCATCTGAGCAATTCGTGGGAGCAACTGCAGGAATCGCTTGCCAGCGCCGACCGGGTGCAGGAGTTGTTGGACGAGAAGCCGGAGCGGGAGAAGGATATTCCGGTGGTCAATTTGCCGCCGCGTGTGGCGGGCCATATCCGGTTCGAGCATGTCTATTTTGGCTATCTGTCGAGCGATCGTGTGCTGGAGGATATTGACCTCGACATTCCGGCCAAGAGCACGGTGGCGCTGGTGGGGCCGACAGGCGTGGGTAAGTCAACCTTGGCGAGCCTTATTCCGCGCTTCTACGATGTGAAGTCGGGGCGCATTACGCTGGATGGGTATGATCTGCGCGATTTGCGGCTGGCGGATCTGCGCCGCCAGATCAGCATGGTCTTGCAGGATGTGTACTTGTTCCACGGCACCGCGCGCGAGAATATCTTGTTCGGTCGTGAGGATGCCACGGAAGAGGAGATGCTGCGCGCAGCCGAGATCGCCAATGCGCATGAGTTCATCTCGAAGCTGCCGGAGGGGTATGACACGATTATTGGCGAGCGCGGGGTGAAGCTTTCGGGGGGGCAGAAGCAGCGCCTGTCGATTGCGCGTGCGCTGCTTAAGGACGCGCCGATTCTGATTTTGGATGAAGCAACTTCCGCGGTGGATACAGAGACGGAGGCGTTGATCCAAGAGGCCCTAGAGCGGTTGATGGCTGGGCGTACCACGATCATCATTGCCCACCGGCTGTCGACAGTGCGCAACGCGGATCAGATCGTGGTGTTGAACGATGGCAAGATTGCCGAGCGCGGCACGCACAGCGAGCTAATGCGACGGCAAGGAATCTACTGGCATCTGAACCAGGTGCAATCCCAGGCCGCGCTGGACGACATCGAACGGCCAATGCGACCGCTGGTTGCTCCTGCCGGTGCGGATTAACGCGTCGGCGCAGCCGCCAAGAGCCTGCCTTGCACCTGTTGTGCAGGGCAGGCTGTTTTCATAGGGGCCAATCCGCGCCGTCATAGTAGCGCGTGCCCTGGTGTCCCCGGCGTGGGATGGGATGGGGCAGCCGTTCGCCCGGCGCGGCGACGTAGATCAGCGTGCGCGGCCGCCCCGACTTGGGGTGGACTGCACCGGGTTCGATGCGTGTGATCTTCAGACGGCCGATGAGCTGATTTCTATAGATGGTATAGACATAGTGGCCCGGCTTTAGCTGGCTGGGCGTGCCTGCCATGTGGAATTCATATTCGCTCAAACTGCCGTCGTAGAGCGCATCGACGTGGGCAGGGGGGCGCGTGGCGGGAATCGTTTTGGTGACGCCAAAGCTCATGGGCTTGCTCCTTTTGCATGGGATTACATTTTATGGGATTACACTGCCTGGCTGGTCTCTCCGGCCAGGCAGTGTTGATTGGTGACGGGTTTCTAGTCGCCGATGACTTGCTCGACGATATCGGGAAGGAGATCGACGCCCAGGCCGGGGCGTGCGGGGGCTGTGATGAAGCCCTCTGTGTCGACGGTGGGCGGGTCTTGCAAGATGGCGAAGCCGTGGCGGTAGTCGGCGACTTCGGGGTCGTGCAGCAGTTCAAGGTAGGGCGCGTGGGGCCAAGACGCGACTAGGTGCAAGTGGGCGATTGTGCCCAGGCCGCGACCGCCGTGATGGGGCATGATCTGTTTGTTGTAGGCCTCGGCGAGCGTGCCCAACTTGCGTAATTCAGAGGGGCCGACCAGGACCATCCCCTCGGGCTGGAGGATGTCGTAGACATTCTTTTCCAACATCATGCGAAAATCGAACATGGTGCGGTTGTTTTCGCCGCCAGCGATGGGCATTGCCACTGCCGCGTTGAGCCGGGCGAGGTCGTCGAAGGCGAAGCGGGGCAGCGGCTCTTCTAGCCAGGCGCACTGCATTTCATCCAGCGCACGGGCTGTGTTGAGCGCGCGCTGGAAGTCCCAACGAAGGCCCAGTTGGTAGGTTCCAGAGCCTTGCGCCTGGTTGGCGTCGGTGCCGATGACCATTGTGTCTCCGGTTGCCTGGCGAACGAGTTCGACGGTGCGAATGTCTTCGGCCATGGTGGGGTGGTGCAGGCGCAGCTTGACAGCCTGCCAGCCCTCAGCTTGGCACTTGGCGGCATATTCAGCCCGTTCCTCCGGTGTCGAGAGGATAACGGTGCTTGCATAGGCCAGTACGCGACCATTGCCGCCGCCCCACAGCTTGTAGAGGGGCTGGTTGCAGATCTTGCCTATCAAATCCCAGAGCGCGACATCTACGCCAGCGGCCCCGCGGTAGGGCAGGCCAAAGGCTTCATAGCGCAGCGCGGCCGCGTGCTGTTCAATGTCGAGCGGGTCTGCGCCGATGAGCAGATCGCGGATGACCGGCAGCAGATCGGGGGCAAAGCCGGGGCCAATGCCGACCAGGCCCGCATCGGTCTGGATCTCTGTAATGAGATCGCCGCCGACACGATAGGCTCGGCTGCGGCCCGGTTCCCAGGCCGGTTCCATGTTGCCAAGCTCGCGCAGCACGCGCAGTTTCAACAGGCGTACATTGGTGATGGCGACACGCGGTGACTCAGGCAATTGGGGAGCCATAGGAATCCTTTCGTTGTGTATACTGGTCGTTGTGTACTGGTCTTTGTTGTGTATTGAACAGTGGTGAATGGGGTGGGCCAACCGGCCAGGGCGGCCGGGGCTTGATACGGGTATGTTACTTGAGGCGGGCGCATCTGCCCAATCGTCTTGTTGGCGGCTTGGCATGTGGGCGCGGCTCGTTTTATTTTGTCGCACACACCCCCTGCGCTTTGACCCGCTGTCGGCGCGTGGCTATACTTGGAACGTGCAATCCACACATGGCTATGGCGGGACGATTCGCTTGATTGTGCTGTCCGATTGCACGGCCTGACTGAAAGGCCGGTACAGCGTGGCGGCTGCGGCCGTCCAAGCTCCTAGCGGTCGCTCTGCTGCAATCCACGGCCATGTCCCCCAACCCATGCTTATCCATTATTTTATCCCCAATGGATGGCGGCGTTTGCCGTCGCATCCTGTTTAGGCAGTAAGGAGTAGGCAACGAATGGAACAGACCGACGCTGATCTGACGCGCGTAATGGTGATCGGCGCGCACCCGGACGACCCGGAATTTGGCGCAGGCGGGACAATTGCCAAGATGGCTGATGCAGGGAAAGAGATCACCTACGTCATCATTACGGCAGGCGACAAGGGCAGCCACGATCCCAACGTACGTCCAGGCCAACTGGCGACGCAGCGCGAGGAGGAACAGCGGAACGCGGGCAAGGTTTTGGGTGTGAAGCATTTCATCTTCTTGCGCTACCCTGACGGCATTTTAGAGCCTACGCTGGAGTTGCGGGCGCGCATCGCCCATTTGATTCGCCAGCACAAGCCTCATATTATTTTTGCCATTGATCCGTGGCGGCACTATCAATTGGCCCCGGATCACCGCGCGGCGGGCTTTGCGGCGCTGGACGGGCTTTGGGCCGCGCGCGAATGGTACATCTTCCCGGAACAGTTGGTCGGCGATGAGGAGCCTTGGCGTGTTTCTCAGGTCTATCTCTATTGGACCGACCAGGCCGATCACTACGAGGATGTGGGCAGCACCATCGAGCGGCGTATCGAGGCGTTGACTTGCCATAAGAGCCAGATTCGGACCGAGCCGGAAAAATTGGCCGAGCGCATCCGCGAACGCTGCCGCAATGCGGCGAAAGAGTCGGGCCAGGATATGGAGTATGCCGAAGCCTTTAAGTTGATCAAATTCCAGTAGGACGAGCGAGGAGTGTGCAGCATGGCCGAGCAGCCGAACATCCTGGTCATTATGACCGATCAACAAAAAGCGACGGCGAGTCATCTCTACGGCAACCCCAACTGTGTAACGCCCAACCTGGAGCGGCTGGCGAATGAGGGGGTGCGCTATGAGTATGCGTACACACCTCATCCGCTGTGTATGCCGGCGCGTGTGTCGTTTTGGACGGGGCAATACCCGCATAATCATGGCTCGCGGCGCAATGAAACACCCATGCGGCCCGGTGCTGCACACCTCTTTCGTATCTGGCATGAGGCCGGGTATCATACAGGGTTAATCGGCAAGAATCACTGCTTTGCCGAGGCAGATGACCTAGCTTGCTTTGATACTTGGTGCGATATTTCGCATGTGGGCATGGCGGCTGGGGCCGAAAATAAAGGTATGGAATGGTTCCGCCCACGCGAGGGGATTGACGCGGCACATGCGCTGCGGCGCAGCATGACACCGCAAAACCCGCGCTTTGCCTATGCCGTTTCGGACCATCTGCCGCTAGAGGATCACAGCACAGGGTTGATCTGTGGGCAGACGGTGCGCTTTTTGGAGGCGCATCAACATGAGCCGTTCGCCCTATGGGTGTCGATTCCCGATCCGCATGAGCCGTGGGTGGTGCCGCGCCAATATGCCGAACTGTTCCCGCCGGAGGAGATCGTGCTGCCGACCTGGCGCGACGATGAATTTACAGATGGCACTGCGCCGGAGCGCAACCGGGTACTCTACCGTATATTGGGGGTGCGCGAGGACAGCGAGGAAGATCTGCGGCGGCTGATGGGCGTCTACTATGGCATGGTGCGCTTCATTGACGACGGTATTGGGCAGATTCTGGATGCATTGGAGCGACTGGGCCTGCGCGAGAATACGATTGTGGTCTTTTGCTCTGACCACGGCGATTTTATGGGCGAGCACGCTATGCAGTGCAAGGGGGGTGTCTTCTATGACTGTCTGACGCGCGTGCCGTTGATCGTCTCTTGGCCCGACCATCTGCCCACGGGCAAGGTGGATACGAGCATGGTGAACTTGATCGACATCGCGCCCACCTTGCTCACGCTGCAAGGTCTGCCTGTGCCTGCTGATATGCAGGGCGCGCCGCTGCCGACTGTGACCGATGCTGCGCCGCGCCAGGCGACTTTTAGCGAGTATGGCGCGGGCGGCGCACCGTTTACGGAGACGGATCTGGAGCAACTGTCGCGGCCTTTTGGGCGCAAGACGCTGATTGAGACGCTGCAATGGCGCGAGGCCGAGGGGCGGCGCAAGATGGTGCGCACGCTGGGATGGAAGTATGTGCATGATCCGATGGGCGATCTGGATGAGTTGTATGACATGCAGGCCGATCCATGGGAATTGACGAATTTGGCGGCTGATCCGGCCTATCAGGATGTGGTGGCACAGATGCGTTTGCTGCTGGCGGACTGGGCGATCTTGACAGAAGACAGCCGGGCTGTGCCGCTGCCGGAGCCGGTGGCGCGGCCGCGGTAGGTTCAGTATCGCCAAGCGCAATACACCTGTAGTGCTAAGCGCAACCGGGGTTACAGCGCGGGCTACGGTGGGGACGCAATACTGCACAGGTGGCGGATTGGGTGATCGCTGGCTGTTCGGGGCGCAGCGCTTGGAACCCAACTGGGAGTAAGATGGAATGGGCATCTCATGAACCGTGGCATTAGAATTGCTGCGATCATCGTGGCATTCGTGTTTGTTGCTGTTGTGTCGTTGGCGGCCGGTATCTTTGTTGGCTCAGCGGGCTTCGGTGTGTTTGCTGGCAGCGGCGCGCGCAAGGGCGAGCCGGAGGAGTTTGCAGTCTTTTGGCAAGCATGGGACATTGTCAACCGCAATTTTGTGGATCAAGATGCACTCGACCCGACTGAAATGACCTATGGCGCGATCCGCGGGATGGTGAGCGCGCTGGGGGACGAGGGGCACACAGCATTTCTGACGCCGGAAGAGCGAGAACGGCAGCAGACGGATCTGTCAGGCTCTTTCAGCGGAATTGGCGCGCAGTTGGGCATCCAGGATCAGCTACCTGTGATTGTGGCTCCCTTTGACGGTTCGCCCGCAGACCAAGCGGGTGTGCTGTCAGGTGACATTATCATGGAGGTGAACGGCGAGGATGTGACCACGCTGCCGCTCAACGAGATTGTGACCAGGATTCGCGGGCCGGAGGGCACAGATGTGACCTTGACGCTGTTGCGCCGGGGGCAAGAAAACCGCACGGTGGAGGTGACGATCACGCGCGAGGAGATCTCGGTGCCCGCGGCGACGTGGGCGATGATTCCGGAGACGAATGTGGGGTTGATTCGTCTGAGCCAGTTTTCGGCCAATGCTGCACCCAACTTGATTCAGTCGGTGGAGGAGGCCAGGGAGGCAGGCGCAACCGCGTTGATCGTGGATGTGCGTAACAATCCTGGCGGGCTGCTGGAGCAAGCGATTCGGGTGACCAGCCAGTTTTTGGAAGAAGGCAATGTGCTCTTGGAGGAGGATGCCCAGGGCAACCGCAAGGCGTATGAGGTCGAGCGGGGCGGCGTTGTGACCGACCTGCCGGTGGTGGTGTTGATCAACGGCGGTTCGGCCAGTTCTGCTGAAATCTTTGCGGGCGCGCTGCAAGACCATGGCCGGGCGCAATTAGTGGGCGAGACGACCTTTGGCACGGGCACGGTGCTGCAACGGTATGTCCTCGCCGATAATTCGGCGTTGCTGCTGGGCACGCGCCAGTGGCTGACGCCGGATGGACGGCTGATTCGCAATCAAGGAATTGACCCTGATATTGTGGTTGACTTGCCAATCGAGGCGAATTTGCTTGCACCGAGCGATATGGAGCAGATGACATTGGAGGAGATTGCCGCGAGCGAGGATTTACAGCTTGGTACAGCCATCGAGTTACTGGTGCCATCGTTTACTATCCCGACGCCTGAGCCGACATCGACCGAATAGCGGCGCGGTGTCATAACTAGAGAGGTTATTGGGCATGTCCCAGGCTGTTCCCCCGCCGGATTCTCACCGGTCGCATGACCCATATGCGGCGCTGCGGATACCGACGTACCGCTCCTATGTGGTTGGTTGGTTTATTGCGCTGATTGGCACGCGTATTCAGAGCGTTGCTATTGGCTGGGAGATGTATCAGCGCACAGGTGACGCTTTGTCTCTGGGCCTGGTCGGCTTGGCCCAGGCGCTGCCGACGATGCTGCTGGCGATCCCTGCCGGGTACTTGGCTGACCGCTTCAGCCGGACCAAGGTACTCATGTTGAGCTTGGTGGGCATGACGTTCACGTCGATTGCGCTGGCCTATCTCTCTTTTACCCAGGGCAACATTACGCTGATGTATGTGATATTGTTCCTCGATGCCGCGGCTGCCATTGTGGGGCGACCGGCACGCAGCGCGATGATGCCCAATTTGGTCCCCCGGCAAGTCTTTCCCAATGCTGTTGTGTGGAACACAAGCTTGCAGCAGATGTCCGCGGTGCTTGGGCCAGCATTGGGCGGCATGATCGTTGCCATACACGTATCCTCGGCCTATGTCGTCACGGCGGCGAGTTCTTTGCTCTACATCTTGATGCTGAGCCGTTTGACGCTTTTGGGCGAGGTCAAGGCGCAAGGTCATATGGGGTGGCGAACAGTGGTGGCGGGTGTAGAATTCGTGTGGAAGAAGCGGATTCTATTGACCATTATTTCGCTGGATATGTTTGCCGTGTTGTTGGGCGGCGCGGTTTATCTGCTGCCCATCTTTGCCGAAGAGGAATTCCTCAATGTGGGGGCGACTGGCTTTGGCTGGCTGCGGGCCGCGCCGGCTGTGGGCGCAGCGATTACGTCGGTCTGTATGATCTATCTGCCCCCCATGAAGCGAGCGGGGCGTACGCTGCTGTTGACGGTTGCCGGATTTGGGGTGGCGACGATTATTTTCGGCTTCTCGACTTCGTTCTGGCTGTCATTCTCGATGCTTGTGCTGACCGGCGCTTTTGACAACGTCAGTATGATCATCCGGGGCACGCTGATTCAACTGTTGACGCCGGACCAGATGCGCGGGCGTGTGTCGGCGGTAAACAGCGTATTTGTCGGCGCTTCCAATGAACTAGGCGGGCTGGAATCTGGGCTGGTTGCTCATTGGTTCGGCCCGGTCTTTTCCGTTGTCAGTGGTGGTATTGGTACACTAGTCGTTGTAGGTGCGACTGCGCTGCTGTCACCTGCGCTCAGGAAATACGGTGCATTGGACGACGAACCAGACGACGAGGATACGGTGGCGGAAGGTGCGGCTGCGGCTGCATCGGCCCTTACACCGGCGCTTGCACCGGCGCACCCATCTGTCGCTGTGGATTCACCGGCTTCGACCTCATCTCACCACGCCCGCAATCCAGGCAGTGCCACGACGGGCGCGGCAGATGATTAATCAATGATTATCTGATGACAAGGGAGTGTTGATCATGGCAGAGTGGCAACGGGGAAAAGTTGCTGCCAATGGGATTAACTTGGCCTATACGCGCACCGGCGGCGAGAAGCCGCCTATGCTGTTGGCGCATGGAATGACCGACAATGGGCTTTGTTGGCGGCGTGCTGCAGAGATCATGCAGCAGTACTTTGATGTGATTATGCTCGATGCGCGCGGCCACGGCGAGTCGGACGCGCCGGAGACGGGCTATTCGGCAGCGGATCATGTGGCGGATATGGTCGGCGTGATTGAGGCGCTGGAATTAGAAGAACCGGTTGTAATGGGGCATTCGATGGGGGCAACCAGCTTGGCGATCTTGGCTGCGGAGCACCCGGATCTGATTAGCTGTGCCATCTTGGAGGACCCTGTTTGGCGTATCGACGAAGAGCGTGATCCGCAGGAACTTGAGGCGATGCGTTTGCAGCGGGTGCAGGCGCTTGAGGCCCAGAAGAAGCTCGAACCCTATGATATCCTGATGCGCGGCCGTATAAACAACCCCGGCTGGGCGGCAGAAGAGTTTCCCGATTGGGTGCAGGCCAAGCAGCAAGTAAGCCCGGCTGTGTTCCAGTTCATGACCGAGCCGCGGCCGGATTGGCGCGATCTGGTTGCGCGTATGCAGAAACCTGTGCTGTTGATCTACGGTGAGCCGGAGTTGGGCGGCATTGTGACCCCTGTGGTGGCAGCCGAAGCACGCCGCATCAATCCGCTAATCTTCCCCTATCAGATTGCAGGCGCAGGCCACAATATTCGACGCGAGCAGTTCGACGAGTATATGCCTGCCGCGCAGGAGTTTGTGGCGGCGGTGCGCCAGCAGCGCCTTCCCATGCGAGCGAGGGACGCGTTCCCTGCTTGAGGACTTGGGGACTTATCAGAATCGAAACGAGGCCGGGATATTGCCCGGCCTTTGTCTTTGAGCGGTTAGGTATGGAGCCCGTTGAAGGCCAGCCACGCTGCACCGACCACCACGGCATCTGTACCTAGCTCGGCGCGGCGCAGGGCTACGCGTGCAGGACCAGGCATGGGATTGGCGCGCAAGGCGCTTTCAAAGTGATCCCACCAGAGCGGGCCGATCTCGGGCACGCCGCCGCCGATCACCAGCAGCGCGGGGTCTATGACATTGAGCACACCGGCGAGGCTGACGCCCAAAATCTGTGCGCCTTCGGCAATGGCGCGTAGGGCATGGCCGTCACCTGTTCGGGCTAGCGCGGCCACGCGCTTGAGGTCGGGGACAGCAGGCACGCCGCTCAGTTCTTTGTAGCGCAGCGCCATGGCAGGGCCGCAGGTGTAGGCTTCGAGGTGGCCCATCGCACCACAGCTACAACGTCGTTTGCCGTGAATATCCACGACTAGATGGCAGATTTCGCCTGCGCTCCAGGTGGATCCGTGCCAGATTTTGCCATCGCGCACAACGGCTCCGCCTACGCCGGTCCCGATTGCAACATAAAGGGCTTCGTCGTAGCCGCGGCCTGCGCCGGCATGTTGTTCGCCCAGTGCCATGGCGTTGACATCGTTGTCGACGTAGACGGGCAGGCCGAGCGCGTCCTCGACTTGCTGGGCAAGGGGTAGGCCCGACCAGCCGGGGAGATTGTCGGATGCGTAGGAGATCTGGCCCAAGTTGACATTGACTTGACCGGCTGTGCCAATGCCGATGGCGCTGACAGCCAATCCATAGCGGGCAGCGGTGTCGAGTAGTTGGCGGCCCGCGTCGATGACGGTGTGCAGGATGCCAGGCGCGCCGAGTTCCGGGTGGGTGGCGTGGCGATTGCGATGGACGATGCCGCTTTGACGGTTGATGAGGGCCGCGGCGATCTTGGTTCCGCCGATATCAATGGCTAGGGCATAGTCGTTGGTGGGACTCATGGGCTGCTCCGCATGGGTTGGACTGGTCGTGCTGTGTGAGTGATGCTGTGTGAATGGATGTAGTCTAGAGCAGAGGTGAAACTTTGAGCAAGTCTATCACCTGCGGCATACTCACAATGTAACTGCTTTCAAAGGTGCGTGCGCCGATGGCGCGACCCCTTTGTCTTCATCATCGCTGCCAGCCGTATGCCCAGTGGCTGCGGCGGCTCACTATCCCAATCAGGAGAACGAAAGTGGCTACGACGTTAAAGGTTGGCGTCGTCGGCGTGGGGGGAATCGCCCGCACGCACATGCCCGGCTGGGCTGCTTCGGAAGTTGCCGAAGTGGTGGCTGGAGCTGACATCAATGTTCCAGTGCTGGAAGCGTGGGGGCGCGCCCACGGTATCACTAAGTTGAGCGCGAATCCGGCTGATTTGTTTGCTGATCCGGACATCGACATCATCGACATCTGCACCCCCAATAGGTATCACGCGCCGTTGGCGATTGCCGCGCTGGAAGCGGGCAAACATGTGATCTGCGAGAAACCCTTGGCGCCAACACCAGAAGAGATCCGGTGCATGATTCAGGCGCGGGATGCTAGCGGCAAGCGGCTGATGACCGCACAGCACTTTCGCTTCAAAGGCGTATCGCAGGCGATGAAGCGCGAAATTGAGACGGGCGTATTGGGGGAGATCTACCATGCGCGTAGTTGGATGCTGCGGCGCAATGGCTTCATCCCGACGCCAAGCTTTATTCTCAAGAAGCACAGCGGGGGCGGCCCGTGCATTGACATCGGCGTGCATATTCTTGACCTGACGCTGTGGCTCATGGGGAATCCGACGCCCGTCGCGGTGAGCGGCGTGGCGCACGCTCACCTGGCTCATCGTCCGGGGCAGTTTGCTGCGTGGAACAACACGCCGCTTTCCCCTGATTTTGATGTGGAGGATTTCGCCGCGGCTTTTGTGCGCTTTGACAACGGCGCGACGTTGATGCTGGAGGTTAGTTGGCTGCTGCATCATGATATCGAGGGCGAGGACATGCAGATGTGGCTGTATGGTACAGAGGGCGGCTGCCACTGGCCGAAGGCGGAGTTCTTATCCACGAATTATGAGACGCGCCAACTTTATAACCGGCAGCTCAAGCTGCTCAAAGATCCGATGGAACCCCATGCGCTGGAGTGTGTGGCGTTTGCGCGCGCGATTGCGGACGATGCGCCGACGCCGGTGCAGGCTGAAGAGTCGCTGCAGGTGATGTCGATTTTGGATGGTATCTATCGCAGCCAGTGCGAGGGGCGTGAGGTGGCTATCGACCCGGTGTAACCTGGAGAGCAGGTAGCGCGAGGCCGGAATGGAGAATCTGCACTGCTCCATTCCGGCCTTTTGCTATCTAGCCGTCGATCTGTTTCTCTTGATTATCCAGATTATTATCCAACTGCCGCTTTTGATCCCTTTGCAGGATGCCGAGATAGTCGAGTTGGTGGGCGATGTAGATGAGTTCGCCCGCTTCGATCTGGCGATGGCGCGCTTCGATCCAGCGGGTGAAGCGCGCCGCGTCGATGTCGGGATGTTGGATGAGCGCGGCGTGCATGGTGTGGACGATGAAGTGGAGAAAGTAGGCTTCATCGTGCGGGTAGCGTCCAGCGGTGGGAAAGACAAACCAGTCGGAGCTACCGGCATCCAGCACTTGCATACCGGCTTTTTGCATGGCGTGAAAGAGGTGGCGGCCTGTGTGGCTGTCACCGGATGGCTGCCCGTTGGTGATGCGTTCGTCCATGGTGCGGTGATAGAGGGCTTCGACGTGGGCATCGAACACGGGGTCGATGGACGGCTCGAAGATGGTGCTGCCGTCGAAGTTGATGGTGAAGTAGAAGCACGTGCCAGGCGTGAAATGACGGGTCAGGCGCGCCAGGGTCGTGGAGAGGTCGACCAGATCGAGAAAGGCGTTGGCAATGACCATCTGCACCTGATCCAGAACCGGCTGGGCGTCGAGGAAGTCAAAGAGGTCGGCTGCGTATAGATCGACTCGGTGGGACTGTCCTTCAACGCCTGGGCAGATGGCCGAAGCAGAGGGCG
>CAZZNG010000001.1:0-26316 GCA_964655505.1 uncultured Litorilinea sp. | reverse complement strand
ATCGTGAGTTAGTGGTTGGCGGCGGCCCATGCGTGCGGCGGCTGTGGCAATGTTGTCGGCCTGGGCGTCGAGCAGGTGATAGTGGAGTGGGGGCAGCCCTGGCTCGGCGAAGAGCCGGTCAACCATCGTACCAATGCCGCCGCCGATCTCCAGAAGGGTGACAGGATGGGGCGTGAGGCGCGCAAGTTCGCGCAACATACGCTGCCAGATGCGGGCATGTAGCGCCCGGTCGTCGACCGTGCGTTTGGCTGAGAGATAGCGCGTGAATGAGTAGGTATGCGGGCGGGTTGAGCTAGGCATGATGGCGGTTTGTTGTTTCGTGTAGCCAGTTTGAGGCGGCTTGCATGGACAGATTCCAGGTCGGGTGCTGCTCGAAGCGCTGGCGCGCGGCGTACCCGTGCGCGGCCAGGTTGACGCGATTGGCAATGTAGCTGTGTAGCGCAGTGCGCAGCGCGGATGGGTCATGCAGTGGGACGAGCGCGCCATTGACGCCCGGCGTCACGATTTCATGGGCTGCGCCTGTGTCCGCGGCGATGACAGGCAAGCCAAAGGCCATTGCCTCCAAATAGGCGATGCCAAAGCCTTCGTAAGAAGGCACGACCAGGAGATCGCTTTGATGGTAGAGATGGCAGAGGGTCGCGTCCTCGACGCGACCGTGCCAGGTGATCTGTTGGGGCGAGTGCAGGTTCGCGGCCAGGGCGCGGACACGGTGAGCGTAGGCGGGATCAAGGTCGTTGCTGCCGACTACGTGCAAATGCCATGATGGGGGATGGATGCCCCACAAGCCATCTAGGAGGTGATGCAGCCCTTTACGCGGGATGAGGTTGCCCACAAAGAGAATTTGAACGGGGGCGCGGCTGGTCTGCTTGGCGGCTAGGGCGGCCACGATCGCGGCACGGTTGGGCAGGTCAAGATGGTCGGCGGCCGGATAGGCGACAAGGCTTGGCCGAGGCTGTGCCAACAGCCGCTGGACGCTGGCCTGGGTTGTGTGGCTGTTGCAGAGGAAGCCGTCGACGGAACGCAGGTAGCGCGTTTCGATGCTGCGGTAGAGCGGCAGCAGGCCGCGCGGATGCGCTTCGCTGCTGCGCAGGTGGTGGACGATGGCGATGATGGGCGCGCGGCTGGCCTGACGCCAAGTGGCATTGAGCCACGCCAGGGAGGGGTGATTTAGCTCATCTTGAAGCAGAAGATCGTAGCCGCGCCCGGCCAGGTCGCGCAGCCAGCCGCGGCGCAAGTTATCGCGCAGGTGGGCAGCGTAGTTGCGCCAGGGCAGGCTGATGATCTCTACGCTGTGCCCTGCATAGCGCAGGTGGCGCACCAACTGGCGGTCGTATAGGTAGCCGCCGGAGAGGGTCTCAAGCGCGCCGTAGATGATCAAGCCGATTTTCACGGTGTAGGCTCTAGGACCTGTCAATGGGTCTAGGGAGACTCGTCGCGCAGTGAAAGCCGGTAGGCCGCCCAAGCGATCTGATTTTCCCAGATGCGGACTTGGATGGCGCTGAGGTTGGGGGCTTTGACTGCGGGGGCGAGTTGTTCGGCTGCGATGCGCGTGAAGTGCTCAATGCTGGGGTTGAGACCGCGGAATTCGGGCAAGTCGTTGAGGGTGCGGTCGCGGTAGGTCTCGACCAGTGCGTTCAGCGCCTCTTCGACCTGGACGATATCCACCAAATAGCCGTGTTCATTGAGCGAGTCGCCCTCTAGCTGTAGCTCGAGCACGTAGTGATGCGAGTGCCAGTAATTTTCCCGTCCCCAGTCTCCGCCGACGAGGAAGTGTTGGGCGACAAAGTCACGCTGCACAGCTAGGGTGTACATAGAGGCTGCTCCATCTTTGAGTCACCGGCGGCTGCGCGGTGTCTGCGCTGCGGCTGCCGGTTTAGGGATAGGTAAGGATGACCTGTAGGGTTTGATCCGCTGCTTGGTCCAGTTGGCGAAAGGCTTGGGCTGCGTCCGCGACGGGCAGCCGGTGGGTGATCAGTTCGTCCACCGGCAGGTCGGCGAGATAACGCCAGGCAACGGCAAAGCGGCGGGCTTTGTCCCAACGCGCCTGCCAAGCTGCGCCGATGGTGCTGACCTGGCTGCTTTGGATGGTGATGCGGTTGCGGTGGAAGCTGCCGCCGAGGTCTAACGTAGCACTTTTTGTGCCATACCAAGAGCCGACGACGATGCGCGCGCCGTAGGGGGCATGGCGTAGGGCCGCGGCAAGCGCCGCGGGGTTGCTGCTGACTTCGATCATGAGGTCGACATTTTTGTTGGCTGTTTGCTCCCAGGCTTGGGGGCTGTAGGCTGCATCGGCTCCCCAGGCGCGGGCCAGATCGAGCCGCTGGTCGAGGGCGTCGACAACTGTCAGCGAGGCGAGCGGGAAGCGGCGCAGCAAGAAGAGCACCAGCAAGCCCACCACGCCTTGCCCAAAGATGACAACCTCTTCGCCCAGCAGCGGCTGGGCATCCATGACCAGGTTGACGGCTGTCTCCATGTTAGGCAAAAACAGCGCTTGTTCCCAATGGATGGGGTCAGGAATGGGCTGCAGCGCGTCGTACGCGGCGATAAAGCATTCGGCGTGGGGGTGGAAGGCAAAGACGCGCTGGCCGATCCGGCTGGGATCGACGCCGAGGCCAGTCTCCACCACTGTGCCAACGCATGAATAGCCATAGTGGAGCGGGTAGGAGAGTTCATTCGTGAGTCCGGGCAGGGTTGCGTCTACGGCCATGTCTGTGGGTGCTTGGCCGCGATAGAAGAGCAGTTCGGTGCCTCCGCTGATGGCCGACCCCCATGTTTTGACCAAGACTTCTCCTGGCCCCGGCGCAGGAAGGGAGACGGACCGGATGTCGATGGTATAGGGCTGTTGGATGATGACTTGTCGCGCACGCCGGGTCATAGGATGAGACATTCGACCTGGGCAGCGGGCAGATGGCCGTTAGCGGGCTGGCTGGTATAGGTGACATCGCCCCACACAAGCAAGTCGTCGCCGCTGGGGGTATAGGCAGTGTTGGTCAAGGTGGGCATGGCGCGCGCAAGACCGGACGCGCCATTGGTAACCGTCGTCCCACCCAGGAAGCGCGGGGAGACGGTGATGACGGCATAGTCGACCAAGCGGCGGGAAAGGAGCGTGCTGATGATGGTAGCGCCCCCTTCAACCATGAGGCTGCGTACGCCGCGCGCGCCCAACTGATCGAGCAGGTGGGCGAGGTCGAGTTGTCCGTTATGCAGCGGCGTTGGCAGGATCGACGCGCCAGCCGCGGCGAGGGCGTCAATCGGGCCGGTCTGATCTTGACCGAGCGCGCTTGCGATCCAAGGGGGCTTGGCGTGCTGCCAGAGCCGCGCAGTCAGCGGCGTGCGCCCGCGGCTATCGACGATGACCGGCTGGGGCGACGGCCCATCGACGAGGCGCACGGTTAAGCGAGGATCGTCGGCCAAGACTGTGCCGATGCCGACGAGGATGGCATCGTGCGCGCTGCGCAGCATGTGGGTAAAACGCAGCGATTCGGGGCCGCTGATGGCGAGCGGCGTCTTGTCCAGGCCGCCGATGGTTCCGTCAAGCGCCTGCGCGTAGCTCAGGGTGACGAAAGGTCGCCCGGTCGTTGCATGGTGCTGGACGGCACGCTGCTGTAACGCGGCCAAGCGTGCATTCAGTGCGGGGAGAAGGCCGGGTGTGGGCGGGAAGTAGGTCATCTCCGGCAGCGTGAGCAGGTGGTGCATACGCTCGACCTTGGTGGCGAGGTAGAGCGCGTTGTCCGGCGTGACGGTCACTTGCAGCGGTACGCGTTCGTCGATCTGGATGCCGAGGGCCATGAGGTGGTCGATCTTGGCCGGGTTGTTGGTCATCAAGCGGATGGATCGAATCTGGAGGTCGGATAGAATCGCGGCCGCGGCGGCATAGTTGCGCTCGTCGGCCTGGTGTCCGAGCATCAGGTTGGCTTCGACTGTGTCATAGCCTTGATCCTGCAAGTTGTAGGCGCGCAACTTCTCGCCCAGACCAATGCCGCGACCTTCTTGGCGCAAGTAGATGATGACCCCGCTGCCAAGCTGGGCGATGCGCTGCATGGCCTGGTGCAGTTGTTCGCCACAGTCGCAGCGCTGTGAGCCTAAGACATCGCCGGTGAAGCATTCTGAGTGGACCCGCACCAGGACGCTATTCTGCTCTCGGACATTGCCCATGCTAAGGGCAAGGTGTTCTTTGCCGTCATGTCCATCGACATAGTGTGTAAGTTGAAAGGTGCCGTCTGGTGTAGGGATACGGGCTGAAGTCGTGCGTCGAATAGGATAGGGGTCCACAGGTACCTCACTCGATACGAACGCTGATAGTCTGCGTAGAGGCGGATGATAGGGTGAACCTATTGTCTATGATTGCAGCGGTTCCGCCGGTAGGTTTGCTTGCAAAGTCTGCCAACTCGGCACACCTGCACGCCAGCCTGAACTTGGCCCGATGAAGGGGGTGTGTGGTGCGCCCTGTCTAGGTAGCTGTCCGCGGGGCAGGGCGCACCACACTTGCCTAGATGCCCAGGGTGGTCCGGCAATAGGCGATGCTGCGCTCTAGCTGGCGGCGCTGCTCTGCGGCCAATGCCGTGCGAACTTCCGGCGTGATGTCCGCCCAGTTGGCGGTTAGCGCCGGTTTGATAAAGGGTTGCCCGGCATGGACTAGGCGCAGGAATGCGGCAAATTCATGGGCGGGCGTGTCGGGATAGACTGTCCAGAAGCCGGGATTGAGATAGTCGATGACCTTGGGCGGCAGCGTGGAAATGATCTCCAGGGTGAAGTTGGTGTCGGGACAGCGTGCCATATATTCGCGCGACCAGGTGGCAATGTCAACTGTGCCGTCACCCATGGCGACCCACTGCGCCAGCGCGCCGTTCGGGTGGGGCCAGACCGCTGTGTCGCGGATGTGGCTCATGATCACGTAGGGCGCGAGATGGTCGAGGGTGGTAAAGGGGCTTTCAGCCACCCAGAGCGGATTGCCTGAATCGATCACCGCGCCAACATAGTCGGGACCGGCGCGCTCGATGAGTTCCTTTAGTTCTCGACCTTGGAGATCGCCCGCGTGGTTCTCGATGGCGATTTTGACGCCCAGATCGAGGGCTTGGGCGCGCACGGCTTTGCAAGTTTCGATGGTGGCGTTCACATGATCGGCAAGGGGGATGCGCGTGTGCCGGTCGGCGTTGGAGCCGAGGTAGCAGCGCACTGCCGGCGACCCCAGGGTGGAGGCGATGGTGAGCATTTCGCTCAACTGCTCGACCGCGGTGCCGCGCTCACCCTTGAAGGTGGTCGAGGTCGGGCAGATCGACCCCATGCCCACTTCGATATCGATGCCTGCTTGGTCAGCGGCCTCCTTTACTTCACGCAAATAGCCTTCGTCGGTGGAGGCAAAGGGCTGTAGGTCGGAGAAATGAAGCACGTCCAGCCCAACGCGCTGCGCGTATTCGATGTGCTGGTATGCGTCCCAATCATTAAAGCGCAGCGAAAATAGATCGACGCCGAGTTTCATTTTGCGGTCTTCTTCCTTCTTATAGCTTATAGCCCCCAATGGGCGTCAATGGGTTCTTGGTAGCTGGCTCGTTTGCCGCTGATCACATCGTCGACGGCAATAGCTTCGCCGGTGAAGGCCGATTCGTAGATGGCTTCGCCGATGGCGAGTGAGCGGATGCCTTCCCACGCGTCCACCTCCGGTTGGTCGCGCCTGCCCTGCAACAACTCCACGAATTCCCAGATTTCAATGGCAAAGCCGTCAGTGGAGCCGCCGGGGAAGTTGCTTTCAAGCTCCTCTTCGTCGAGGCTCTCGCGATATAGGGCTTCGACCTCTGCGAGCGTGTAGCGTTTGCCGTCCTGCCGCTGCAAGTAGCCGTCTTCGCGGGCATCTGGGCGGCGCTCGAAGAGGTGGAAGATGCGGTAAGGGCTGTTGGTTGTGTCGTGGAGCGAGCCTTCGCTGCCGTAGAAGGCAACGTTGACGATTGGCTCGCCGGGTGCGGCGACCGACCAAGCCCATGTGCCGACCAAACCACTCTTGAAGGAGAAGGTGACGTAAATCGAATCTTCGGGCCGTTCATGCACGGACATGGGGCGGCCACTTTGCAGTTCTCGCATTTCGGCGTAGACCTTTTCGACATCGCCGAAGAAGTAGCGGATGCTGTCGCAGTAGTGAAAGCCGCTGTCCAGCGTCATGCCGCCGCCGGACATCATGCGGTCGCGACGCCAGACCATGCGCGGGGAAATGGGTTGGTTGCCCGCGGGTTCAGCTGGGGGCCGGGTGTAGTAATGGTAAAAGGTGAGCGGCTGGCCGATCAATTTGGATTCATTAAGCACCCAATGGGCCACGCGCTGGCCTGGCTGGCGGCGATGGGGCACGGCAATGGAAAGGATTTTGCCGGTGCGCTCCGCGGCTTCGGCCATGAGTTTGCCCGCTTTGATCGTGACGCCGATGGGTTTTTCGGTGAGCACATGCACGCCGGACTCCATACAGGCAATGGAGACGGAGTGATGCAGCCCGTGGGGAAGACAGAGGTCCGCGCCGTCTAGGTCTTCTTCTTTGAGCATTTTCTCATAGTCGTCGTAGATGCGCGGTTTGCCGCCAAGCATTTCGCTGATCTCTTCGGCGAGGTTGCTGGCGGCGTCGATGTTGTTATCGCAGACGGCTGTGACTGTGAAGCCGCCGCGCCCGCGATCGATGAGATCTTTCATGGCGACTACATGGCGGCGCGCGATGCCGCCGCAGCCAATGAACGCGAGCTTTATGGGTTGATCTGACATCCGAGTTCCTTTCCCGCTGGGCGTGGATGATCTGATAAGTTTGACGCGCAAGCAGGACAGCCTGCGTGATCAGACTGTCCCAACCCGAAGCGAGTGTGGCGCAAGTTTAACCCTTGATGCCGGTAAGGGCAATCCCTTGTACAAAGGTCTTTTGCAAGAAGAAGAAGAGCAAGATGATGGGCAGGGTGATCAGGACGGAGGCCGCCATGAGCAGGCCCCACTCGCGGCCGTATTGCGAACTGTATTGCTGCAACCCAAGCGAGAGCGTGTAGAGCCGCTGGTCGTTCAGGTAGATGAGCGGCCCCAGGTAGTCACGCCAGCGCGCGATGAACTCAAAGATGGCAACGGTCGCCAGGGCTGGTTTCGCCAGCGGCAAGATGACCGACCAGTAGATACGCAGTTCGCTGCCGCCGTCAATGCGCGCGGCCTCGGAGAGTTCCATGGGAATGGTCATAAAGAATTGGCGCAGCAAGAAGATGTAGAGCGCGCCGCCGAAGAAGTGAGGGACGATCAGCGGGCGAAAATCGCCGACCCAGCCGAGATTGCGAAAGACCAGGAAGAGCGGGATGAGCGTGACTTGGAAGGGCAGCATCAGGGTGGCAATGGTGGCAATGAAGAGCACGTTGCGCCCAGGCCAGGGGATGCGTGCCAGGCTGTAGGCAACCAGCGAACAGGAGAGCAGCGACCCGATGGTGGCGGCGACGGCGATGATCAGCGTGTTGCGAAGGTAGAGGAAGAAGCTGATGTAGTTGACCGCGTCTGGGTAGTTCATCCAATCCACGGGCCATGGAATCCAGACGGGCGGATAGGTGAACAGTTGTTGGTCTGTTTTGAGCGAGGTCGAGAGCATCCACAAAAAGGGCAGCATGAAAACGAGCGCGGCCGGGATGAGCGCCGCGTGGATGAGGACACTCCGCACCATCTGGCGTACCCGTTTGCGGGTGAGCCAGGGACGAGGCTGACTGACTGATGTGGTGCGTGCGGGTTGGGTTTCGACTGCCATGTTGCTTTGCTTTCTCCTCTGGGCTTTCTCTTCCGTGCTTTCTCTTTTGCGCTTTCTCCTCTGCTGTTTGGCTGCTAATGCGATTGGGCTGCTAATTTGGCATTGCTACTTGGCTTCGCCGCCTGCATAGAAGACCCAGAGCGAGGATGAGCGGAAAATAATCAGGGTGACGAGCAGCGTCACCATAAAGAGCAGCCACGCCATGGCCGATGCGTAGCCCATTTTGAAGTAATGGAAGGCATTGCGATACATGTAGATCGAATAGAAGAGCGTGCTGTTGGCCGGGAAACCGGTTCCGCCGGTCATGACATAGGGTACGGTGAAGAATTGAAGTGCGCCGATGACCGATGTGACCAAGTGGAAAAAGATGACGGGCGTCATGAGCGGCATGGTCACGGCACGGAATTTTGAAAAGAAGCCTGCCCCGTCTACATCGGCTGCGTCGTAGAGATCCTGGGGGACGTCTTGCAGGCCTGCCAAATAGAGGATGACCTGTTGGCCGATGATCCAGAGGGCAAGCAGCACAATGGTCTGGCGCGACCATTCGGGGCAGGTCAACCAGCAGGGGCCGCGTACGCCGATCCAGTCGAAGGGCAAGTTAATGATGCCGGTTCCAGGCGTGAAGAGGTAGACCCAGACCAGCGCCAATGCGACTTCGGGCACAAGCGTGGGCAGAAAATAGATGGTGCGGTAGACCGTCTGGAAGCGTATTTTGGCGTTGAGCATCATTGCCAACGCAAAAGATAGGATGATCGCCAGGGGGATTGAGACCACAGCGAAATAGACGGTGTTATAGACTGCATCCCAGAAGTCGGAATCAGCGGTAAACAGCCCTATATAGTTCTTGAGGCCGATCCACTCTGGCGATTGGACCCCGTTAAATGCTGTAAAGCTGTAGTACGCTGACGCGCCAATCGGGTAGATCCAAAAGAGCGTGAGGCCAATCAGCCAAGGGGATGCAAAAAGCAGGCCGTTGATGATATGACGCGTACGGGGGCGCAGCGCCCGGCGACGCGGGCGCATCGTTTGGGCTACAGTTGCCATGAGAGATCTGCTCCACTTATCCGACCACTTATCCGATAGGGGCATTCGATGTGGGGCTGAACCGTCGCGAGATCAGCCCCACATCGGTGCTAGGCACGGCTGGTACGGGCTAGGCGAAGAAGCCGGCTTCCTCAAGTTCGGCGTTAATGGTTTCGTCGATGTCGGTGAGGGCTTCTTCCGGCGTCTTCAGCCCATGGGGGATTTCGTCGCGGAAAGCCTTGTACTGCATGTCCCACAACATGCTGCCCAGCGGGATCGGCGGGCGGGCATGGGAGACGGGCAGCAGGTCCATGAAGACGGCATGCAGCGGGTCTTCGCGGAAGAATGGATCTTCTGAAGCCGCGATGTTGGTGGGGATATGGAAGGTGTCCTTGTTGTATTTGAGCTGACCTTCGGTTCCGCAGAAGTAGCTCAACGCGTCGAAGGCATTTTCCATGTCCTGTGTGCCCATTGGGATGGCCCAACTCCAGCCACCGGCCCAGCTTGCATGGGGCGCAGGCCCATCGGGTCCTGGGAAGGGCACGACGCCATAGTTGGTGTCCGGCTTGTAGCGATGCGCCTGGGCAACTTTCCAGTTGCCGCTGCAAGTCATGGCGGATTGGCCGGTCCAGAAATAGTCATTGGCATCGTTGCACGCGGTGCCGGAGCAGGCAGCCAGCATGGCATCAATTTCCTCGACGCCGATTTCGTCGACAAAGGATTTGACGAATTCCATAGCCGCGATGTTGTTGGGGTGGGAGAAGGTGATGCGCTGCGTTTCCGGGTCTTGGAATTCGCCTTCGAAGGCAAAGCCCCAGGTGTAGAGCCAGGCTTGGTCCCAGAGGGGATTGAAGCCGTAGCGGGTGATGCGCCCGTTGTTGTCGCGCACGGTCAGGGCTTCGGTGATCTCGCGCAGTTCATCCAGATTGGTCGGCGGGGATTCGGGATCGACGCCGGCCTCTTCCATGATGTCCTTGTTGTACCAAAGGGCGCGGGTGTCAGTATCGAAGGAGAGGGCATAGATGCCGCCCTTGTAAACTGTTTCGATCCAGGCGAAGGGATAGTAATCTTCTTCTTTGACACCGGCGGCTTCGGCGAAATCGGTAATTTCGGAGAAGAAGCCCTGGTGGGCAAACTGGGGCACGGTGAAGCGGTCAGCATAGTAGAGAGGGGGTGGGTTGCCACCGGCGACAGCAGTCAAGAGTTTTTCGTCCGCTTGGCTGCCCTGGGTTTGGGGAATATAGACAAATTCAACGCGAACGTTGCGGTCAGTGGCCGCGTTGTAGTTGTCAATAATCCCCATCATGGATTCTTGAGCCAAGCCGGTCATACGTGACCACGCTTCCATGACCTGGACATCTCCTGCTGGGGCCGCGCCTTCGCCGACGGGCGCGGCTCCCTCTTGCGGCGTCACAACGGGAGCAGGACAACCGGCTAGAATGGCGGCACTTGTCGCCACGCCCGCTAGTTGTAGGAAGTGACGGCGAGATACCTTGTGCGTCATACTCGTTGACTCCTTTTCAACAGTGAACTGGCAATGTACGAGATCAGCGCGATGTCTCGGAGAACACGCTGGTTGGCGAAACATGCGCAGGACCAACTTAGGGCAAAGCTGCAACAATGCTGCGACAGTACCGATGCGTGAGCACGTGCTGTTGAAAGAACGAACGAGCGGGTGGGGCTGCGCTCTCTGCTATCAACCCATGGCCCAATGCGGAAAGTCAGTGAAATATATACGCGTGAAATACATACTCCGGTGGCAGCTTCACTATAGAACGGTTTAGTAGAGGTGTCAAATGGCTCGTCGGTACACATATTTTTATTCTATTTTTGTCGATGTGGAAACTTTTATTTCGGATTCTGCCTGTGTAGGCATCGGGGCGCGGCGGTAGCCTGCAGCGGTCTTAGGTGCAGTTGTCTTGACAAACCAGGCGAAAGATGGGACGATTCGACCAGCAGCCAAGTCTATTTTCCTCCTAAATGCTGTCGGCCGACTCGGCAGTGTTCCAGCCGAGATACGACCGGCTTAGAGCACACCAAATCCGTCATTGAGGAGCGCTCCATGCAAGCCCTAGTGAAATATGGTCGCCGAGATGGAGACGTCGAGATCCGCGAGGTCGACGAGCCGGTTCTTGCGCGCGACCGGGTGCTCATTGAAGTGAAGGCCGCAGGGGTGTGCGGCAGCGACATTCACATGTGGCGCGAGCACCAAAGTTGGGCCGTCAAACTGCCGCTGATTTTGGGCCACGAGTTCGCCGGTGAGGTGGTGGAGGTGGGCGAGGCGGTTACGGGTGTGCAAGTGGGCGACCGAGTGGCATGTGAGACGGCTGAGAGCGTATGCGGCCGCTGTGTCTACTGTTTGAGCGGCAACTACAACCTGTGTCCCAATCGTCTGGGATATGGCGCGCTGGCTGATGGCGCGTTCACGCGCTATGTTGCGGCGCGGCCCGAGATTTTGCATCGCGTGCCAGATCATGTGCCATTTGAACATGCAGCGCTGACCGAACCTATCTGTGTGGCATACAATGCGCTGGTGGAAAAGACCGATATGCGACCAGGCGACTTGGTGGTGATCCAGGGGCCGGGGCCTATCGGCATTATGGCGCTGCAGATTGTGCGGCTGCGCGGTGCGGGGACGATTGTTATGCTTGGCACTGACGCGGACGAGCGCCGGCTGGAGGTCGCGGCTGAATTGGGCGCACACCATACGGTGAATGTTCAGCGGCAAGATGCGGAGGCACTGATACGCTCGTTGGGCGATGGGTTCGGCGCGGACTTGGTGGTGGACTGCACGGGTGTGAGCCGCGCGCTCCAGCAGTCGCTGGAACTGGTGCGGCCCAACGGACGGATCACGAAGATCGGTTGGGGGCCGCAGCCGCTGGACTTTAGCCTGGACCCGTTGGTGGGCAAGGCCGTTACGCTGCAAGGTTCTTTTAGCCATACGTATTCGACCTGGGAGCGGGTGGTTGGACTGCTGAGTACCGGGCAGGTCAACTTGGACCCGGTGATTGGCGGCGTCTATGCGTTGGACGAGTGGGAAGAGGCGTTCAGCCGCATGGAAGAGGGCCAAAACGTGAAGTCGGTTTTGCGTCTGGACACGTAAATCAAGATCATCGCGAGTTCAGATTCGCGCGAATGAATATAAATATAGACGTGTAGGACTGCCGCGCCATAACGGGTTACGGTGGGTGACGGCAGGTTGGATTGTGAGATAAATCGCCAAAGGTTCGCAGGGGAGATGCGATGAAACTCTTGGAGCAAATTCAGCAGCTTGATTTCCCGGCTCCGCTGCCGGAGAAGATGTTGGTGGTCGAACAGCGCTTTGACGCGCCCAAGGTGGACGATGTGGCAGCGGCCACGCGCCATGCGTTGGAGCAGTCGGGTATGTTGGAGCGGATGCAGCGCGGGGATACGGTGGCGATTGGCGCGGGCAGTCGCGGCATTGCCAACCTGCCTATTATGGTCAAGGCGGCTGCGGATCGGCTGCGCGAGGCCGGGATGAAGCCCTATGTCGTTCCGGCAATGGGCAGCCACGGCGGCGCGACCGCGGAGGGACAGATCGAAATGTTGGCCCAGTTGGGCGTGACCGAAGCAGCGGTTGGGGTGGAGATCCGCGCCACGATGGAGGTCAAGGAGATTGGGCGCATTCCCGACGGGCCGCCTCTGTATCAGGGCGTTGACTCGATGGAAGCGGATCACTCGATTTTGATCAGCCGCATCAAGCCCCATACGGATTTTCGCTCGCATCTGGAGAGCGGCCCAAGCAAGATGTGCGTGATTGGGCTGGGGAAACAGTTTGGCGCGGCGTTGATGCATGCCGGAGGCGGGGCGAATTTCCAGAAGTATTTGGAGCCTGCGGCGCGCATCTATGAATGCAATACCAATTTTGTGGGCGCGCTCTGTCCCATCGAGAATGCGTATGATGAGACTGCGGAGATCGCGGGCCTGTCCGCGGACAAGGTGGGGACGGAGGTCGAGGCCAAGCTTTTGGAGAAGGCCAAGGCGCTGATGGCGAGCTTGCCTTTCCCGGAGATCGATATTCTCACTGTGCGCCAATTGGGCAAGAATATCAGCGGCACGGGGATGGACACCAATGTCATCAGCCGCTTGATGATCCCGCGCCAGCCGGAAGCCTTTGGCAATGTGGACGTGGCTGTGATCTGCGTGCTCGATTTGACAGACGAAACCCACGGCAATGTCGCGGGGCTTGGCTTGGCGAATATCACGACGGCGCGCGTTGCGTCAAAGATCGACTGGGTGGCGACCTATACCAACGCGATCACATCGGGCATTTTTGGCATGTTCCGCGTGAGCCTGCCGATTACGATGGCGGACGACCGCCGCGCGCTGCAAGCGGCGATGCGCGGATGCGCCATGCCGCCCGACGCCGCGCGCATGGTCTTTATTCGCGATACGCTGACGGTGGATACGCTGTGGGTCAGCCCCAGCTTGCGCCAGGCTGTGCTGGATCACCCGCGCCTGAGCATTGCCGAGGAAGTGCCGCTGGCGTTTGATGCACAAGGCACGATGCAAAGCCCGTGGGAACTCTCTCCTGCCGGTGCGCCGGTTCTAGCTTGATTGCGCTTTGGGTAAGTTCCAAATGGCAGCAGCCATCTTTCAAGCTTCACATTCATCTGAATAGGTAATGTGTTCATGTATCCAAATCTGAACGCGCCTGCGCTGGGCGTGAAGGCCAGCTTGGCCGAGGTTATCGACTACGCGGCGCGGTATCGCTTCAAGGGGATCGACTTTTCGATCGTCGAGGCGCAACAGCTTGCGGCGCAGCATGGCGTAGACTACGTGCGTAATCTGTTTGAGTCCAAGCAGATTCTTCCTGGTTCTTTCGGCTTCCCGGTAGACTTTCGCCAGGATGAGGCAACCTGGCGTGAGGGCTTGAAGGCGCTGCCTGCACAAGCGAAGTTGGCTGCGGAGCTGGGCTGTCTGCGCACGGCGACGTGGCTGATGCCTGCGCATGATGAGCGTGATTTTTTGCAGAACTTCCGCTTTCATGTGGCGCGCCTGCGTCCCCCGGCGGAGATTCTGGCCGAACACAACATCCGGCTCGGGCTAGAATTCGTCGGCCCGCGCACGCTGCGCGCGCCGCGCAAACACCGCTTCATCTACACGATGGAAGGGATGCTGGTATTGGCCGCGGCGATTGATACCGGCAATGTAGGGCTGCTGCTTGACATTTGGCATCTATACACGTCAAAGGGCACGACCGATCAGGTGCGAGAACTGCGTAATGAGGATGTGGTTGTGGTGCACATCAACGACGCGCCGACCGGGTTGCCCGTCGACGAGCAGATCGATAATCAACGCGCGCTGCCGGGCGAGACGGGGGTGCTGGACATCACCGGCTTCTTGCAGGCGCTGGAGGCGATTGGCTATGACGGCCCGGTGACAGCCGAGCCGTTCAGCTTGCAGGTGCGGCGAATGGAGGCAGAGGATGCGATCCGCGTGACCGCGGCGGCAGTGCATGGCGTTTTCAAGCGTGCCGGTGTGGCTGTGTAAGCGCAATCTAGCGGGCTGGAGAACATGGCAGGATACCTCGAAGATCGAATTGTGTTGGTGACCGGCTCGACTACTGGCGTGGGCGAAGCGACTGCGCGGCTCTGCGTGGCCGAAGGCGCGCGGGTAATGGTCCACGGGACGAACGAGGAGCGGGCCAAGGCGCTGTGTGATGAACTGGGCGATGCGGCTGCGTACATGATTGCGGATCTGGCCGATCCGGCCGCGGCCGAGCGGTTGATCGGCGGGGTCGTGGCGCGGTGGGGCGGCATCGACGGGCTGGTCAACAACGCGGCGAATACGTCGCGCGGCACGCTGGAAGAGACCGATGCAGCGTACTTTGACACGATGATCGCGGTCAATCTGCGCGCGCCCATGTTGTTGATCCGCGCGGCTGTGCCCGAATTTCGCAAGCGTGGTCGCGCTTCGGTGGTCAATATCGGGTCGGTCAATGCGCTGGCGGGGCAGCCCAATTTGCTGGCGTATTCGATTTCCAAGGGCGGCATGGCGACCATGACGCGCAACCTTGCCAATGCGCTGGCAACGGAGCAGATCCGCGTCAATCAGCTAAATCTGGGCTGGGTCGCCACGCACAACGAGATTTTGCTCAAACAGCGCGAGGGGCTACCCGAAGGTTGGGAGAAGCGCGTGCCTGTGGAACTTGCGCCGCGGGGCACGCTGTTGACGCCGGAAGAGGTTGCCTCTCACATTGTGTTCTGGCTGTCCCACGCTTCCTATCCAGCCAGCGGCTCGGTCTATGAACTGGAGCAGTACTCGGTGATCGGGCGTAACTTCAACAAGACGAGTCTGGACTAGGTGGTCTGTGCCCCTGTGCAGAGGATGCGCTAGGGAATGCCCCAGGTAGAGGGGTTCAGGAGGTCCGGATCGTCTAGGCGTAGAGCGGCCAAATTCGCCATCAACGATGGGCTGAGTTCCAGGCGCAGCGCGTCGAGGTTGGAGATCAGTTCATCGACCGTGCGCACCCCAATCAGAACGCTGTGAATGGCTGGTTGGGCCAGGGCGAAGGCAATGGCAGTTTCGGCGCGGGTTGCGTCGAGGCCCGCGTCGGTGATGAGCGCGGCCAGGCTACGGCTGCGCAGGCGCAACGGCTGTAAGTGGTCGGGGAGATGCTCGGCGCGGTCGGTCAGTACGCCTTTGAGGAGGACCGACCGTGCAATGATACCGACGCCTGCCTTGGCCGCGGCGGGAAAGAAGGTGTCCGCCAGCCGCTGATCGAGGATGGAGTAGGTGATCTGCATCACGTCGAACAGCTCACTTTCGAGGGCTAGCTGCGGTAGGTGTGGGCCATAAAAAGAGCCGCCGCTGAAACAGACCTTGCCTGCTTGCTTTGCCTCGTCGAAGACCTCGGCCAGCAGATCGGCCGCGTCGAGGGTAGGCTGGTCGACGTTGTGAATCTGCCAAATGTCGATATAGTCGGTGTTGAGCCGGCGCAGGCTCTCTTCGAGCGAGTCGCGCATGTGGCGGCGCAGTTGGTCTGGGCTGTAGGGCGCGCCGCCGGGGCCTTGCGTGCTGACCTTGGTGGCGAGCACGACCTGGTCGCGATGGCCCGCCAGCGCTTTGCCCAGCACCTCTTCGCTTGTGCCATAGGCACGCGCGGTGTCGATGAGGTTGATCCCGGCTGCCAGCGCCTGATGGACAAGGTTGATTGCATCGGCTTCGTCGGGGCGGCCATAATCGCCGGGAGCCATGATGCCGTAGTCGAGGCCAAGTTCGACTGTGCCCAGGGCTAGGGCCGAGACAACTAGGCCGGTGCTGCCGAGCGTGTGCAGCGGCATGTCGGGCAGATCAGCGGGAATCGGATCTTCTGCCATTGGGCGAACTCTCCTTGCATTGCGCTGAACGCTGCGTAGCGTGTGGCGCGACGGATGACGGCCGGTGTACTCCAGTGTATCATAGGGCAGTTGTCCATTGATAGCCTGTCGTTGTGAAGCCGGTCATGTAAAGTCGTTCGTGTGAGAGACGGCTGTCGTCTATGGCGTATGTGGCAGAACGGGGATCGACAGGGGCCGCGTACACTGCTTGCCAGGGGTATAACGTTTTTCCAAATGGTCAATCTGTGCTAATCTATACTTATTGTCACACAGTAGAGCGTAGTCTTTCTACGTGCACCATCCGCGTGTACCATCCACGATTAATACGATTAAGAAGTGCATAGTCATTTATTGCTTAGGGAGGCTGAATTCCATGACCCAAGCGACGAAGACGGCGGGCGGCCAGAAGTATAAGGTCATTGGCACCCGGCCCATCCGTCATGATGGCGTTGACAAAGTCACGGGGCGGGCGAAGTATGCCAACGATACCAATTTGAGCAACATGCTCTATGGCAAGATCTTGCGCAGCCCCTATGCCCATGCGCGCATCAAGTCGATTGATACCAGCGCGGCGGAAGCACATCCGGGCGTCTTTGCCGTTGTGACGAGCAAGGATATGGCGGAAGTTGCGGACAAGATCGAAGAGATGGGCGAGGATGCGGTCAACCTGCGCTATCTCTCTGCCAACATCTTGGCACAAGACAAGGTGTTGTACCACGGTCACCCAGTTGCAGCGGTAGCGGCGCAGGATCTGCATACCGCGGAAGAGGCTCTGGCGCTGATCAAAGTCGAATATGAGGTGCTGCCTCCGGTGCTCGACGTCAAGGATGCGATGGCGGAGGGTGCGCCCATCCTGTTGGACGATCTGCGCACGGATGAGTTGGGCAAGCGGGGCGACAAGCCCACCAACGTGGCTGCCCATTATCGCCACGAGCGCGGCGACTTGGAGAAGGGCTTTGCCGAGGCTGATGTGGTCATCGAGCGCACCTTCAAGACCGCGATGGTTCACCAGGGGTACATCGAGCCGCAGTCCTCGACCGTCACCTACAGTGAGGACGGCTCGGTGCATGTCTACACCTCCACGCAAGGCCCGTGGCAGATCCGCGGTCAGGTTGCGGAATTGCTGGGTCTGCCGGTGTCGAAGGTACGTGTGACACCGCTGGAGATCGGCGGCGGCTTTGGCGGTAAGTTTACCGCGTATACGGACGTGCCAGCTGCACTGCTCTCGCGCAAGGCGGGCCATCGCCCGGTGAAGATTGCGCTCTCGCGCGCCGAGGTGCTGATGGCGACCGGGCCGACGTCCGGCGGCTATATTACGGTGAAGATGGGCGCGACCAAGGACGGCAAGATCACTGCGGCCAAGGCCGAGTTGATCTACGAGGCCGGTGCGTACCCCGGTTCGCCTGTGGGGGCTGCTGGCGGCGTGATCTTGGCTCCGTATAAGCTGGATAATGTCCAGATTGACGGCTATGACGTGGTTGTCAATAAGCCGCAGACGGCAGCGTACCGCGCGCCGGGCGGCACGAATGCTGCCTTCGCGTCGGAGTCGGTGATCAATGAATTGGCCGACGAACTGGGGATTGATCCGCTCGAATTCCGCATGAAGAACGCCATTGCCGAGGGCGACCGGCGTGCGGACGGCCCGATCATGCCCAAGATTGGCTATTTGGAGACGGTGCAGGCTGCGTACAACCACCCGCACTACAAGGCTCCGCTCGAAGGCCCCAACCGCGGGCGCGGTGTGGCGTCGGGTTTCTGGTTCAATGGGTCAAACGCCAGCAGCATTTCGGGCAGTGTGAACCCGGACGGCACGGTCAACCTGATCGAAGGTTCGACGGACATCGGCGGCACGCGCGCCAGCGCGGCCATGATGTTGGCCGAGACGCTGGGCATTGCGGCAGAGGATGTGATTCCGACCTATGTCGGCACCGAGTCGGTCGGTATGACCGGCGGGACCGGCGGCAGCAGTGTGACCTTTAAGCTTGGCGTGACCACCTACAACCTGGGCTTGGCGCTGCGCGAGAAGATGCAGCAGCAGTTGGCCGAGTATTGGGGCGTGGATGCGAACGAAATCGCCTTCCAAGACGGTGTGTTCTCCAGCAACGGCAACAGCCTGAGCTTCAAGGAGGCTGCTGTCGAGCTAGCCAAGGACTTCGATCCGATTACGGCGAGCGTGTCGATGGTTCCGAAGGGCGCTGGCCCTGGCTTTGGCACGCATATTGTCGACGTGGAAGTGGACCCGGAGACGGGCAAGGTGCAGATTCTGCGCTACACCGCGACGCAGGATGTGGGCACAGCGATCCATCCGGACTATGCAGAAGGCCAGATCCAGGGTGGCGTGGCCCAGGGTGTTGGTTGGGCGCTGAACGAGGAATACTTCTATGATGAACAAGGGCGCTTGATGAATGCGTCGCTCCTCGACTACCGCATGCCAACGGCGCTGGACCTGCCCATGCTCGACACGGTGATGGTTGAAGTGCCGAACCCGGCGCACCCGTATGGTGTGCGCGGTGTTGGTGAGGTGCCGATTGTGCCGCCGGCTGCGGCTGTGGCCGATGCCATCTACAACGCCATCGGGGTTCGTATGCTCGAACTGCCCATGTCGCCTGCCAAGGTGAGCAAGGCCATCTTGGAAAAGGCGTAATCAACCGCGCTTTCTGTCCTGACGACGGGGTTTTTCGCGGCTCATGTCGTGGATGGAACTCACGCGAGTGCAAGGGGCGTGGGACGCAGGCTTTGGCCCGGGCGTCTCATGCCCCTTCTCTGTTGTCCCCTTGGACCTGTCAATCCACCCTTGTTCTGTCCGCGGCTGTGTGAAATGGCCGAGCCGGACACAGCGAACGCCAAAGAGGAAGAGGTAGAGCTATGAGCCTCGAGCGTGAACAACAACTGGAGGAAGCCATCCGCAAGCTGCCGCGCCTCAAGCTTGCTTCCGTCCGACCCACACCGCTGGAGGCGATGGAGCACTTAAGTCGCCGGTTGGAGGGGCCGCCGCTCTATATTAAACGCGACGATCTGACGGGGCTGGCTTTTGGCGGCAACAAGACGCGCATGCTGGAGTTCAGCTTGGCCGATGCGCTGGAGCAGGGCGCGGACACCATCGTGACCGGCTCGGCAGTGCAGTCAAACTATTGTCGGCAGATGGCGGCTGCGTGCGCCAAACTGGGTCTGGAATTGCACTTGCTGCTGGCTCCGCATCGGGAGGTAGACCGCGGCAATGTGCAAGGCAACCACTTCTTGCAGCGACTGTTCGGCGCGCGGGTGACGATCCTGCCCGATTACGACCGGGGGAAGCAGCAGGCCGCGATCCATGCGGAGGCGGAACGGTTGCGCAGCGCGGGGCGGAATGTGTATGTGCCGCGGCAGGCCGACAGCATCGATCTGGATGCCATTGCCTATGCCGAGGTGGCGTTGGAGGTTGTGCGTCAATGCCGCGAGATGGGTATCTATCCGGAGTATCTCTATACGTCGGCGCTGGATACGACCCAGGCTGGGCTTGTGTTGGGCTTTGCCTATGTACGCAGCCCGATTCAGGTGCGTGGGGTCAGCCCGTTTCAGGATCAGCCGCAACGCACAGCCACGATGGCGCAGATGGCGAACCAGGCGGCCAATCGCCTGCGGTTGGAGATCAAGTTTAGCCCGCGGGACTTTGAGAATGACGACAGTTGGGTAGGGGAACGCTATGCGATCCCCACCGATCAGGGGATCGCCGCGATTCACGAAGTCGCGCGCTGCGAAGGGCTGCTGTTGGACCCTGTATACACCAGTAAGACGATGGCGAAACTGCTGGCGGATGTGCGCGACGGCAGTTTGGATCGCCAAGCGCCGGTGGTCTTTTTGCATACAGGCGGCACGCCCGCGTTGTTTGCCTATGTAGAGGATGTTATGCGAGGAGCGCCAACGAGCTGATGATTACGCGATTTGATCATGCGGTGATCGGCGTCGCCGATCTGGGGGCGGCGCGCAAGGTATTTCATGAGCGGCTGGGCTTTGAGGTTTATCCCGGCGGCCGCCATACAGGGCTGGGCACTGAAAACGCCATTGTGCGCTTTGGCCTGGACTATCTGGAACTGATTGGTATTTATGACCGCGAGGAGGTCGCGGCCGCGGGCATCCAGCGTGCATCGCTGTTGGATTTTTTGGCGCAGCGCGAAGGCGGTATGCTGGGCTACTGCTTGGCGACCGACGACATTGACGCGCTGGCCGTACGTTTTGAACAGACGGGACTGGAGGCGCTGGGGCCGTTTGCCATGGAGCGGATGCGGCCCGATGGGGTGCTGCTCAAGTGGCGGCTCTTGATTCCAGGAGGAACGGCATGGCGGCGACCGTGGCCCTTCTTTATTCAGTGGGACATGCCAGACGATGAGCGGCTCCAGCTGGAGAAGCCAGGGCAACACCGCAACGGCGCGACCGGCGTCGCGGGTGTTTCGGTGGTCGTGCATGATATGGAGGCGGCCCGCACGCTCTATTCGGAGCAGCTTGGGCTGGCGCAGCAGGATGCGCCCGCGCTGGATGGCGCGGAACGGCTGCGCTACCATGTGGGCGACTTTACGATTGACCTGCTGCATCCGACCACATCGGGGCCGCTGGCTGCTTTTCTGCAAGAATTCGACCACGGGCTTTATCGTGTGCGCCTGAAGGCGGATGATCTGGCTGCAACCAAGGCCGCGCTGGACCAGGGCCATGTCTCGACGGTGTCGCTGGCGGGATCTGTGCTTTCCATTGCGCCGCAAGATGCGCTGGGCGCTGAACTGGTCTTTGGGGGACGCTAGGTGTGCGATAGCGGCTGATCCTTGTTTGCCAAGCTGGCGACACGTTCAGCGCGTTGAGTCGATTAACGGAATCTACTGACTGAATCTACCCATTCAATCCATTCAACCATCCTCATACTCTAGGTATAGAAGCTCCCATGAATGTACTGATTACTTCGTGTGGTTCATCGCTGGGCGGCGCGCTGGCGGAGGGACTCGGTGTCCCCTTTCACCTGCGCCTGACTGAGCGACCTGGCGGCGCAAGCCACCCTAACGTTGCCCTCTCGCCGCTTGGTCATGATGCGTCTACTGATCTCCTGGTGAAAGGGATGGACGCGATCGTGCATGTGGCGGAGCCGCTGCCCGATGAGTCGCCTGAGAGTTATCTGGATTACACGACACGCTTGACCTACAATTTGTTGTGGGCGGCCCATGCGCAAGGTGTGAAGCGGGTCGTGCTGATTAGCTCTTTGGAACTGCTGGCGACTTATGACGACAGCTTGCAGGTGACTGAGCGTTGGCGGCCGCGGCCGACGACGGAGATGCCGGTCATGGGCAAGTATTTGGCCGAGCACGTTGCGCGTGAATTTGCGCGCGAAGGCAAGCTGACGGTGGTGACGTTGCGTGTGGGGCATCTGGTCCACCCGCGGCGTGTGCCGGAGAACCAGGTTGACCCGCTGTGGCTGCGCACGGACGACTATGCCGCGGCGGTGCGCCGGGCGCTTTTGGCTGACCTGCCGGCGTGGTCGGTGTTCCATGTGCAGAGCCGCTTTCCGGGTGCGCGCTATGCCACCGGCGACGCCGAGAAAGCGCTTGGACTTGTTTCTACCCTCGAACTTCCCACGCGTGTCTAGAGAGAGCCGAGCATGAAAGTCTTGATCTTGGGCGGCGGCGGTATGTTAGGCCCCTATGTGGTTCCTGTGCTGGCGCCCCACTATGAACTGCGCGTCACCGATGTGCATGCGCTGCCCTTTGACTTTGACGGTGATTTCCGCCTGGTCGATGTTGCGGATCGTGAACAGGTGATGGCTGCGGCGGAGGGGATGGACGCGATCATTAATCTCTCCGTGCTGCGCCATGACCGCAAGATTGCGTTTGATGTGAACGCACGCGGCTGTTACAACATGATGGAAGCAGCGGTGAAGTATGGTATTCGCCGCATCATCAATACGGGGCCTCACTTTACTGTGGCAGGGCCAACTTACGAGCAGTATGACTATGAGATCTCGCCCGATATCCCGCCCCATTCGGGCACGAACTTGTACGCGTTGAGCAAGTCGGTGGGCTATGAGATCTGTCGGCTCTATGCTGAGAACCATGATCTGTATGTGCAGACATACCTCTACTACAACTTCCGCGATGCCGGTTCGACCGACCGCAAGCGCGAGGTGCGTCCTTTTGCCGTTTCCTGGGAGAATGGCGGCGAGGTCTTTAAGCATGGGCTGGAGATCGATCTGGCGAAGCTTCCTTCTCGCTTTGAGACGTTCTTTATCTTCACCGATATGCCGCACGGACGCTTTAGCAACGAGAAGGCCAAGCGGATCCTCGGCTGGGAGCCGCGCGATGATATCTCGGCGATCTGGCGGCGCGATTAAGTGCAGTTGGGCGAAGATGCGCTTAACATTTCCCTAGCAGTCATCCACACAAGGAGGAACCTATGGCGTTTGGGCAGGGCGAGTATACATATGAGGTCATCGAGAACTGGGCGAAACTGCCCGAAGGCTGGACCTTTGGTTGGGTGGCGGCGGTGGCATGTGATGCGCAAGACCGGGTCTATGTCTATTCGCGCAGCGAACACCCGCTGGTGATCTTCGACCGCGATGGCAACTACATCGAGGAGTGGGGATACGGCATCCTACAGGATGCGCATGGCATCAATATCGACAGCGAGGGCAATGTCTACTGCACCGAGCGCAATACGCACTGCGTCCGCAAGTTCAATGCCAAAGGCGAACTGGTGATGACGCTGGGCACGCCAGGCCAGGAGGGGGCGAACGACGGCGATCCCTTCCGGCTGCCGACGGATGTCGCCATTGCATCGGATGGGACGATCTATGTGTCGGACGGCTATGGCAACGCGCGCGTGCACAAGTATTCGCCCGACGGCACGCTCTTGAAGAGTTGGGGAACGTGGGGCGACGGGCCGAGCCAGTTCCGGCTGTCGCACTGTGTCCGGGTCGACCGCTATGACCGGCTGTGGGTCTGTGACCGGGAGAATTCGCGTATCGAGTTCTTTGATCTGGACGGCAACTTTTTGGGAGAGTGGACGGGCCTGGCCCATCCCGACACGCTCTATTTCCATCCTGAAAAGGATGTTGTCTACATTGCCGAGCTTGATCAGCAAGTAAGTATTTACGACTTTGACAGGAACCTGCTGGCGCAGTGGGGCGGGCGCAGCCCCAGCGAAAAGCCGGGTGAGTTCCGCGGCTGCCCGCATGGCATCTGGGCTGATTCCCGCGGCGATCTCTACGTGGGCGAGGTGCAGACCGATGGACGGCTGCAGAAGTTCGTCCGCACCCAATAGCGCCAGCCGTTGGAGTGTTGGAATAATGTTGGTGACGATTGAGGTGGGCGATCTAACGTTGACTGCCGAGTTAGATGGCTCGGAGACCGCGCAAGCTGTGGCCGCGGCGCTGCCTTTGTCGGGTAGCGCCAGCGTGTGGGGGGACGAGATCTACTTTTCGACGCCGATCACGCTGGCAGAAGCGGCCGATGCACAGGAGGAAGTTGCGGTAGGCAGCCTTGCTTATTGGCCGCCCGGAAAGGCAGTTTGTCTGTTCTTTGGGCCAACGCCGGTCAGCCGCGGCAGCGAGCCGCGGGCCTATAGCCCGGTCAATGTCTTTGGCCGCATTGTGGATGATGCCACGCAGTTGCGGGCTGTGCGGAATGGCGCTCCCATACGCATTGCGTCCAAGAATGAGGCGGACTGAGTGCATAGTAAGCAGTTGGAGAGGGGTTCGCTTTGCGAAGGCGAGCCCCTCTCTGTTTGACAATGCTAGGCTGCGATGGGTTTAGCGCTGTTCTTCGGTGCGGTCCGTGGCAGGCGGCGGCGTATAGGACAATGCGCCGATTTCGTTGCGCCAAGCGGCATCCATCTGCACATCGGCCGCGGCCAGCGAAGGCGCAAGCTGTTCCAGGTTGCGGGCGCCGATGATGGGCGCGGTCACAGCGGGATGGCTGCGCACCCAGGCAACGGCCAGTGTCGCGGGGTGCATCCCCTTTTGCTTGGCATAGTCGGCGAAGCGTTCGGCGATTTCGTAGTACATCTGATCGCCGTAGCGTTTGACGTAGTTCTCGTTGGTGAGCAGGCGACCCTGCTGTGGTTTGCTCTGAGTGGTGTATTTGCCGGTGAGCAGCCCGCCGCCGAGAGGACTGTAGGGGATGACGCCGATTTGTTCGGCCTGGGCCAGCGGCAGGATTTCGACTTCGGCCTGGCGCTTGGCGAGATTATACATGGGTTGGATGCACTCGAAGCGGGTCCAGTTGCGTGCTTCACTGATGCCGACGGCGCGGGCAATCTGCCATGCTGACCAGTTGCTGACCGCGGGATAGAGGATCTTGCCGTCGCGCACCAGGTCTTCGAGACCACGCAGCACTTCCTCAATGGGCGTGTTGGGGTCAAAATGGTGACAGAAGTAGAGGTCAATGCGGTCGGTGTTGAGGCGGCGCAGCGAGTTTTCGACCTGTTGGCGGATGTGGCGGCGCGCCAAGCCGCGCTCGTTGGGGCCGTCGCCCATAGCCGAGGCGACTTTGGAGGTGATGACCAGTTCATCGCGGTGGCCCTGGATGAGCTTGCCCAGGATGGTTTCGGAGCGGCCGCGGCCATAGGAGTTGGCGGTATCGAAGAAGTTGATGCCCGCGTCGCGACAGGTCGCGTAGAGGGCTGCGGATGTTTCTTCGTCGGCATCGCCGCCGAACGACATGGTGCCGAAGCAGAGGCTGGAGACCTTGACGCCGGTCTTGCCCAGAAGTCGATATTCCATCTGTTCTATTCCTTCGCTTGTGGTATGTGATTGGGTGCGCCATGGACCGAGCCGGTATGCATCGGTAGGCAGAGAACACGGGGTTATCGTACGAGAGTGGGGCGGGTGTGTCAATCTTTGGCGGGTGTGGCGTATCGGCGGGAGGGGTTTGGCCGGTATCTCTGACAAGCTGTTATCATCTTATTTCAAATCACGTTTATTTCACTATCATGACGATAAAGGGAGAGAGATTCAATGCGTTTGCAAGGCAATACGGCTCTGATTACCGGCGCGACGAAGGGCATTGGTCGTGCGATTGCGTTGGCCTTTGCTGGGGAAGGGGCGAACTTGGCCGTCACTGGACGGAATGAAGAAGAGTTGGCTTCGCTGGCTTCTGAAGCCGAGGCGCGGGGTGTCCGGTGTGTGACGATTGGGGCCGACCTGACGCAGCGGGACGCGGTGGATCGCATTTACAATACAGCCAAGGATGCGTTGGGGCCGATCCAGATCCTGGTGAACAACGCGGGCATTGGCAGCAGCGCTAACCCGAAGCCGGTGGTCAACTATGACGATGATTTTTGGGATGAGATGATGTACGTCAATTTGACCGTGCCGTACTTGCTCTGCAAGCGGGTGCTGCCTGACATGCTGACGGCGAGCTATGGGCGCATCATCAACGTTGCGTCGATCAATGGCAAGATTGCCTCGTATCATGGGGTGGCGTATGCCGCGAGCAAACACGGGCTGTTGGGCGTGACGCGTACCTTGGCGGCTGAGGTGGTGCAGAATGGCATCACTGTGAATGCGATTTGCCCTGGTCCTGTGCGGACGCTGATCAATGACATTCGGGTGCAGTATGACGCGGATCGGCTGGGCCGCTCATTCGAGGAGCAGGAGCGCTCCATGACACCCATGGGGCGGCGCTTGGAGCCGGAGGAGATCGCTCCCCTGGCTGTCTATCTGGCATCCAAGGATTCGCAGGCAATGACCGGGCAGGCGATCAACATCGACGGGGGCATCTTGATGACGGGGTGATAGGAGGCATATGTTTAAGACAATTTTGATGGCGACTGATGGTTCGCCCACGGTGGAACGGTTGCTGCTCTTTGCCGAGCATTTGGCGCGCGCGAACCAGGCCCAGGTTATTGTCGTCCATGCTTATTCTGTGCCGACAGTCTATGAGTGGACGGAACAGTATGGGGCAATGGTCGAGAGCCTGCGCATGGTGGCGCAAGAAGTGGTGGACGATGCGGTCGATGCGCTGACCAAGGTGGGCATCAAGGCGGAGGGGGAATTGCGCGAGGGGGACCCGGCACAGGTAATCCTGGACTTGGCGCAGCTCCACCAGGCCGACGTGATCGTCATGGGCAGCAGAAGCCAAAAGCGCGAAAGCATGGCCGAACGTCTGCTGGGCAGTGTTAGTATGATGGTGCTGCGTATGAGCTATTGTCCGGTCTTCTTGGTTCCTTAACGAGCCGTCGCTCATGGGCGGGCTG